>JAAERL010000266.1 GCA_024230435.1 Desulfobacteraceae bacterium
AGTATTGATGCTGGAACACTTGCGAATTGGCGGTGCCAAGGCCGGGGTCCTGCATATGTTAAGTATGGAAGGAAGGTCTTGTACCCTATTCAGTCTTTAGATGATTGGTGTCTGAATCATCAGGTCCGAACTGTTGATCACTACCAGGGATTTGATGAGTAGTCCCGTTCAAAAATGCCACTTCCATCCGGGCTGCGCTCATACTTTTCTGGTTAAGGATAAAGTGAGGGTACCGGCGGTCATGGAAAACGGTCTCCATGTGAAAAATGGTGGCCGTTAGTCCATGCTCGTTTTGATAAACTCACACAAAAAAATGTATCTTAATTTTTTTATGTAGCGCAGGACTCGTTCCGGTACCCTGATTATTAGACATTTTGTTCAACATTTCTAGCGTCTGACGTTTACTGGAGTGCCGTTACGGAGTTCATAATGAATTTTCGTAAGGTCATCAAAATTCATAGTTCCAGTAATTTACATAGTTCGGGCAACATATCCAGATATGATTATCAACATCGAATTAATTTATAAGAAATTGGTTTAAAATGCGACTATATTGCCAGAGTGGTACAAAAATGCTAATTTTGACCTAGTTCGATAAGGATAAGGATAACGGCAGCGGGACCGATATTAATCCGTTAGCTAACTGAATGACAAAAAAAGGGGATCAAGGCTGTGCTCCCCAAAAATTTAGAGGGCATGATTCAAAATTGATCGGCCCTTATTTTAATAGGTGTACCCTGAAAATAATTGGTATAAACGAAATAATTGGTGTAAACGCGCTATGCTCCCAATACGCTCCCAAAAAAACAAAAAGGGTTATAGTCAATTGCTATAACCCATTGATTTTATTGGTACGCCTGGCAGGATTCGAACCTGCGACCTACGGATTAGAAGTCCGTTGCTCTATCCATCTGAGCTACAGGCGCACATCAAATGCAGTCCCGCAAATATCATAGGATATTGGGGTTGTCTATAAAAAACATGACTTGGCGGGGTTTTAAAAAATGACCCGCTGGCTAAACCGTGAAAGCATATTTTCAATGACCCAACAAAATGAGACAACGTTACCGATAAATAAAAAAGGTAATAAAAATAAGAAAAAACCGCTAAAAAAAATCGATAACCGCGTAAAAAAGGCGGATAATAAATCCGTTGTTAAATTTGATCCCCTTCAACGCTATCTTTCTGAAATAAGCCAATACCGATTACTGACCAGGGAAGAGGAGGTCGAGCTAGGCAGGCGTGTCCAGGAAATTGGCGATATGGATGCCGCTTATCAGTTGGTAACATCCAATTTGCGGTTGGTTGTAAAAATTGCTTTGGAATTCCAGCGCGTTTGGATGCAAAACCTTCTGGATTTGATACAGGAGGGCAATATAGGCCTCATGCAGGCTGTTAAAAAATTTGATCCATATAAAAATGTAAAATTTTCGTATTATGCCTCTTTCTGGATAAAAGCTTATATACTTAAATTTATAATGGATAATTGGCGTCTGGTCAAAATCGGTACGACTCAAGGACAAAGAAAGCTTTTTTTCAAACTGAAAAAAGAAAAACAACGCCTGATAGAGTTGGGGTTTGATCCTAAACCTAAACTTTTATCCCAGCGGCTCGGGGTATCTGAGCGCGAAATTGTAGATATGGATCAGCGGCTGGATGGTTGGGATGTTTCATTGGATTCGCCGGTAAAAGAAGGATCAGATACCGGCCGTATAGATTTTATCAGCGAAGGATCTGCTTCCGCCGAAGATAAGGTAGCCAAAAAAGAAATTGAACTTTTACTTCATAAAAAGGTCGCTGAGTTCAAAAAACAAATGAACGAACGGGAACTTGAAATTTTTAACCAGCGTATTTTTTCCGACACTCCCGTTACGTTACAACAAATTGGTGATCGTTATGGTATTTCCCGTGAAAGGGTTCGTCAGATTGAAAAAAATGTAATAAAAAAAATGCGGGAATATTTCAAAAATGAGATACCTGATTTTAATGCATATACCATTGAAGGGTGAATTTTTTACCCTCATAGGCGCTATCTATTTTGATAACGAGACTGATAACGAGACGAATCACGTGATGAATCAATAGATAGCGCCCATTCATTAAATGGCGAATTTGCCCGATATCTTAGTTATGCTGAAAATTTTATCCTTGAAATATCAACCAGTGAGCATCAATCAGATGCCTGTGGTAAAGCTCGTGGAAGATGCGCTAATCGAGTGTGATTTGCATTTTTCACGGCCCTTAAAATTTATCGCGCGCCTTGATTTTAGCCGAATTTGTCTATTTGGTGCATGAACAAAATATTGTCTTAGAGGCGATTTATTAGTTGCCAAACAGGCTCTAAAATCGGGATCATCAAAATCACATTTCGTTATCATCTATTTAATTTCGATATTATTAAATTTTTGCCATAAATTAAATTGAAGATGGAGTTCATAAAAAAAAAGCCGATAACCAAATATAAGCTGTTGAAAAGAACGAAATCCGTTGTAACATTAATTAAGAAACCGGTATTGGATTGGAAAAAGGGATACTATCGTTGCTAAAAAAAACTTTTCTGTTTGCCTGCTTGATGGTGTTATGGCTCGGTGGATGTCAAAGTTTGAAAACAATCGGTTTTCACCATAAAAACCACCCACAGCCTCAAAGACAGGGTGCGCCCGCCTATTATTATTTTACCAATGCCCAGTTGATGGTTAAACGTGGAAATATTAACGAGGCTATTTGGCTGCTAAATAAGTCAATAGAACATGATTCCCAATCTGTCTATCTTAAGCTGGAACTTGTAAACCTGTTGCTGGCCAGGAATGATGAGGACAAGTCGCTTGCCATTGTTAAGTCCGTTCTGGACAAGCAGCCCGGCCATGTTGAAGCGCTTTCGCTTGCCGGCACTATTTATTACCTGCAAAATAAGATAATGCTGGCTGAAAAAAAATTTGAAAAGGCCATAGAAACGGGTAAAGCCAAAGACAGCGTTTTTCTTCATCTGGGGCGAATTTATTGGAGTAAGAATGATTATGATAGCGCAGAGCGTGTTTTTAGTTTGATGGCAAAACAATTTCCTGACTCTTATGCTGCTCACTATTTTGAGGGAATGGTGTTTATTGTTCAGGGCAAACAACCGGAGGCGGAAGTATCGTTTTTAAAATCTTTGACCTTGGAACCGGCATGGGATAAGCCTCGTTATGAATTGCTCAGAATTTATAAAGACCAAAAACGGTTAAGTGAGATAGAGGCAGTCTATAAGGACCTTTTGATATACAATCCCGCGGATTACCAAGCTGCATTCCAGTTGGTCGTACATTACCGTAATATTGGTAAAAACAAAGAGGCTTTGCTGATTTTACGCGAATTAGGCTCCAGATCTCCCAGCGAGCCTGACATCGTCTCTGTGTCAATTGAGCAATATTTGGAAACCAGGCAATATGCACTGGCTGCCTGGATTTATAAAGGTTTATTGGCAGGTGAGCAAAAAAATTCGGATTTGCATTATTTACTTGGAGTTTCTCTGGTTGGAATAAAAAAAGATCAGGCGGCGCTCGAATATTTTGAAAATGTTAAACCCGAATCACGCTTTTATAATGAAGCCGTGGTAAACAGATCTTTATTGCATCATAACATGGGAAAAATCAATCGCGCCATTGCCGTTTTAAAGCAGGGCTTGAAACACGATGACAAAAAGGTTGATTATTACCTATATTTAGGTACTTTTTACGAAGAGTTAGAGCGCTATCAAGAAGCTGTTGGCATCTTGAAGCAAGGATTGAAGTTGGACAAGCGTAACAGCATGCTTCATTATCGTTTAGGTGTTGTTTATGACAAAATGGAACTTAAAAAGGATTCAATCGAAATTATGAAAAAAGTGCTTCGCTTGAAACCCGATAATGCTGAAGCTTTAAATTATCTTGGATACACTTACGCAGATATGGGTATCAATCTAGACGAGGCTGTTACACTGATTCATTCGGCATTGGAGTTGAAACCGGATGATGGCTACATTGCCGATAGCATGGGCTGGGTTTATTACAAGAGAGGTCAGTATTCATTGGCATTAAAATATTTGATTAAGGCAGCTTCCTTGGTTCCTGATGATCCGGTAATCCTGGAGCACCTTGGTGATGTACATGTGAAAATGGATAATTCTGCAGAGGCTTTAAATTACTATCGCCGCTCTTTAGACAAATCCTCCAAAAATAAAAAAGCAATCGAAAACAAAATCAATAGTCTCAAAACCAAATAATATACCTATGAAAACTTGTCGGAGCATTTTAGCGCCCCGTTTAATATACATTTTTTTATTTAGCGGTTTATTCTTTTCATTAAATGGTTGTACCTGGATTATTAAACCGCCTGAAGATCATCCCCAAGCCAGACAGGCATTGGTGCAGTTTGCCAATCAGAATCAAGACCTTAAGCAGATGAAAGGGCTTATGCGGATAAAGCTCCGGACTTCGCAAGGAGGCACTACTACCGCCCGGGCAGCATGGGCTGCGATGGCTCCTGAACATTTGCGTATGGAATTGCTGAATATGGTTGGTCAGCCGCTTATCAGCATGACGGCCAATGGCAAGACCATTGCGGTACGAATGCATGAGAGTTCCCGTATTTATCGTATTAAGCAATCCAAATCGGCTTTTGATAAATTTATTAAAATTCCGATTGGTGTTGAAGATTTGATTACATTATTGTGCGGGCGCCCGGTAATCCCTGAATTTGCTGCCGCCCAAATCATAAAATCCGATAAAGCGGGTACATATATCGTTCTTAAAAATCGCTGGCGCAACCCTCTGGCTCAAATTAATATTGATAAAACCGGTAAGTTGCACTCACAATCAATTTATGATTCGCAGGGCGCCAGACTTTATCATCTGAACTGGTTGAAATGGAAAAGTTATGGTTCTTACTGGTTGCCCCGGAAGGTTAAAATTGAAACTAATAGTGGTCAGCTTGTTGAATTTAATATGGAAAAATATTGGACAAATGTTCAGTTGGCGGCATCCATATTCAAATTGCAGACTCAAGAGGATTAGGATGATGATAAAGACTGTGTAGTGTGGCAATGATAAAGGGATGACGAATAATTGGGAGCATCGCGGCAAAATTTCAGCTTTGTTGCTGAAAGCACACTTGGTAAATTGGCTAAATGGCTCAGGCTTGCCGGATTTGATACCCTTTTTGATCATCAGGCGCCGGACTCCAAGCAACTGGTGCGATTAGCGGCCAGTCAACGCATTATTTTAACCCGCACCCAACGCGTTTACCGCTTTTTACCCGCCTTTCAAGGCATTCTTATCCTACATAACAAAACAACGGATCAAATTCGTCATGTGATAGATGAATTAGAAATTCAGCCCTGGGATTTAAAGCCATTGACCCTTTGCACCTTATGCAACATACAGCTTAAAAAACAATCAAAAGATACGTTGGCAAGACAGGTTCCCGATTTTATCCGGCAGTGTCATACAAGCTTTCTGACATGCCCGCAGTGCAATCGCACGTATTGGGCGGGAAGTCACTGTAAAAACATCAAAACACGAATGCAATCATGGTTTTCCAGTTCGGAAAAATAAATTTACCTCGCCGTTATCTAAAAGACCAGCGCACTTGCCTTGTCAATACAGAAATGTTAAGCCGGAACACCGATTTGGAGAAAAACTTTTTTGCTGTATTCAGACGGGTATAGCCATGATAATAAAAGCTAATTAAACTTAAGGAGCTAACTGTGCATCACGAGAATCACCATACACCCAAAAATAAAGGTCGCGCCGGCGCCCCTGTCAGTGGCGAATCCAAGCTCAGGGATGATAAAATTGAGAGTTCATTGTTGAATATACGGCATAAGTTAATTGTTATGAGTGGAAAGGGCGGTGTTGGAAAATCCAGTGTCGCCGCCGGATTGGCGACTCGTTTGTCCGATAGGGGAAATCTTGTGGGCTTGATGGACATCGATATTCATGGGCCGAGTATTGCCGGGATTCTGGGAATCAAAGAGCTTCTGGATGTGACTGCCGATCAAAAGGTGCTTCCCAAATCTATCAATGACAATTTAAAAGCGGTCAGTATGCAGGCTTTGATGCCCAATGCAGACCAGGCCGTAATTTGGCGTGGACCGGCTAAAACCGGTCTGATCAGGCAATTTATCGGCGATGTGCAATGGGAAACGCTGGATTATCTGATTATAGATGCGCCTCCCGGTACTGGTGATGAACCTCTTAGTGTCGCTCAAACTATTAGCGATGCAAAAGCCGTCATTGTAACCACACCCCAGGAGGTCGCTTTGTCGGATGTGCGTAAATCCATAAATTTTTGCAAGACAGTGAATATGGAGATCGCCGGGCTAGTGGAGAACATGGGGCCGTTTGACTGCCCGTGCTGCGGTAAAAACATATCTTTATTTAAAAGCGGTGGAGGAAAGGATACAGCGATAGCCACGGGCACTCATTTTCTAGGCTCATTGCCCTTTGACGCCCGGATTGTAAAAGCTTGCGATGCAGGCATGCCCGGGGCGCTGTACAATCCGGACTCATCTTATGCAGTTGCCATGGATCGAATCGTTGATGCGCTGATTAAGCGCCTTTCAAATTGATTACAGGATATTAAAGTGGTAATGTCGATTTCAGAGACGATTCCAGATACATCCACCAATGTAATTGTTACTCTTGAAAAGCGGTTGAAGTCATGCTCCGGTGTAAAGGTTTTAGGAGTACGCCCGAATTTTGAAGACTATAGCTTTTCAGAAAAAAATCTGATCTACCGCGCCAATAAAATTTATTATCCTTCAAGCTTTTACGCCGAACTGTTCCACGCTATGGGAAAGCCTATTTTTCCGAGTCTGGCCACTTATTGTTTTGCTCAGGATAAAATCAAGCAAACGGCTATTTTTAAATTAAATGGAATTTCTCATCCGAGAACCCGGGTTTTTTATGGCAAACGCAGGAAAGAAAAAATTTTAGAGTATTTTGATTTTCCCTTTATTGCTAAGATCCCGCGGGGTTCAGCGATGGGCAAGGGTGTTTTTCTGATTGATAGCCAACAAATGCTGAATAGTTATTGTCAATTGCAGCATGCCGCCTATATTCAAGAATATTTGCCCATTGAACGGGATATGCGCGTGGTAGTGATCGGAAATGAGGTGGTGCACGCTTATTGGCGGGTGGCAAAACACGGTGATTTCCGAACCAATGTCGCTGCCGGAGCGAGCATTGATTTGTCTCCGGTACCTGTACAAGTCCTAAATTTGGCCATCGAAATAGCCAAGGTTTGTGGCTGGAATGATGTTGGATTGGATATTTGTGAATATCAAGGCCGTTTCTATGTGCTTGAGGCCAATATGAAATACGGGCGGAAAGGTTTTTATCAAGCAGGTATTGATTACAAAAGCCTTTTATTAGAATTAATTACCCAAGGAAAAATTTAATGTCATGGTAACGTTGCAGGAAATAAAAAACGATCTGAACGAAAGGCAAGCCCGCATGTTAAGCCCTTATGCCGCTAAAAGCAGCCATGCGGTTAGAAAAAAGCCCGAAACCAGTCTTAAATCCGGGTATCGTCAAGCTTTTTCGCTGGATGCCGATCGCATTATGCATTCAATGGCTTATACCCGGTATAGTGATAAAACACAGGTGTTTTACTTGATCCGCAATGATCATATTACCCATCGCGTGTTGCATGTTCAATTAGTGTCTAAAATTGCGCGCACTATTGGACGTTTTTTAGGATTGAATGAGGATTTGATTGAAGCCGCCGCCTTGGGCCACGATATCGGACACACACCCTTCGGCCATGATGGAGAGCGTTTTCTAAGCAAGTTGTGCCGCCAAGCCGGAATTGGTTATTTCTTGCACAATGTTCAAAGCATCCAATTTTTGGATCGGGTTGAGCGTAAAGGCAGGGGATGGAATTTAAGCCTTCAGAGCTTAGACGGCATTGTCTGTCACGATGGTGAGATCCATAACCGGGTTTTGGCTCCGGTAAAAGAAAAAAATTTTGAGAGCCTCAATCAAGAGCTGAAACGGAAAAAAGAAAAGCCGGACTACGCCTTGATGCCTATGAGCATGGAAGGCTGCGTAGTTCGCATGGCCGATACCGTGGCCTATATTGGCAGGGATTTGGAAGACGCCATCCGGCTTGAGCTGATCAGCCGTTCGGATATTCCGCCGGATGTAAGGCAGGTTTTAGGAGATACCAATGGCACTATTGTCTATAATCTGGTCACGGATATTATCTGTAACAGCTACCGCAGACCCTATGTCGCTTTCAGTGAAAAGGTTTCCCATGCGCTTAAAAAGCTAAAGGATTTCAACCTGCAGTTTATTTATCTTAATGAGCGTTTTAAGCGTCATACCGGCGCCATTGAAATATTGTTTGGCATTCTATTTGAACAATACCTGGAAGACCTGGAATCGCAAAACCATTCATCGAAAATATTCAGCGGTTTTTTATCCGATATGTCGCAAGAGTATATCTGCGAACACCGGCCGGCTGAAATTGTCAGAGATTTCATTGCGGGGATGACTGATCGCTATTTTTTGCAGCAATGTCCGGAAAAAATGAGACCCCAGGTTATTGATTATTGATCCGATGGGCACATGTCATATAAATTGAAGCGACATAAAAAAAAGCGACCCGGTGGAAAAGAATATGTAAGCCGCAGTTATCGCCGTCTGGTGCGCAGCGATTTGAAAACCAGCCATGTCGCCGTTCAGCAAACGGACCTTACTATTTACACGGATATACCCTTGACCGAATCTGTGAAAGAATCTGTTTTGCTGCATCGGGGCTACCTGGAAAGCTATATCCGGCATAATCCGGGTTTTGTAAAAGCATTAATTCCCTTGCCGCCGGATCCTCTTGCCCCGTCGATTGTTCAAAAAATGATTAAAGCCGGCGCATGCGCCGGTGTCGGTCCCATGGCTGCGGTAGCCGGTTCGGTAGCTGAGCAGACCGGGTTGGATATGCTGGAGTACACAACTGAGATTCTAATCGAAAACGGTGGTGACATCTTTATCAGCACATCACAGCCGATCACTGTTGGTGTATTTGCCGGTCAATCACCATTGAGCTTGAAGGTAGGGATTGCCTTGAAACCCCGGCCCCATCCATTTGCAGTTTGTACTTCATCCGGCACTGTTGGTCACAGTTTGAGTACTGGTATTGCAGATGCCGTTTGCATTCTGGGCGGATCGTGCTCTGTGACGGATGCCGTGGCCACGGCAACAGGAAACCGGGTTCAAAAAACTGCTGATATTCAAGCCGCCATTGATTGGGCGCGGCGCATTGATGGCGTGGACGGCGTTTTGATTATCATTGGCGATGCGATAGGAGCCTGGGGTCAAATCAAGTTAGTGTCCATATAGAAAGAACTTGTGCCCGTTCACAAATAGAAAAATTTTACTGCAGGCATCGTAATTAATTGGCCAAGGGTTGATATTTCAGGGATAAAATTTTTCATTCGTAACGAAGATATCGGGTAAATTGGAAATTTATGGATGGACATTAACTCACACAGATGTAATTTAATCTGTTATTTATGTAAGAACAATTACTAAAAAAAGGTTGAGTTTTAAAGGTGAAAATTATAAATATCAATCCAATTTTATCCCCAAGCCGCTCACTCTAGGGAGACTATTTAAAATGAAGAAGGTCAAAATTACCTTTTGGTTGATAATCATCGTATTTCTCGGATTATTGGTATTCCAAAATCAGAATTATTTTTTTGCCAAGCACAGCCTGGGCATTGATTTGCTTTTTACAAAGAGGATATTGCCATATGTTAACAATCTAGTCATTATTGCAGTTTTTTTTATTTTTGGTTTGTTTTTGGCCTATGTTTCAACTCTTTTTGAAAAATTCAAATCAAGGAAAATCATCAAAGAGTTAAAGAACACCATTTCATCCAATAAGGAAACCATAGCCCAGATGCGCAAGGAAGTTGACGCCCTTAAATCTTACGGTCATTCGGAGCTGGCGTCTGATAAAACTCAAGAACCTGGAAACGGCCTGAAAGAGGATGAATCAGGAGCAGCTCACACTTCCAATACTTAATCAAGCACCGGGTTCAAAATCATATTTTCCCATTGCTTTGCTTTGCAAAAGGAAAACTTTAATCCGGTAAATACCGCAATCAGTGACAATATCAAATTGAATAGAAAGAACTTACATACTTGATGAATACAGCCGCAGCCACTCCGATGATTCAGCAGTACTTAACAATAAAGCAGAAATATGAAGATACCCTTTTGTTTTATCGCATGGGTGATTTTTACGAAATGTTTTTCGATGATGCGAAAACGGCGTCACGCGTACTGGAAATCGCATTGACCTCTCGAAATAAAAAAGATCCGGTTCCGGTTCCCATGTGTGGTGTGCCATACAGAGCCGCCCAGAGCTATATCGCCAAACTCGTCAACAGTGGTTATAAAGTCGCCATCTGTGATCAGGTAGAGGATGCCGCTGCAGCCAAAGGATTAGTCAAAAGGGAAGTGGTGCGTGTCGTTACCCCCGGAATGATTTTGGAAAACGAACTTTTGGAAGCCAAAGCCAATAATTACCTGTTGGCGGTTTCATTCAATGATAAAATGACCGGATTGGCGTATCTGGATATTTCCACCGGTACTTTCAGAGTTTCTGAAACAAATGATCTTATCCGGCTTATGGATGAAATCCAGCGTGTAAGCCCTCGGGAAATATTATTGCCTGCCAGCCTGAAAAAAGATTCGCGCCTTGATACTTTAGAGTCTGCCATTGCTAACCGGGCCGTGAACTGGCTGGAAGATGAAAACTTTGGCGCCAAACTTGGAAAACAGCGTCTTATTGATCAATTACAGACGCTTAACTTGGAAGGGTTCGGTTGCCAGCACTACAAAATTGCATTGGGCGCCGCCGGTGCTTTACTTCACTATATCCAGGAAACCCAAAAACAGCCGGTAACTCATTTTCAAAGAATTGAACCCTATAATCTGGCGGAGCAACTTGACATTGACCATCAGAGCCGGGTTAATCTGGAACTTGAAAGAAATCTGCGAAATGGCTCCCGGCAGGGAACTCTAATCAGCATTATCGATAAAACGCTCACTTCCATGGGAGGCCGTTGTATGAAACAATGGCTGCGATATCCGCTGATTTCTGTAGAAAAAATTGAAAAAAGGCTGGATGCCGTGCAGGAGGCAATTGATCAGTCCGAGGTCAGGTCGCGTATCCGGCAGGATCTTGACGATATTTACGATTTGGAACGTCTTATCAGCAAAATCAGCATGGGACACGCCAATGCCCGTGATCTGACGGCGCTTAAACGTTCGTTGATGGCCTTGCCGCAAATCTGGGAAGCGCTGGAAGCCATGAGCAGCGATCTTTTTTCAACACGTCCGCCTAACGAGCACCTTGTAGAGCTATCCGGTCATATCGATCAAGCCATACGTGAAGATGCTCCCCCGTCTTTGAATGAGGGATGCCTGATCAAACAAGGATACAATGAACAATTAGATGAACTTATTCGTATCTGCACAGATGGAAAAGGATATTTGGCCCAACTGGAGGCTCGTGAAAAACAAGAAACCGGCATCAATACACTTAAAGTGCGTTTTAATAAGGTGTTCGGCTATTATATAGAAATTCCCAAAAGCCAAAGCAAACTTGCGCCCCAACATTATGTGCGTAAACAAACCCTGGTCAATGCGGAACGCTATATTACCGATGAATTGAAAAAATATGAAGCCAAAGTGCTGGGTGCGGAAGAAAAACGAAATAAACTGGAACAGACCCTGTTCAACCAGGTCCGTGACCGGGTAAGCGGGCATAACAACCAGATTATGGCTGCGGCCGGTTTTCTGGCCCGGATGGATTGCTTGCTGGCCTTGGCCGAGGTGGCTGATCAAAATGATTATCATCGTCCTAAAATCAATACCCAAGGACATTTGCGGATTCAGGACGGCCGTCATCCCGTAATAGAAAAAATGATTGCCGCAGAGCGGTTTGTACCCAACACCATTGAGCTGGATAATGCAAACCAGCAGATCATAATTATTACCGGCCCCAATATGGCAGGTAAATCAACCGTGTTACGCCAGGTTGCGCTAATCGTTATTTTAGCCCAAATGGGCTCTTTCGTGCCTGCTTGCCAGGCTGATATCGCCGTAACGGATCGAATTTTTACCAGGGTCGGCGCCTTGGATAATCTTTCCGCAGGGCAAAGCACCTTTATGGTTGAAATGCAGGAAACTGCGAATATCCTTAATAACGCCACTTCTCAAAGCCTTGTTATTATGGATGAAATAGGCCGTGGAACAAGCACTTATGACGGCTTGAGTATCGCATGGGCTGTTGTGGAATATCTGCATCAATTGCATGGTAAAGGTGTTAAAACTCTGTTTGCCACCCATTATCATGAACTGACGCAATTAGCCAAAACCAATGAAAGAATCGAAAATTACAATATTGCCGTCAAAGAGTGCAATGATCAGATCATATTTTTAAGAAAGCTGATTGCCGGGGGCGCCAACAGAAGTTACGGCATTCAAGTTGCAAAACTGGCCGGTATACCGCAAACTGTGATACAGCGTTCCAAAACCATTTTGGATCGCATTGAAAATAGCGCTCCAAGTGGACATCAGGTCAGAGAATCAAACGGCCCGGATTATGCGATCGAACATAAGACGCCTGTTCAAATGGATCTGTTTCAACCGGTCGTTGACACAAAAATAGCAGACCGTCTTAAAAATATAGATTTGAATAATACAACGCCTATGCAAGCGCTTGAACTTATAATGCAATTGCAGGCGATAGTCAGACCGGGCCCGTAAAAATGAGGTATCAAACGCCCTTATTGCCTGGAAAACTGCTTCTGAAAAAGAAGTGAAGAAATAAAAATGGGAGTAAGAAAAAAACAGTGCTCAGGATTTCTGGCGCCGTGGGTTCCGGTCGGCGTGTTGATATTAATAATACTGTTTAGTCAAGCTGTACTGGCAAGTTCAAAAACGGACTATCATCTCGCAGAGCGCTGCTATTTGAAGTTACGTAATAACAAGGCCAAACAAAAATACCGGGACAGTTGGAAACACTGTATTAATAGTTTTCTGAAGGTCCAAAAAAATGATCCAAAAGGCGCTTGGGCCTCAGCCGGTCTCTATCAAGCCGGAAAGCTCTATGCCCAATTGTATCTTCGCTCTGGCGGAAAAAGCGACAAACTATCGGCTATAGATACGTTTGATCGTCTCATCAAGCAGTACCCCCGCAGTTCTTATACCAAAAAAGCACGTGGGGAGATAAAAAAGCTTGGCCCTGCAAAAAAAACGAAATCTAAATCGGAAAAAGCCACGCTTGCCGCGCGAACCAATTATAAAAAGGCACAGGTCCAATACAGGCTTTTACAGAAAAAATCTTCGCTAAGAAAATACCGTGATCAGTGGTTCAAGTGTATTGACAGCTACCGCAAAGCGTATGAATTGGATTCGGATGGCCCCCTGGCCGCAGCCGCGCTTTTCGGTCTGGCGCAATCTTACGAGCAGCTATATAAATATTCTTTTCTTAAGGATGATCGCAAGCAGGCGCAAAAAGCGTATAAAGAACTTTATCAGCGTTTTCCGGATAGCCCATATGCTCAAAAAACGCCGGCCAGGTATAAATCCGTAGAGAAAAAAGATATCGCGCAAAAGAAAAATTCAAATGATGCTATTGCTCAGGTGATTACCAGGGTTTCAACACCACCGGCTTTGTCCAAGGAACCGGCTTCTGAGTTTTCAGAAAAAAGCCCGGCAATAATTGAGCAGTTGCGCTTTTGGTCGAATCCGCGTTATACCCGTGTTGTTATCGATGCCAGCCAGGATTCGGTGTTCACTTACCATGAGCTGCGCGAGGACCCCGCTGTGAACAAACCCAGGCGCTTATATGTCGATGTGCATAACAGCCGGATGGGCAGCAATTTACAAAAAGTAATTCCCATTAATGATAATCTGCTCAGAAACGCCCGGGCTGGCCAGTATTCGTCCGATACGGTTCGGGTAGTTGTAGATACTAAATCTTTCAAGACGTTCAAGATTTTTTCATTAAAGAATCCCTTTCGCATTGTCCTGGATATCTGGGGTGACGACAAAAAATCTGCTCGCGTAGTGCGTGGGCCGGATATCATAAAACAAAAGCACAACAAGTCAATTCCTATTAGCGCCATTGTAAAACAATTGGCTCTTGGGGTCCGGCGGATTGTTATCGATCCCGGACATGGCGGCAGAGATTATGGCGCTTCCGGTTACAAAAAAAACGTTCATGAAAAGGATGTCGTGTTGCAGATCAGCAAACGTCTGGCAAAAATGATCAACAAGGAATTAAAGTGCGACGTAATTCTGACCCGTGACACTGATAAGTATTTGAGTCTTGAAGAACGGACAGCCATGGCCAATACAAAAAACGCCGATCTTTTTATCTCCATTCATACAAACGCTTCAAAAGATAAACGCGCCTATGGTATCGAAACATTTATTCTCAATTTAGCAACAGATGATGAAGCCATTCGAGTGGCCGCACGTGAAAATGCCACCTCAACCAAAAATATCAGCGATTTGGATTCTATCTTGAAGGATTTAATGAAAAACGCCAAAGTCAGCGAATCGAGCAGGTTGGCGAGCTATGTGCAGCAAGGCATACATGGACAACTTAAAGGTAAATATAAATACATCAAAAATAAAGGTGTTAAGCAAGCTCCTTTTTACGTCTTGCTGGGCGCTGAAATGCCTTCCATACTTGTTGAGACATCGTTTATCAGCAATGCAAGGGAGTGTAAGCGGCTTACCATAAACGCCTACCAGACCAGATTGTGCAAAGGAATTATTAAGGGGATTAAACGTTATCTGGAAGAAATAAAGCCTTTGGCGTTTCATACCTCCGGCGGGCCTAATTAAATCAATGAATGGGAAATATAGTCCGTGTCCATTAAGGCGATTGACGGAAAAGAATATACCAGATTGAGCTTCGATTTTTTTTCGTATTCAAGGCGCGTCAAAGTTTTGCTGATCAGTTTGCATACTTAACGTATTCGCACCTTTGGCATAACGCACAAGACGGGAAAAAAGACATACAAGATGGTATATTCTTTAACTGTAAATCGTCTAAGATATCGGGCAAATTGGCCATTTATGGATGGACACTAATTCATATTCCCAACAGCTATTCTAATACATGCTAAGGAGAAGAAAATGATGTACGAAAACATTTTGGTCGATACCAAAGAAGAAATTGCCACCATCACGTTCAATCGTCCCAAATCATTAAACGCCCTTAATGGCGCCTTGTTTTCAGAGTTGTCTGTAGCTTTGGATTCAATTCAAAGTGACGAATCAATTCGTGTGCTGATTTTGACCGGCGCAGGTGAAAAGGCTTTTGTCGCCGGCGCCGATATTACTGAACTGGCCCAATTTAATCCATTGCAAGCCAAAGAGTTTGCTCATAAAGGTCAGACAGTAATTAATAAATTGCAGAATTTGCCGATTGCCGCGATTGCCGCTGTAAATGGCTACGCTCTTGGCGGCGGATCTGAAATGGCTTTAGCATGCGATTTTATCTACGCATCCGAAACAGCCGTTTTCGGACTGCCTGAAATTACCTTAGGCCTTATTCCAGGCTTTGGCGGCACCCAAAGGCTTGCCCGGCTGATTCCACCCAATATGGCTAAAGAGCTTCTTTTTACCGGAAACATGATCAAGGCCGAAGAAGCCAAATCCCTTGGGATGGTAAACCGGGTGTGCAAGCAAGACGAGCTGATGGAACACGCTTTGAAAACAGCTAAAAATATTGCAGCAAAAGGCAAGGTCGCCTTGCGCACCGCCAAGGAGGTGGTGAACAAAGGGCTCAATGTCGATTTAGAAACCGGGCTTTTCATTGAACGGGAGGCCTTTGCCATCTGCATGGCCAGTGAAGACGCCAAGGAAGGCACCAGGGCTTTTCTTGAAAAACGCAAACCGGTATTTAAAGGAAAGTTGACGGAATAAACAGCTCCTATTCGGAAATAAATAAATCCTAGGAGGCAATTATTTTATAATAATCATGGGTAAACTTATCAGCAAAAGAGCCGATATAGGAATAGCCTGGTGCTAACAACGTTTCACCATCTATAAGCTATGAGCAGAATCTGTGCCCGAGATTAAAGCGATCCGCCAATACATTGACATTGCAATGATTTTTCCGATAAAGTGTCTGGAATAATAATGGACCTCATAGAATTGATGTGTGGAAATAATGAAAAAAAAATCGTATAGCGCCAGGAAAGTGCAGTTCGTTTGGGGGGTTGCCCTATTGATGATGGGGCTGGGGGTTTTTATCCGAACCCCCAGTGTTATGCCCAGGGTAGCTGAGGCGGTACCTTCGGTCTTTGCCCAAAGTTTTTTTCGGTATTGTATGTACCTTATCGGTGCGATTCTCATTTGTGGCGGAATAGGCAAAATCGTTCAGTACTTTAAAACAAAACCTCCCAGACAAACTGATACCAATAATTGAGTAAAGCAGGTAGACCAATATGCTGAATGCATCAGACCATCAGGGAAAAGAGGTTAAAGGTATTGAAAATTTAAAGTCAGAGGTCGAATACCGAACCAAGTTGCAGGAAATCGGTAATAAAATCAATTCGGCTAAAGACCTTGATGAGATTCTAATCAGTCTACAAGATGATATCATCTCTTTGTTTGCCGCGGAAAGATTGACCGTATATGTCATTGACGGGGTTAAACGCGAACTGGTTTCGCGCTTTAAGACCGGCGGCGGCATTAATGAAATCCGTCTTCCGGTGAACAAGGAATCCCTGGCCGGATACGCTGCCTTGACACAAAGAGTGCTCAATATCAAAGATGTCCACAATTATGCTGAGCTTTCCGCCATTGATGCTGATTTACAATTTGATAAGACCTGGGATCAGCAGACCGGGTATCGCACTAAACAGGTTCTATCCGTTCCAATTGTATTTCAAAAATACCTCATGGGAGCTTTACAGCTAATCAATCGTCAAGATGGTGGGGTATTCCCGGAACACGATGAGAAAAGCGTCACAGACTTGGCCAAGATTATCGGTATCGCGCTCTACAATCAAAAGCGCATGGCCGCACGAGGCGCACGGATTCCCAAATTCGATTATCTTTTGGAAAATCACTTGCTTACTCAAAAGGAGCTGGGCAAGGCTGTCGTAACCGGCCGTCAGCGCAAAGAGTCATTGGAAACAGTTCTCATCCGTGAGTATAAAATTCCAAAAGTCGAAATAGGCGAATCGCTTTCACGATATTACAAAGTTCCCTTTATCTCTTTTAGTAGAAATCACAGCATACCCGGTGAGTTGCTGGCTGGCCTTAAAGTTCCCTTTATGCGCAATAATGTCTGGGTACCTCTGGGCGTTCAAAATAAAAAACCTTTAATAGCAATTGATGATCCACATGATCTCAAGCGTATTGATGAAATAAAATCGCTGTTTTCAGGCCGGAGTTTATCTTTTGCGGTCTGTTTAAAACAAGATGTCCTCGATTTTATAAAATTGTTTACTCAGGATGAAAAAACAACGGCTGAGATTGATGACATTTTATCTCAGCTGGAAGAAGAAACCACGCAAGTAGAAGAGGCTGAATCCGGCGTTGGAGAAGAAGACAGTGCAGTCGTGCAGCTGGTTAATAAAATTATTCTCGATGCCTATGCGCGTAATGCCTCCGATATTCATATAGAGCCCTATATCGGCAAACAAAATACCATTGTGCGTATTCGTGTGGATGGCTCATGCAATGTTTATCAGACTATTCCGTTCGCTTACCGCAATGCAGTTGTTTCAAGAATCAAAATTATGTCCGATCTGGACATCGCCGAACGCCGTTTACCACAGGATGGCAAAATAAAATTCAAAAAATACGGCGGCAAAGATATCGAACTGCGTGTTGCCACGATACCCACCCAAGGCGGACTTGAAGACGTGGTCATGCGTATCCTGGCTGCCGGTGAGCCTCTGCCCTTGGATAAAATGGGATTTTCCAATCGTAATTTTGAGAATTTTGTCATGTGTGTCACCAAGCCCTATGGATTGATTCTGGTTTGCGGGCCAACCGGTTCAGGTAAAACCACAACTTTACACTCTGCCCTTTCCTATATTAACAAAACGGAAACCAAAATCTGGACGGCCGAGGATCCTGTCGAAATTACCCAAAAAGGTCTTCGCCAAGTACAGGTGAAGCCTAAAATCGGATTTGATTTTGCCGCCGCTATGCGTTCGTTTCTACGCGCAGACCCCGATGTGATAATGGTCGGTGAAATGCGTGATAAGGAAACAACCCATATTGGCATTGAAGCATCCCTTACCGGTCACTTGGTTTTATCCACCTTGCACACAAACAGTGCGCCTGAAAGTATTGTAAGGTTGTTGGACATGGGCATGGATCCCTTCAATTTCGCTGACGCCATTCTGGGTATTTTAGCCCAACGTTTGGTGCGCACCCTTTGTTCGGATTGCAAGAAAGCATACAATCCTACTGAAAAGGAGTTTGAAGATCTTGTAAGGGAATATGGTCTGGAAGAATTTGAAAGAACAAATATTAAGTATAACAATGACCTTTTTTTGTGTAAACCCGTTGGATGTGATGTATGCAATGGAACAGGCTATCGGGGCCGTATGGGTATTCATGAAATGCTCACGGGTACGGACACAATGAAAAAAATAATTCAAAATCGTGCTGAAATGAAGATTATCCGAGAACAAGCCGTCGCGGACGGTATGACCACCCTGAAACAAGATGGTATAGAAAAAGTACTTGCCGGGCATACTGATCTTATGCAGGTAAGGAAGGTTTGTATCAAATAGTTCCCATCTATAAACGGCCGATTTGCCCGATATCTTCGCACGTCTTGATATCGAAAACATTTTCCTATTTAGCTGATGAAAGCTATTTATTTTTTGTTGAAGCAGCCTTTTGAAATTTAATTAAT
Source organism: Desulfobacteraceae bacterium (assembly GCA_024230435.1). Lineage (GTDB taxonomy): Bacteria > Desulfobacterota > Desulfobacteria > Desulfobacterales > Desulfosarcinaceae > UBA2230. The sequence continues at coordinate 18,934 of JAAERL010000266.1, forward strand.
TGTTTTTTAAAGATCAGCATATTTTTGGGATCCAATTCGATGGCTTCTTCCTCGATCTTAATTGCTTCCTCTATTCTGCCATTTAGGTATAATGCTTCGGCATAGGTGTCTAAAATATGCGACGCCCGTTTCAAATTTACAGCTTTAGAAACCAACTCAAGCGCGCGAACAGGGTCGGCTATCTTTTGATCTTCGGTAATTGCCAAGACCCACGCAAGACTATTCATGATTTCAGCATTATCCGGAAACAATTTTAATGCCTGTTCCCAAGCATACACAGCTTTTCTGTGATGGTTTGCCTCAAAATAAATATTGCCCAATATAAGATAAATTTCACCATTCCGGCTAAGGATATCCGGATTTAATTTTAAGCCCAGTTCGTAGTACTTGCCAGCCAGGATATAATTTTTCTTCAGAGCATAATATTGCCCTAAATAAAAAGCGTATTTTGAATCCTGCATAACCAGGTCCGTTTTTGTATTAAGATATGTTTCCACCTGAGCGGTGATATCAACATCGGAATAAACTTGATTTTCTGATAAGTATGTCCAACTGAAATAAAAAAAAACCGGGCTTGCAATTAACATGACAAACACATAAGCGATTAGGCTTTTTTTAACTTTGTTATTATGGCGTTTAATCCAGCTTGGTGACGCCTGGCTTTGCCGCAGGTAATCCACCCGTTGCTGGATGCTGAAGTGATGCCAATTAGGCTTGTCGGCTGGTTGTCCGCTTGAGGCGACGATTTTATAAAAGGTATTTATCAGCGGCTGGATTGACGGGAAAAGATCAAATACATACAAATCCGCTTGCCTTTCAAAATTACGCATAAAATACCCAAAGATATATCGAAAATAAATCACAACACCTAAGATGAGCACCACTGCCTGGACACCATATGAAACTATCATTATGGGAAGGCCTAAAGCCAATATCCAGGGGCTGATGAATTTGATTATAGCGGCGCTTACCAAAAATAGCGGGTACCAGGTAAACATAAAACCGATGAAAAAGAGAATATAGAGTAAAAGATGCTTGCGTTTGACATGCCCTATTTCATGGGCGATTACCTGATCCACCTCATCGGGGTGTAACATCCGTAATAATGCATCAGTTACAAGAATGTACCGGAATCTGCTCACAACGCCCATGACGCCCGCGGTAATCATCCTTCCGCCAAAGATGGGCCAATAGACAATATTGGCATAACGAACATCCGCCCTTTTGCAGATGCTTTCTATACGGGTACGTTCCGGTCCGGGTTCCAGAGGCCTGCAACGCCAAAAACGGGTAATCAGTTCAGGAGCCAATGTTGCGGTTACAAAAAGGAAGACCAAAAACAACCCGAGTTGACCCAGTTTGTGATTAAGCAGGTAACGGGGCCATTCAAATGGTAATACCTGAATAATATCGGTAATTGCCGACAACAACGCCCAGGGAATCAGAATAGGAATATTGAAAGCCAGGTTGGAATAGACATATTCTTTGCGTGAGATATTCGATTGGTAAATTGCCCGGTGGGCGTCATAAGCAATGTACCAAACGATGACCAGATGCCCTACAAAAATAAACAAAAATAAAAGGGTGCTTACGGTTGGAAAATCGGCGAACAAACCGGTTGCGTCCAGGTAGGCCGGCAAGTGCAGCACCCAGATACTCACTGCAAAAAAAATAAGGGCAAGAATGGAATGCCTTGTCAATAGCAAGGTAAACCAGTTGTCTTGGGTATGCAAACTCCCGGTTGATGACTTAATTAACAGGCGTTTGAACTGGTATCTGGTAAAAAAGGCAAACAGCGCTGTTAAGAGCACGAAAAAAAAGCCGGCTTGGAAAAAAGAAAATTCCAGTTTCTCCTTGGGTTGATAAAGGGTCAGTATAAGTAATGCAATTATAAAATAGATGAAATTAGCAAACATAAGTGTTTAAATCATTTTCTGAAATAGCGTTCTTTTTCACTGTATATGCATCCACAATATTGCTGACGATATAACTTCAGCCGTTTTGATTCGGATATGCCTTCTTTCCAGCCCGACCTGAAATCCATATAAAAAAAAGGTATACCCATTTGTTTTTCGACAGTCTCTCCAATAGTTCGAATGGCTTGATGATTTTGGTATTTACTATAAAGTAAAGTGGTTGAAAAACAATCAAACTTTCCTTTTTTGGCGATGGATGCAGTGGCTTTCAGACGTGCGTGATAACAAAAAAAACAACGATTCTTTTCACGAAAAACAATGTTTTGAAGAAAATTTTCAATATCATACGTATCCGGCGCTATTATTTCAAGATCATTTTCCCGTGCATAATGCTCTAATGTCTCAAACCGTTTCTTGCATTCCGTGTAAGGGTGAATATTTGCACTATAGAAGTAACCATAAACGTCATAATTGTTTTGCCTTAAAACGTGCAATGGATAAATGGTGCAAGGGCCGCAACACGTATGTAGCAGCAACTTCATTATTATCGCTTTCCGAACAAGGCTGTGCCAACGCGAACCAGGCTGGCGCCTTCTTCAATGGCCACCTGAAAATCACCGCTCATTCCCATGGACAATTCACTAAGCCTCAGGCCGGATACTTTTTTAACCAGGCTATCGCGCAATTTCCGCAGCGCCTGGAAATAAGGGCGAGCCTGTTCCGGATTTTCGAAATAGGGCGGCATGGTCATCAATCCCTTTAATGCAAGACAGGGCAGTTTCTGGATGGATTGTATCAAAGGCAGCACTTGGCTTTGTCCGATTCCCGATTTGGTTTCTTCGCCACTGATATTGACCTGTACGAGGATTTGCTGAACCTTACCGGCCTTATCCGCGCACTTGTTCAATTCACGTGCAAGTTCCAGCGAGTCCACCGTGTGAATCAATTCGAATATCCGCACAGCGTACTTGGCTTTATTTTTTTGTAAATGGCCGATAAAGTGCCAACGGATGGGTTGATCCAATAGGGTTTCGAACTTGCTGCGGGCTTCTTGAATATAATTTTCACCGATTATGGAAACGCCGCTTTGCGCGGCCTGCCGAATCAATTCAACCGGTTTTTTTTTTCCGACCGCAACCAATTGGATCTCGGAAGGGGCGCGGCCGCAGTCTCTGGCGCTCTTGTCTATTCTGTCTTGAATTTGTTTAATACGATCCTTAATGGTGCAATGCATTATTTTTTCCTGGTTCCTAACCGATTGATACGAACTACTCCTGCCTGGATCAGATACTCAATCACCTCGCATACCGGTAATCCCACCACATTCGTGTAGGACCCATTGATCTGTTTGACCAAAAAAGTTCCCAATCCCTGGATGGCGTAGGCACCCGCCTTGTCAAAAGGCTCATCGGTGTGAATATACCATTCAATTTCATCTTCAGACAGGTTTTTAAATGTAACGGCGGTGCATACCACATCTGTATGACAAGCATCGTGATCTGTACAGCATATGGTATAACCAGTATACACATGATGGGTTTGGCCACTTAAACGCTGTAGCATTACACGCGCCGAGGCCCTGTCACGCGGTTTGCCCAACACCTTCCCATTGATTAAAACAATTGTATCAGCCCCAATCACCCAGCACTGCCTGTTAGCATTTGCAATGTGTTCCGATTTGGCCTTGGAAAGGGTCATGACATACTGTTCGGGACCTTCCATGGGAATACTGCTTTCATCAAAACTGCTGGGCATTACATCAAATTCAAGCCCTGCCTGCCTTAGTAAATATCGCCGCCGCGGTGATTTAGAAGCTAAAATCAACCGTCCTTTCTGAGTCTTATGTACCATGCCCGATTTCTATCAAATGGTATGGTCTTTGGCAATGAAGATTTTTTATAGGAGCCATGCAGCATGCGGATTTTACAACAGTATTGCGAATTTACAATAGATCCTTTATATATAAAGTTTTGTTTGAATACTCATTCAAGGGGGAGCTGGCATAATGTGTGATATTAATCGACTGGAAAATCAAGCCCGGTTATTGGAGCCCAATGAAACCGAAAGAAGTCAACTCATTGACTGTGTTGTGTCCTATGCTAACGATTATTTAAATAATATTAAAAATACACCCGTTTATAATCATAACAATTCTAAAAGTTCTTCAATACAGGATTTGCCCATCCGTGATGAGGCGATTAATATAAATGACGCGATATCGCTACTGAGAGATTGCGTAGATTCGGTTGGAATTAATCCAACTTCCGGCCGTTTTTTAGGATATATCCCAGGTGGGGGAATATTTCATTCCGCACTGGGCGATTATTTGGCCGCGGTCACCAATCGATATGCCGGTGTCTTTTTTGCCAGTCCCGGCGCCGTGCGAATTGAAAATTCAGTGATAAGATGGATTGCAAATAGTATTGGATTCCCTGAACAGAGCGCTGGAAACCTGACATCCGGAGGAAGCATTGCAAACCTTACCGCAATTGTTTGCGCCAGAGATGCTTGCCGGTTTTCCATTCGTGAATTGCATCGTTATGCCGCCTACACCACGGAACAAGTTCATCACAGCATTAACAAAGCCTTCCATGTAGCGGGTATTGGCCAATCCGTTCTGAGAAAAATCCCTGTGGATAGTTGTTGCCGTATGGACTCCCATGCATTGAGCCGGCAAATTGCATCAGACAAGAAGGCCGGACTGATCCCATGGCTTGTAGTAGCCTCAGCAGGCACTACCAACAGTGGCGCGGTGGACCCATTAAATGATATCGCGGATATTGCGTCAGCCAATGGGCTATGGTTTCACGTTGATGGGGCTTATGGCGGACTTTTTAAATTATGTCCCGAAGCCCAATCGGTATTAAAAGGAATTGAACGTGCCGATTCATTGGTTGTGGACCCTCATAAAACATTATTTTTGCCCTATGGCACAGGTGCAGTAATTGTCAGGGACCGTGAACATTTATTTCGATCGTTTAGTGCCTCGGCAGACTATATGGAATCAATTCTTGATGATGTAGATGATATAAATGAATTATCTCCTGCTGATTTATCGCCTGAACTCACACGGCATTTTAGAGGCTTGCGTATTTGGTTGCCACTTAAGGTGTTGGGCACGCAACCTTTTAGGTCAGCGTTGTCGGAAAAAATTCGTTTGGCAAGATATTTTTATGAAAAAATACTGAAAATAGAAGGTTTTGAAACAGGACCATACCCGGATTTATCAATAGTCACATTCCGCTATATACCCAAATCAGGCTCTGCCGACAAATTCAACAAACGGCTTGTTTCGTCCATTCAAAAAAACGGCAGAATTTTTATCAGTTCTACACGCATAAACGCAAATGTAGTTTTGCGTTTGGCAATTTTATGTTTCAGGACTCATATTGCCGAGGTTGACGAAGCACTTGAGATATTAACCAAAACTGTAAAAAAACTCGAAGCCTCGGGTAACTGACAGCGAACCTAACCTTTTTCCCGGTTTATATTACGTATGATATTCAGTGGCTGTTTATATCAAAGGTGTTAGCGTCCTTTCTAAAAAAAATACTGCTGGGACAAAATTATACTTGCCCGCTGGCGGGGAATGTATTATAGAAAATAAATACCGCTCATTAAATTATATAAAGTCCCAAGATAAATTGGTGTCAATTCAGAGATGGCGCCCTGGCCCCAGCTCTAAATTCTTACTTATACATGATACTCAATGTAGTCTACTTCTTCTATCGCTTTATCCTATGTAACCTCTGCTGCTTTGATTCTTTTAAAGTGAATTCAATTGAGAGAACCTAATTATTTGTTTTTGGGTTCGTTAAGATGTGCCATGTAATAAGCACATATACTATGCGTGTTTGTTACATGACTTGATAACGAATTTGAATTCAGAGACTTTTAGTTTTCCCAAATTGAGCCACGGCATGCTATTTTTGCATAATGCTGCCGGTTACATTTTTTACTGCTTAATCTGAACAGCGGTTAACTGTTAATTTCTTCCTTTTATCCGTAGCTTTTCCGCAAATCTTAACAATTATTGTTGATAATAGTTTTTTGGCGTTTCAGGTCTAAAAGTAATGAACCCAATTTTTATGAAAAGATATAACTGTATGCCATCGGCCGGCATTGCCCTGTGATCGGGGCATCAGGGGGGGGGTAGGAATTTTTGTGGATGGCCGTTTATCTTTTTTTGATATCTTGACTAAAAAAGGAGTATTAAAATGAAGAAAAAATTGAAGAAACTTAAGCTTATGATTGTTGTGTGTGCAGTGACTTTATCGATGCTTGCCTGCGGAGGCTTGGTCAGCGTTCCAAAGCTTACAGACGCTGACAATGATCAGATTGTAAATATTGGGGATTCGATTTTTGCTCTTTCCGGTGATATTTATGAGAAATTACATTCCTATGCAGGTGAGACATGGCGTCATTATGCTATTTCCGGCGCCAGGATGATCGGAGGCGGTTTTGTGGCAAAGCCAATTCCGCGCCAGTATCATGAGGCAAAGAAAGATGATTCAAATATCCGGGTTGTTTATATGGATGGCGGCGCAAACGACATTTTGAGCCCTTCATTGTTATTTGATCCTTATAAGTGCAAGGGAAGTATCTCGCAAGACTGCAAAGATTTGATAGACGATGTATATGTTGAGACAGTAAATTTGCTAAATGAAATGGATCGGGATGGTGTGCAGCAGGTCATTTTTCTAGGGTACTATTATATTAAAAAAGGCTTATACGGTGATTTGTCCGTTTTGAACGACTCCGTTGACCACGGTGATAAGCGGCTTGCGGATGCTTGCCGTAATTCAACAGTCAACTGCGAATTCGTTGATCCTCGCAGTTCTTTTCTCGATGACTACATTATTTTGGACGGAATCCACCCAAATAAAGAAGGATCAGACGTTTTGGCCGATCTAATTTGGGATGTCATTGACGTCGAAGGTAGTAGTTGATGCTCGATATTCAGGTTTTTCGATAAATAGGGTTTGGAAGTTACAAACCATCCGGTATTTCGTTTTCCAAATCTACCGCTGTCCAGGGGAACATCAATCAGAATAAAAATATTATGATAATCGCCTTAGTCGTCATTTTATATGAGAAAAAATAAGATGAAACTAAAGAAGAAAAATACGTCGAATCTTATTGTCAGCGCCATTATCGTGATAGTCATAACGGCAAGTGTTTTTGGGTTTGTCCTGGTGACTGAAAATACATCTGAAAAACAGTTAGATGGAAAAAAAATAAATAGAAAAAAGATGGATGAGCAAATTCAGCATCCAAATTCGGTTTACATGGTCAACTTGAATAGCAGTCCGCTACAACAAAATATAGATTTCCGATTGCCCGATCAAAAAAAAAGCACTTTGCATGGTAGAGCCGAAATCAAAGAAAAATTCAAGCAACAATTGGTCCGAAAATTACAGGAGCTTTATGGTAAATCAATCTCAACAAAAACCGGTCAGGCTGCAATTCTGGATTTCAGAAAAACTTTGATGAGCGCTTTCCCGCAAGATTGGTTCACTATGTTTCATATGCTATTGCAACTCGCGTTTCCGGAGTATGTCAATGAAATCTTAGAAACCCTCAGTCTCATTGATAAATACAACGAATGGCTTACAAAAAATCAATCCTTGCTTATGAAAATGCCCTATGCGCAGATGAAAGAAACAGTGAGGTTAAAACGAACTGAATTATTTTCTGAAGATGCTGCTGACATTTGGCCGGTTGATTCAAAAGCGGATGAAATCCGTAATGCTTTGACACTATTAAAATCATCCTATGAAACAACGATAGAAGAAAAAATTGATTTTTTCAGCCACGCCTTAGAAGATATCAACAACGGCGAATACAAGCAGGAAATTTTCTTTGATGAAAAATATGATTACACGGCTGCATTTATCACTATGGATTCAGTGCAAGAAGACTTTTCCCAAATGACGCATGAAGAACGTGCGGCTGCGCTTCGCAACATTCGAAGATTAATGGGATACTCAGAACAATACCTTGATAATCTATCTGAGCGTGATACTTACAAAGAAAATCGATGGCAAAATGGTCTGAAATATATGAAAGAACGGGAAACTATCCTGAATGACAATCTAAATGACACTGTACGCAATGAATATCTGGACAAACTGCGCAAACGCTATTTTGGGCATGAGCGTCCAACTATCGAGGCCGAGGAAAATGCTGGTTTTTTCAGATACGAAAGAAGACGGGTTTATGGCAGAAATTAGTGTGTTTTTACACCATATCGCAATGGTGATAAAGATTTTTATTCCTGCATCATTTGGTGTCCGCCGGTGAACCAGACAAATTTGTTCGAAACCAAGGCAAAGGCTGTGGGGGATTTGTTAGCGTCAGGCCCCCTTAACCATCAAACAAACGGTAAGGCAATGAATCACTGCGGCTTTAGCTTTACACCTTCATTGAGGTAACCTTGGGTGATGTTTTTCAATTTTGTTTTTTCTGAGATAAATCGAATTTTCATTGACTTTAGCCATTTTCGGTGCTCAATGGCGGCCTCAAGAGAAGTAAACAGTTCGTGTTTTCCAGTTTTAATATCAAAACGGAGTTGACCGTTATCTGTTGTAAAGATGCCAAGGTTACTGCATAACATGCAGCGAACCTCGTTTGCTTTAAAAAATCGAAAGGTCTTGCCACCGCACACTTGACAGGCGGGACCGTTTTGAACTTGCCTTTTACCGAATAAAGCGGTAGCCAGCCGATATGCTATCTTTTTATTATTCGTATCGTAAAAAATTTCTCCCGGCAAAGCTCCATACACAACCTGGCTATCTTTGATATCGGCAAACATGAGTTTCAAAAAATTTTCAAGGCCCAACTGAGTGTACCCCTCACGGCCTTTTATTCCGGCGATGGCTATTGCGACGGCAGGCCGGCCCCAAAGTTTTTCGGCATGGGAATATAGAGCTAAAAAGCGATCAACAAGGCGCTTAACTGAGGATGCCGGACCAAGAAAATAGGTGGGAGCGGCCAAAATGTAAGCGTCCGCAGCTAAAATTTCATCGGCAATTTGGCCGAAATCATCCTTCAAGATACAACCCTTCTCTTTAAACAAGCATGTGTAACATCCTCGGCATGATTGTAGGTCAAAGGCGGGTAACTTAAGCAAACGAAGCTCGTGAGGCTCTGGAATATTTCGGGAAATTTCCTTTACCATGATCTCACAGTTTCCTAAATTACGCGGTGATGCGATCAGTGCCAGCACTCTTTTCATATAATCTCCTTAATTTTCGATGAATAGCCGGTCTATTTGTCGAAAATTTGTGTTATTTTGGACCGTTTTCGCGCTTTTGCAACCAGTACCAGGCGGAAGGTGAACCTTGGTCTTGACCTGATTCAAATTTTGATAATTCAAATTCAGGGATAAACAGATCCGTTACTGCCTGTTTATTCAAAATGGGCGTATCTTTTTTATCTTTTGTAACCAGCCTGACATAAAGCATGAAAATGCCCCCTGGAAGAATAAGGCGTTTTAGACCCTTTGCATAGTTTATCCGATGGGATATATCAAGGCAGAACAGGCAGCCGATATCAAGGGCGTAATTAAAGGGCCGGGTAAGATGATTTAGGTTGGAGGCGTCACCAACCTGGAAATCAATTTTCAGTGATGCGCCTTTGAGTTTTCGGCGGGCTTTGCGGATAGCTTTGGGTGTAAAATCTATAGCGGTTACCTGCCAGCCGTGTTGGGCCAATGTAATGGCATTTGTACCGGTACCACATCCTAAGTCCAGAGCATGGCCGGGTGCAGCTTGAGATAAATAATCCATTACTTCAGGGGGAGTAATGTTGGTATCCCAGGGGGTATTGCCCCGCCAGTACCTCCATTGAAAGCGCCACCAGTTTGAATTCAAAAGAAAAAAATTATGTTTCAAAAAATTCTCCCGATTTATGGTTTGCATTCTTTAATTCGCGTTTTATGCTTTTACTTGCTACTATCGCTTTTTAGCATTTTCAATTCAAATCTTTTATCCGTACGGAGACTCTGATGATAAGAAAAGTTGGTGGGACAGGTTCTGGAAGAGTTGATTGAACAGTAATCAGGCGGCGCATTCTCCATCCTCTAAGCCAAGCGTAGGGTTGGCCCCCTGTGTCAGGATATATGCCGCCATTTTGATTTTCGATATAGCGTTTAATTACCGATAAAGGAGCACCCCCGGCAGATACAATACAGTAGGACCGCGACCAGAGAACCGGCTTCGAATAAAATTTTTTCAAATGCCCGGCAAACTCTTTTCTGAGTTGTCTGGAACTGATCGTTTTTAGTGTATTTACAAGTTTGCTGAGAGCAAGCTTGGGATAGGTATCAAATAAAATGTGTACATGACAGGCAATTTGCCGGTTCCTCTATTTGCGCGGCAGCATGGGGCCTAACCTGCATCCGCCGAAAAGATGCATGTGCAAATGAAAAACCTCCTGGCCTCCATCGCGATTGACATTGATCAGCAAGCGGTAGCCGTTTTGAGCTACACCTTCTTGTTGTGCAATGTTTTTGGCCACTGTGAACATATGGCCGATGAGTTGTTCGTCTTCGGGCCTAATGTCGTTGACTGTGGGGATTTCCTTGTTGGGCACGATCAATACATGGACAGGAGCCTGAGGATTGATATCCCTGAAGGCTGTTACCTGGTCATCTTTATAAACCGTATCCGTTGGTATTTCGCCATTTATGATTTTTGTAAAGATGGTGGACATGATTTTCTCCTTCATTAATTATTTTTAGAAAGTGTCGTAAGATGATGTTTTCTTGTTTTTGTGAGCCGTTTTCTATCCCATTGATCCTTATTTTTCATGGTATGGCTGCGAGTGCTGCATGTCGTATGGCGGCATACCGGGCAGTCTGATGAATCACAGGGGTCCGTATGAACCAGAACACTGGCTTCGCCTTGCAACTCATTGATAAGCATGTTTTCCAAGGCTTTGGCTTCCTGATGGGTCTTTTCCAGGGAAGCTTTGCCGTCCAGGACCAGGTGCAGGTCAATATGCACATGGCTACCAGCCTGCCAGGCGCGTAATTGGTGAATATCCACCCAATTGGAACTGCGGTGTTTCTGAATAAGTCCTGCAATGTGGTCCAGCAGTTCCGGATCCGATGCGTCCATGAGCCTGGCGGAAGATTGCATTAAAAGACGGCCTCCGGTTACCAGGATATTTATTCCTACAAGACAGGCCACTGCGCCATCAATCCAAATCCAACCGCTCCAGGAGGTTAATCCCAAGCCGATTAAAACCCCCACGGTGGTGTAAACATCTGCCAGGAGGTGCTTTCCGTCTGCTGTTAATGCAATGGAGTTTGTTTGACGGCCCATGCGAATAAGCAGCATTCCCATAAGCAAATTGACCAGTGATGCGCTTATCAGGATGACTGATCCCTGTTTAATGTGCGTGATTTTGTGGGGGTGCAAAAGATGCTGGATTCCCGTATAAAATATTCCCACAGCCGCAATGATTATCAGAGCGCCTTCAAATCCCGCTGAAAAGTTCTCTATTTTTCCATGTCCGTAGGGATGCCTCGAATCTGGCGGTTTTGCTGCCATCCAGACGCTTATGGCTGCGAAAGCACTGGCTACGATGTTGATAATCGATTCCAGGGCGTCTGAAAGCACGGCTGAAGAATGGGTTAATCGAAAGGCCAGAAGTTTAAACGCCATCAGAACAACTCCTAAGGCAAACGACACGATGATAACCGTAAGGCGTTTTTTTTGCCGTTTTGAGCGTTTGGCTTTAAAGTTTTGTACTGATATTGGGGTGACTTGTCTGGTCACTTAAAATGCCGCCTTTGGTAAAAAGAATTATTCGTTTATAGCGTTAAGTTCAGCCAGAACCCGGAACAGGCCTTGTGTGCCAAGCTCTGCTTTGCCTTGCGCCATGGCCGCCGTGTAAAACTGGTTGACCAGCGCAAGGCCCGGAAGGCTTAGTTTCATGCGTTGGGCTTCGGCCAGTGCGATACCCATGTCTTTAACAAAATGTTTAATAAAAAAACCCGGATTGTAATTTTTGTCGGCTATGCGCCTTCCCAGATTATTGATGGTCCAGGAGCCGGCGGCCCCCTTTCCGATGACATCGATAACCGCATGCATATCTAATCCGGTTTTTTGAGCATAAAGTAAAGATTCCACGGCGCCGATCATGGTGCCCGCAATTAAAATCTGGTTACTCATTTTGGTGTGCTGACCGGAACCGGCGGCGCCCATATAGGCGATATTTTGACCAAGTTTTTCAAGCAAGGGCTTTATTTTGTCAAAAACGTCACTATCTCCGCCCGCCATGATGGCCAGGGTTGCATCGCGGGCGCCGATATCGCCCCCGGATACCGGGGCATCCAAAACATCCACGCCTTGTTCTTTTGCCTTGGTATATATCCGGGTGGCTAATCGGGGGCTTGATGTGGTCATATCCACGATTACCGTTTCCGGTTTGGCTTTAGATAAAACGCCTTCAGGGCTGAGTATGCTTTGGGCGACATCGTGTACAAAACCTACCATGGTAAAGATTACCTGAGCTTGCTGGGCTGCTTGGGCCGGGCTGTCGCACCAAACCGCGCCTTTTTCCAGAAGATCATTTGCCTTTTCCTTTGTGCGGTTATGAATAAACAGATTGAAACCGGCTTTGAGTAAATGACCACACATGGCTGCGCCCATAACACCCGTGCCGATCCATCCGATATTTTTAAAAACCATATTTGTCTCCGTATAAATGACGTGTTATTTTTAGGGCAACTTAAAAGTGTATTAGCGCTATGTCAAGAATGGATGAAATTAAAGTCGAATGTTATTGCGGGTACCGAGCAGAGCAAACCCCGCGCCGGTTCTGGATGGGTGAGCGTTGCGTGAATGTCTGTAAGGTGCTTGACGCTTGGCTTGCGCCTGATCACCGCTACTTTAAAGTCCTCGGGGACGACGGAGATCTTTACCTGTTAAGGCACGATCCTTATCAGATGATATGGTCGCTTGTATTTTTCAAAAAACTTAGGGCTCAAGAAAAATAAGGGGCTTGGTTTTATCATCGGCCACTAATTATGAGGCATTCAAGCCATTGCTTGATATTATACTGAATTTATACATTTTATTTAGCCAAACATATCGGTGCTGAATTGTAATGGCCCAATTTAAAATCTAGCCTAAAGTGGGCCTTTTTTTACCGGATTATAGCTGCTTCAATTCAATTAAAAGCCAGCCTTTTTTCAGGGACTGTAAACGATTTCGCAGTTTGGGGAATATACAAGCTTTGCCTGGGGTAAATCGATCCATGGAGGTTAAGGTTATTGGCCAGAATCAGATCGTTAAGCTTAACTTGATGCATTTGTGCAATTCGCCATGCCGTATCGCCGCGCTGAACCGTGTAAGTATAACCGGTTTTTTGTTTGGATTTATAGATATGGCTGGGTAATGTAATTTTTTGTCCGGTAATATGAGAGAAATTAACGGCGGGCAGACGCAGAATATAACCTTTGGGAACAAATTTTTCTCCATTGAAGACAGGTTCACGAAGGTCCGGGTTCATATTTTTCAGGGTGCTCAACCGGATATTAAAGTGTTTGCTTAAGTCTTTAATATGGGCATAATTTCTCAGGGTAAGGGTGTTTTCAGTGCGGGGGCTGTCCAGCAACAGTTTTCCGAAATAGTGTCTATAATTTTTTGCTACGTATCTGGCCGCCAGAAATTCAGAGTAAAAATTGCGGGAAGCGAATTTGAAGCTCCGACTATGATAATTTTTAAATATGGATGGATAATCGCCATGTGCGATTTTTGCCTTTTTTATACCCGTTGTGCCATGGTTATAAGCGCTGATGGCCAGAGGCCAGCTTTCCAGTAGTGCGTAGTTTTTTTTTAGAAACTTGGCTGCCGCATGGGTCGCCTTTATCGGATCGAGCCTTTCGTCAACTACATATCCGATTTTCAAGAAACGTTTGCCGGTACTGTGGGTAAATTGCCACACCCCGGCCGCGCCGTACTTGCTATAAACATCAATATCAAAAGACGATTCCACATGGGCAAGCAAGGCCAGGTCCTTAGGCAGGCCGTAGCTTTTAAAAATGTCATACATTTTATTCAAATAAGCTTTGGATCGGATTATTCCTTTTTTGAAACGGTCTTTTTGTCCAAACTGACAGCGAACCCGCCGGAAAGCTTTTTTATAGACGCGGGGATTTTGAGAGTAATTAAACACGGCGGCAACTCGGCGGTGTTCGGCGGCGCCCGTTTGCGGGTCACGAGCCAGATCCTTTAGAATCTTTTTATACCGGCTTGTCGCTTCTTTGATGAGCGCTCGATTAATGGTGCGGTTGCCTGACGCTTCGTAGGGCAGTATATCGATAACTTCATAGACGATGCTCAGGTCTGCGCTGTCATGAATGATTCCCTGGTCAGTTCTATATTCCGTAAAAACAGATATCCAAAAAGAGATGTTGTCTGCAAGGCAATCGTAAGGAGGAAACATTTCTGAAGCGGCGCCATGCCCGCATATGGCGATTAGCGATAATAAGCTGAAAATTATTAGAACAACAGGCCTTTTGTTTTTCATTGTTATTCCTTTAATTCTAATTGTTCTGATATTTTAAGGGTTTGCCAGGTGCAAATCATTTAAGCGCGAGTGGTTTTCAATCCGGTTGCGTGTGTTGCGTAAATCTGTTGCCTAAATTAGGTGCAGAAGAAGAGTATGCGCCCGGTTCAGCGCCATTTTGACCAAGTGCAGAGAAATGTATGTTTAATGTATATTAGTAATTAGTCGCAAGAATTGTACCATTTTGTAATAAATTGTGGCTTTTAGTTATGATAAGCTTGGTTGCTAATATATCAGTTGAAATTCCGGCCAATGTTTTTGTTTTGAGTGCAACCTTAAATTTTTCGATGATCTTGTTTCATGATATCTATTTGGCGCACCGTCCGATTTTTGGCTCAAAACCAGCGCCAGAGGATGCTTTTTTGCAAAATGCGGATTTTACGGCTTTTCAGGGCGTGGTAACTACTGGTATTCGGGAACCTGACAGGTTTGTACACACAATGAACGATACTTTTTAATGTTTGTTGTTTTTTATCATCGCAGGCTGGTTCGAGCTTGCTTTTAGAATGGAAACTGGTCTAAATATCAAAAACTTTAGCGCGTATTAATAATGTATCAGAGGCATAAATGAAATTAGAAATAAACCATTTATCAACTAAAGGAACACAGCTTTTCCGAGATTTAGACGCAAATGAGTTTCCTGGTCTCAAACAGTTATCCGAACAAGGTGAGTGTGAATTTATCAGCCCCGTGCATTTTAGCCTTAAGGTATTCCTTGAAAAGGAGCTTATTCAAATTCAAGGCCTGTTTTCATGCCGTATCAAATTGACTTGCAGCCGTTGTCTTGAACTTTTTGAGAGCCAGTTGAAAAGAAATTTTCGCCTCAGGTTTTCAAACCGGATACCTGCAGATGTGCATCCAGGTAAAAATGAATCAGGTGAAAATGAAATAGAACTTACAGCAGAGCAAATAGGCTTGGGTTTTTATGAAGGCGAAGTAATTGACCTGGCGGCGCCGCTTCAGGAGCAAGTCATTATAGCATTACCCTTCAAGGCGCTTTGCAATGAAAGCTGCAAAGGGCTTTGTTCTCAATGCGGCGTGGATTTGAATAGTACGCAATGCGAGTGTGAAGGCAACCGGTCGTCGACCCCATTCAACGTTTTGAAAAAACTTAATTTACCAAAAAAATAAGGATCAATAAAATGAAATTACGCCAATTATTGGCAATATGTCTGATTGTGTTGTTTGCTCAAGCTTGTAAATCCGCAAGCCTGAAAGTTAATGTCCTGTTTGATGATATTCAGGGTTTGAAAAAAGGTGATCGGGTCGTTTTTCAAAACAACATCGTTGGCGCCGTGGAGACGGTTCAGTATAATGAAGATGGCAGTTATACGGCGCGTTTGCTGGTGGATAAAGATTTTTCCAATGCATTCACCGAACATTCCCGATTTCATATTATAACCGATGAGCAGCAAAGTGACCACAAGGCCGTTGATATCCGTCTTTTGCAAAAGGGTGGAGCTGTTTTGCAAAGCGGCGCCAAAGTCAAAGGTGGTTCCGGACAAAAAGATATGGCTGCCAGATTTCAAAAGAACATAGAAGATGGATTTCAACTGATTAAAGAAAAGTTTAAAAAATTTTCCAATGATATACAGCAAATTCCTCAAAGTGACGAATATCGGAAAATAAAACAATCACTTAGTGATTTGGCCGAGGAAATGAAACGTGTTGAAAAGCAGCGCCGGCAAAAAATCAAGGAGGAATGGCTGCCGAAGATTGAACGGGAGCTCGAAGAGTTAAAAAGACGATTAAAAGATTTGGGCAAAGAGAAAGAAGCGGAGCCGTTGCAGCGGGATTTGGATAAAATCCGAAATATATAAGGCGATTTTTGTTAAATAATATACCATCTTGCATGTTTTTTTCCGTCTTGTGTGTTATGCCAAAGGTGCGAATATGTTAAGTATGCAAACTTTGACATGCCTTGAAGACGAAAAAAATCTAAGCCCAATATGGTATCTGTTAAGATGTTATTTTTTTTTCGCCAATCGCCAAAAAATAGCGTCTATCGGCGAAATTGCTGATTTGCAGTTTCCATTCTTAAACCGGTCACTTTTTGATAAAGATGTAAATTGCCAGTGCCATCAAGATGACTGCAAATAGTTTTTTAAAATTGGCCGTCGATACATGCTCTATCAAACGGGCGCCGATTTGGGCGCCTATGATTCCGCCTGTGCCGAGTAACAAGCCTGCCATGTAGTCGACGTTGGCCAGTTTGTTATGGGCGATAAGTGCTGAGATCGATATTACCACAATGGCCAGAAAAGAGGTGCCCACTGCTTTTTGGGCTGTATAGCCTAAAAAAAGAAGCATCGGAAGCATGAGAAAACCTCCCCCCAAACCGGTAAAAGAAGCCCCGATACCTACCAGAATGCCAAAAACAGGCATAAGTATTAAATGAAGCTGTGTGCTCATCTCATGTTCCTTTCAAATAACCGCCGGATTATATACTGTATATCCTTTTGAAATGTCACTTTTATTTCTATCATAGACTATTTTCAGGCGAATTCAATAATGATATACACCCTTTGTTAGCCTTCAGGCCGTGGAAGCTTGACCTTGCCTATCTTGTTTGCCTTGATTCAAGCGCCCCCTCTGTGTCAATGGCCCCATGACACGCTTTTGCAGCCGTTTAACTGGTTAAATAGTTGCCAAACAGTTCCCTTAGGACAATTTATTTGAAATGAACACCGCTGGCATGCTATGCATGGAAAATTAATGATGTATTGAGCACAAAATATGGAAAGGTACTGAAGCTTTAATGCGTAAGAGTATTTATGTCGCCTATACGGGTGGAACAATCGGTATGGCTAAAAGCAGCGATGGCTATAAGCCCGTTACGGGGTATTTAGAACAACTAATGGCAAGTATGCCGGAGTTTAAAAACTCCATAATGCCTCGTTATGAGATCCATGAATATGAACCTCTTATTGATTCGTCCAATATGTCCCCCAAATGGTGGCTGCATATCGCCAGGGATATTGCTGCAAATTATGCCGCCTTTGACGGATTCGTTGTCCTTCACGGCACGGACACAATGGCCTATACCGCATCGGCGTTGCCTTTTATGCTGCAGGGTCTGGCTAAACCGGTAATTCTCACCGGATCTCAAATTCCCTTGTGCGAGTTGCGCAGCGATGCGCGTGAGAATCTGATTACCGCCATGCTGATTGCGGCCAGATTCGCTATTCCTGAAGTTTGTCTGTTTTTTGGAAATCGTCTGCTGCGTGGTAACCGTTCTGTAAAAGTTAACGCAATTGGCTTTAATGCGTTCAGTTCCCCAAACTATCCGGATTTAGGAACAGCAGGAATTAATATTGATATCCATTGGAAAAATGTGCTGCCAGCTCCCGAACAAAAACATGACGTGCAAGTCAAAGCAATTACTGAATCACGGGTGGCGGCGCTTCGCCTTTTTCCGGGTATGGCGGCCCAAGTTGTGGAAAACATATTGTCAGACCCGATTAAGGGGCTGGTGCTTGAGACTTATGGTGTCGGAAATGGGCCCAGTAATAACAAAGATCTGATATATGTGCTTGAGCAGGCTGTCAAAAGAGGTGTTGTTGTCATCAATTGCTCGCAGTGCTTGCAAGGGATTGTGGATATGGATTCGTATGCCACAGGTTCGGCGCTGGCCCGCGCCGGAGTAATTAACGGATATGACATGACCACGGAAGCAGCCCTTGCAAAAACATTTTATTTGTTCAGCCGGAATTTTGACGGTGAGCAGGTTAAAAGGAAAATTTCCGAAAATTTAAGGGGTGAATTGACTCTGCCGGTGACTGATTCAAAATTTCACACTCTCTGACAATTTTCGGATATGACACAGACAAAAATTGTCAATTCCCTTCTTATCGTTGGGGCGCCAAATAGATATTTCAACTTTTTGAATGAATATGTTGTTTAACCGCGCTCCTGTAATTGAGCCGCTTTTAAGATTTCCAATGGCGCATGAGGCTATTTGAATGAAAGTTATCTATTTGTTTAAATTGGCAAAATAATTGCATCTGATTTTATCTGCCGGCGATGAACTTGCAGCTTGCAATGATTCTTTGATGCTTTGTATTTTCATGCCTCAAAAACCGAAAACATACTATTGGGTCAATCGTATGAATTCCCTTGGCAGCGGTACAATACGTTGAAGTGACTGGGTAGCAGTTTTTTTGTTTTTACAGCAATTTTTTTCGTTCTTTATACATTATAAATCTAAGATTCTGTGAGCAAGAAACAATACCCTGAAAGAGCTATTGTGTACCATGTTTTCTGAAAAACAGTTGAACTGAGAGTCGTTGGAAATATAATATCTCAAGTGAAGTTGATTTTAGCCGATACAAAAAGTGGTTCAAGCAAAGCGTGGTAACTTGCCTCCGAAAATCCGGAAAATTGGAGTCTGGTTCTCTGGGGCTGGTTGCTTGATAAGGATTCATTATAAATTTCCGCACAAATGTGCGGGTTCTGAGATATGCGTATGAGGAGTTTGCCTGATGTTTAACTCGGCAGATTCTTGTTATTGCGTATTAATTCCTATTCTAGGAGGGCTGATATGTCTTTTTTCAGAAATTTGAAACTGCGGGTAAAGCTGCTCACCGCCGGATTAATGCTGACACTTATTCCTGTGGTGATTATTGGATTATTTCAATACAATCAACTTCAGAATGCTATTGAAAGGTCAAGAGAAGAGAGCCTGGATTTAGGGTATGAATCGCTGGAGCACATTGCCAGTGGTGTAAAAGAGCTCGCCATTACCCAGCATGACCTCATTACTAAAACATTAACCGGTTACTCTGAATCGATTAGCGGACTCATTGCGGCAAAAGGCGGGGTATCATTGTCCAAGGCAGACATCGTCTGGCAGACCTTTAACGTTGAAACTCAAAAAAGGGAACAGGTTAAGCTGCCCAAAATGATGCTGGGCAATAAATGGTTCGGCCAGGTCAGCGCATTAAATCAGTACGTTCCCATTGTGGATGAGGCTCGTAGCCATTTTGATGCGGCCTGTTCCGTTTTTCAACGCATCAATGATAACGGCGATATGCTGCGTGTCGCCACAAACGTGGTTTCTGATGGCAAGCGGCCTTTGGGTACTTTTATGTCCCGAATAAAAAAGGACGGTTCGGCTCACCCTGTTATTGAAACTGTTATGTCCGGCGGCTCTTACAGGGGCCGCAATTATGCCATCGATGGCTGGTTCATTACCAACTACAGCCCCATATATGACATCAATAAAAAAATTATCGGGATGTTAGGTGTGGCCGTACGGCAGGAGCAGATTAAAAGTTTGCGTGATTCGATTATCGATACGGTTGTGGGTATAACCGGTTACGTCTATGTTCTTGACGGTGAAGGACACTACGTCTACTCATATAAAGGACAGCGAGACGGCGAAAAAATCTGGGACGTACAGCAAGACGGCAAGTATATTATCCGTGATATTGTCAGAATCGCCCAAGATTTGAAAGGCGATAATATGGGGACATATTCTTATATGTGGAAGAACCCCGGAGATCCTAGACCGCGTGCTAAAACGGCCAAGCTTCTTTACTTTGAACCATGGGACTGGGTTATTGGCGCTTCGACTTATGATGAAGAATTTCTTTCAGGCGTCAGGGCCATTGAAGCGGAAGGTATAAAAGGTCTTTATTATTCAATTGCTGTAATTGCTGGATTTATCATAATGAGCTTTATAGTCTGGATTGTCATTTCCAATGCGATTTCGCGGCCAATCCTTAATATTACACGAGCCGTTACAGCAGTTACAAAAACTAAGGACCTCACCCACAAGATTCCGATGGAAACCGGAGACGAAGTTGGTATCATGGCAATCGAGTTCAACAACATGCTTGCGTCCTTGAGGCAGGCGTTTACACTTTTCGACGATGCTTCAGGGCACGTGAATGCGCAGGCCGTGGAAGTGGCGCGCCGTGCTACCGCTAACCGTGATCGCGCCGAAAATGAAGAAAAACAAATTGGTGTTATTCAGGATACAGTGCATGAAATGGGACAAACCGCCGGTGAGGTACAAAACACCTCTTCCAAACAGGCCGAATCCGCCAATACTTCTTACTCCAATGTAGAAGAACTGATTGAGGTGATGTCCGTCGTTAATCAATCTTCTACTTTACAGATTAAAGAGGCCAGCGTGGTCACCGAGCGTGTGGCCGCAATGGGTGAAACTGCGACAAAGGTTACCAATACTGCCAGAATGCAGGGTGAACAGGTGGTGCAGGTGACCCAATCCATGCACCATATCGCCGAGTCAGTGAAAAAAATGACCGAAGCTGCCAATATAGCCTCCGAACAAGGCCGTCTGGTATTGACATCAGCCGAAGAAGGCAGTGCAATGGTAGACGCTACAGTTACCGGTATGCAGGCTATTAAAGATTCTTCAGACCAAATTTCCGATATTATCGGTGTAATTACCGATATTTCTGAACAAACCAACTTGCTGGCCCTGAACGCTGCCATTGAGGCGGCTCGCGCTGGTGTTCACGGTAAGGGATTTGCTGTTGTTGCCGATGAAGTAGGAAAGCTTGCCCAACGTTCTTCGGAAGCCGCCAAAGAGGTAACCCAGTTGATTAAAACCTCTACCTCAAAGGTTGAGCAAGGAACGCGCTTGACTGACCGTTCACAAGAAGCGCTGCAAAAAATTTTCCAAGGCGGCCGGAACAACATGAGCGCCATTGAAGATATCTCTAAATCCACCGATTTGCTGGTTTCCAACACTAGCGAAATTGGTAAGCTGGTTGAAGGCTTGAATAAACTTGCCAGTGAAATTGTGGGTATGGCCGGTCAACAGGGTGAACGCCGTGAGGCTGCTCAAAATGCCTTGTTCGCGTTGGTGGAAAAAGCTAATGGCATTTCCGGCCAGGTAACCCAGGCTACGGACAGCGCAAAATCGGTAGGTAGCGAGATGCGAGGTGTGCTGGAACGGTCCGAGAATATGAAACAGATGACTGATGTGCAGGCCGGACGTTCTCAGCGTTTGCGTCAAATGGCAGGTGAATCGGCTGCGCGTGCAAAACAAACGGCTTCGGGCGCCGGTGAGGTAGTGGGTATTACACTGGAAATGCAACGTTTGGCGGCCAACTTGACCCGTCAGGTTAGTCAGTTCAAAATCAGGCGGGGTTCTGTTCCCGGTACTTCAATACCTCGGGCGTCTATTCAACCCCCAGCACTACAGGAAGTTGAAGAAGTAGAAGCTTCGGAAGTAGAAATTGAACCTATTGCCATAAATTAATAAAAAAGGGGTAGTCCAAGCGCCTTGACGTTGAAGGGCCAGGCGCCTTTTTAAACTGAGATTGGGATCGTTGTGCAGGTGATATTAACCCATTAAATCATGAAAAGAGTCCTAAAGTGGCATTGTATCAAAATTCAGATGATATACTTCAATTGATAGGGTTCTATGCTGGCGGAAAGCTTTACGGTTCAGAAATTCTTACCGTACGTGAAATTCTTCGTTCTCCAAAAATTGAACCAGTTGATGATGGGCCTTCTTTTGCCATGGGATTTTTACAATTGCGCGGTATTATGATGCCTGTAATTGATCTGGCCTGCTATATTGGCAATACACTGCAAGAAAATAAAAGACCTTGGGTGCTCATTACTTCTTCCGGCGGGAAAATTACAGGATATCAAGTCGAGTCTGTCACCCAAATTCTGAGAGTTGATCGAGGTGCTATAAAACCTGCTCCTAAACTGCTGACAACCGGGATGAAGAGTCAATTTATGCGCGGTGTCTGTGATACGGATAAAGGACTGCTTATTTTGCTGGATTTCGAAAAAATGCTGGCAAGCAGTGAGCTTAATGATATAGCCGAATCAACACACGGCTAAAAAGGAGCTTAAAGCATCGTCTCCTATAACACGTCAACAACCAGCCTTGTGCTGCAAACGGTCGTTTGACGTATACTACGCTATTTGTATATGAAAGAGAACGGATTCTCCCATATTAGCCGGTGGCTGTGCTTCTATCTGGTTTCGGTAGCTTTTTTGGTTGCGATTACTTTTTTGATCATTTACCAAGACGTTTCAGGTTTACTCATTACTGAGTTCGCACAGCAGATGAAGACATTTGCCGGATCAGAAGATATTCCAGCCGCTACCAACCGATTGAGTAGCGCTTTTCGGCTTAGATTTTTTATAATTTTCTCGGCCGCAATGGTGATTACCGGTCTTTTTAGCATATTGTGGTTTCTAATCGTTCGCAGAAAGATCAATCAACCCTTAAAGGTTATTCAACATGCCGTTTCCCGTTTAGCTTCTGGAAAACTGAATGAAACCGTACAAATCGGCACATCGGAGGAATTCGATCAAATAGGATGCAGTATCAACGAGTTAGCTTCCAATTTGCAGGAATTGCTGCTCTATGTTTGGAAACAAACGGGAGTGTGTATGCATAACATTGAAAAAATAGGTGAAAACCTTGATTCCTGTGGGAGTTCATCCTACACAAAGGTGAATTCAGATCGGGTACAAGCAGCTGTTGAAGCTATTGAAGGTTTGCGGGATATGGCTAAAATATATGTTTTCTATGACGTGCACATTGAGGGGGAGAAGGTCTTGGCGATTAATGAGGTAGGCCAAAAATCCAAAATTTCCAACCCATCTGAAAAAAATTAGGCGATTGGCGCAAATCGTCTTAGGGGCTTGCAATTTCCAAAACAGACACTCAACAATCTAAATTCGGATATTGGGCAAATTTGCCATCTGATCGAAGTTAGGCAAAGCCTCATGTTGGATTTCAGCGCCTTATTATTTTAAGTGCGATAACTAATTGAATTTGTTTCTAATATAGTATAGGATAAAAAACTGCGGCTTTGATTAGAAACAAAATTAAATCAATTGGTTATCTTATATGACGAATTTACAAGGCCCTGAAACGCAACATGAGCCTTTGCAAAAAAGGTGTTTATCTGTCTGTAAAACTATGGCATGAGTTTCTTTAGCGTTGCAGATGGTAAGGTCTAGATTGCGTGTTGCTATCCAAAAAAAGTTGCCAACATCCATAAGGCCTTAAATGGCCCAAATTAAATATGATATCAACTCGTTAATTTAATTTATTGATAAGGCTGCCTATCCGGGGTTTTGCGTTTATCGCGTTCTAACATCCTTTTTCCGCTTTGCGGAAATTTTTTATAATATATTGAAAAAACAATATTATTATTAGATATGAACTCGGCCGTGCGCTGGGTGCGCCTTTTATAGGCACAGTTTTTGTCTGTGAGCCCGTGGTTTGGCAAACGATTGTAAAAAAATATTGTATATTTGCGGGTTAAAATTTATGAATGGGATTTATTTATTGGTTCCCATTTCTAACGCAGGGATCACCCGGCCTTAGATGAACACTATTTCACGGTACCCGGAAGGTTATTTCCACGGCGCTTTTTTTAATGGACTTGAAAAGTGTGATTTTAGCCCGGTTTAAGGAGGAGATTATGGAAAACTCAAATATATTATTACTCATTACACCGATTCCATTGTTATCTATTATAATATGGATCATCCTTTTGGTGCTGGCTATGTATCTTGCCCGTAAGCCCTTTCACCGTTGCATGGCGTCGTTTAGCCGAATTATCTATAATGCAATGCGAATGGCCGCAATTTCAGTACAGCAAGCTGGACGTAAAATCGAAGACCGTAACCGCGAGGTTCTTCTGGCGGCTGGACTGGAAATGGCGGAAAGGAACGTAGAGAGGGAGTTTGAGCGGATTTCAAACGCGATTCAACGTGATTTGAGCGGTTACCCGAAATTGCAGCGCAACTTAAGTGAAAATCTCAAAGAACTTGAAGAGGATTACAAAAAATGTGACCAAATTCCTCACTCACTGCCTGATTGGGCTAAAGTGATTGATGCCATAGCCAAAATTAAACCAAGTGGCGATCGAGTGGTCGTTAACATGTTGGACGAAATCCACGGGACACTCAAAAAACAGCATAAAGCAGTGGCGGAACGTCACCGCAAAGATGTACATGCGCGACACGGTATCCTGGGCCGGATGCTGCCAGTATGGCACAAACTGCATATAACAATTGATAGCCTTGAAAAAGGCATAAAAGGATTAACCCAGCGATCCAAAAAAATCGACCATTACATGGAATCTTATGAAAAGATCCAAAGTCAAGTGGATATGCCGGAGCGCCAGCTGGCTTCATCATCGCTTTCCCAGTTTTTTATTTCCAGCCTCGTGTTGGCTGTCGCAGGCGTGGGCGCCATAATTAATTTTAATCTGGTTGCGCTGCCCATGTCCGAGATGGTTGGCGGCGCCAGCTATATCGGAGAATTAAAGACTTCGGATGTGGCGGGGATGTTTATTGTTTGTATGGAGATCGTGGTTGGAATTTTTTTAATGGACGCCTTGAGAATCACACGGCTTTTCACCATTATCGGAAGTATGGACGACAGGAAACGTAAAATAATTTGCTGGGTGCTTTTCATGTTTCTGACACTATTGGCCGGAGTAGAATCTGCATTGGCATTTTACCGTGACCGCCTTGCATCCGATATGGAAGTTTTGCGTCAAAGTTTAGCTGGTATTGACACAATTAACATGCCGGCCAGCCGGATTCCCATGATTGGTCAAATGATTATGGGATTCATCCTTCCATTTATCTTAACCTTTGTAGCTATTCCTTTTGAGTCTTTTCTATGCTCATCGCGGACATTGCTTGGAATTTTGACGGTTTGGACTTTGCGCTTTTTAACTTTAACGTTGCGTATGGCTGGAAATATCAGTTTTTATATCGGCCGGCTCATAGTCAATATTTATGATCTTATTATTTTCCCCGGTCTTTGGATTGAAAGCTCTGTGTTGCAAAAACTCAGAAATAATAATGAATCGGGCGTTTCGGCCCTGTCTGACGAACGTGATCAAGAGCAAATTCAGACCAGCTTGGCAGAGGAACCAGTAATATGCAAAAAGAAAATCAAATAGTTCGAATTGCCTTTTGCAGTGTACTGTTGAGCTGTTTGGTTTTTTACCTGGCGGCTTGCGGTCAGAAAACCAACCGGTCCAGGAGCGTTTATATGCTTGTGGATACTTCCGGAACATATGCCGGGGAACTGGACAAGGCACAAAAGATAATCAATTATTTATTAGGAGTCCTTCATCCGGGAGACTCCCTTGCTGTTGCGCGCATTGATACCGGCAGTTTCAGCGAAAAAGATATTATTGGAAAAGTAATTTTTGACGGGCGGCCATCAGTGGCTAACACTCAAAAGCGTTCGTTTAAAAAAAAAATAGAAGACTTTGTGAGTTCTGTAAAAAAAAGCCAGTATACGGATATTTCCGGTGCTGTTCTTCAAGCGGTTGAACATCTTAACGAATCCGGCTCGGCAAAGAAATATATCCTGATTTTTTCAGATCTTAAGGAAGATCTTGCCAAAGGTCACATTCGGGATTTTGAATTCGAGTTGCCGGGAATTAATATCATTGCTCTGAATGTGGTTAAATTATCCAATGATATCAAAGATCCTAAACAATATTTGAAGCGTATTGATCAATGGGAGGCGAAAGTCAAAAGAAATGGGGGGCATTGGGAAGTCATTAATGATTTGGAGCGGCTGGATAATATATTTAGAACTCATCTATAAACAAAAACAGCCAAATTGCACATGCCTTCCAAGCCCCTAAGAGCCTGTTTCATACATAAACAGGTCTCTCAGGTTTTGTTAAGCGATGGCAATTATAGCGTCTATCCGGACCGGAATCATAAATCCGTACTTACCGGGCAGACGCTAAGGCAATTGGCGGAAAAGAATATACCAGATTGAGCTTCGATTTTTTTTCGTATTCAAGGCGCGCCAAAGTGTGCTGATCAGTTTGCATACTTAACGTATTCGCACCTTTGGCATAACGCAGAAGACGGGAAAAAAGACATACAAGATGGTATATTCTTTAACACAAATCGCCTAATCTATGACTGCATAAACCCGGTTATCCTGCCCAACGGACTTGATGCGGGCACGGATTAAGGTGTTGGCTTTTATGCCTGCCGATGACAGAAGAACCGGTACATAGTTATTGCTGGTTGCTTTGGCAAGACCGTTAATCGAAGAATGCTCAGTTTCTACAAGCACTTCCACGGTTTGGCCGATCATTGAACGATAGAACTGCGCCTTTTTTTGTTCTCCTAAAAGGCGCAGTTCTTTGCAGCGTTGCTTTACGATCCTTTCCGGAACCTTGTTTTTGAAACCGGCTGCCGGCGTGCCTTTGCGTGGTGAATAGGGAAACACATGCAGGTAACTGACGGGCAGGTGATCAATCAGGTTGTAAGTGTTTGCAAAGGCCTTCTCATCTTCACCGGGAAAGCCCGCCAGTACATCCGCGCCAATGGCAGCGCGGGGGAATTTTTCACGGATAATATGAACAGTTCTTGCATAATCTTGCCTTAAATATGGGCGGCCCATCTTTTTAAGAATACTATTGTCTCCGCTTTGCAGGGGAATGTGAAAATGATGGCATACACAGCCGTCCGGTTCCGCCATTACGTCAAGGATGCGGGAATTGATCTCCGTTGGCTCAATGGAACTGAGGCGAATACGTTTTATAATTTTTTTTTGAAATATGAGTTCAAGCAAAGAAGTCAGCGATTGAGGCGGATTAAAATCTATGCCATAGGCGCCGAGGTGAATTCCCGTAAGGACCACCTCTAAAAAACCGTCATCCGCAAGCTTTTTAAGATGTTCCAAAACATCGGCCGCCGGCATGCTGCGGCTGCGTCCCCGGGCAAAGGGAACGATACAATAAGTGCACATGGCATTGCAGCCGTCCTGGATTTTTAAAAATGCCCGTGTTCTTTGTTCAGGTGCGGCATATGGCAAGGGATCAAAGCAACGGCTTTTGAAAATATTCTGTTCAACGATAACGTTTTTTTCTGAATCGAATCGGCAAGGGTCATTCAACAATTCCGGGATAGCCAGTTTGTCCGTATGACCTACAATCAGGTGTGTTCCTTGAATTGTCTTGATTTGTTCAGGCGCTGTCTGGGCGTAGCAGCCGGTAACCACAATTTTTGCTTCGGGGTGATTGCGAATAAGCTGGCGGATAAGCTGGCGGGATTGCATCGCTGCTTTTCCGGTTACTGTACAGGTATTAATGATAATAGTGTCCGGCGATTCGTTTGAATGGGCCGTACGGTAGCCTGTCTTTTCCAATTGACGCCCAAGGGCTGCTGATTCGCATTGATTGACTTTACAGCCAAGCGTGGCTATTGAATATTTTTTCACTCGATCCATCCGCCGCCTAACACTTCGTCATTTTGATAAAATACCGCAGCTTGACCCGGAGTAACCGCCTCTTGCGGCTGGTTAAACTCAACATCGGCTAACCGGTTATCCAGGGGAAAAACTTTTGCCGGAACAGCCCTATGGCGATAACGCACTTTAACCAGGACGAAAATGGGAGCATCAGCAGGTGCAATAATCCAGTTGATGTCGCAGATTCTGCATGTTTTGCGTAAAAGATCCTGCTTTGCGCCAACCACAAGGCAATTTCGCTGAGTTTCCAGCCGTATTACGTAATAGGGTTGTGCCGCGGGGCAATTTATTCCCCGGCGTTGCCCAATTGTAAATCGATGCAATCCCTGATGCCGGCCTATCACCCGTCCGGAGTTATCCTCGATAGGGCCGGGGCGGAATTCAAAATCCGGCTGGTTTTGTAAAAACGTGCTGTAATCGCGCCCTTGAATAAAGCAGATGTCCTGGCTTTCTTGAGCTATAACCGGCTTGAGCTGCATTTGAGTTGCAAGTTCGCGGGTTTGTTCCTTTGTCATGCCGCCCAGCGGAAGTGAAATGTTGCCAAGCTGTTCATTGGTCAGACGAGCTAAAAAGTAGGATTGGTCCTTTAGGCTGTCTTTTCCCCGCAAAAGATGATACCCAGCCTGGTCTTTTCTAATGCGTGCATAATGGCCCGTTGCGATGCGCGATGCGCCTTTACTGCGGGCCCAGTTGAAAAGAATATCAAACTTTATCAAAGGATTGCAGATAATGCACGGGTTGGGGGTTTTTCCCCGTGCATAGGTGGTGATAAAGTAATCGACAACTATGCGTTTAAATTCAGCTCTCAAGTCGATAATGTGCAGCTGTGCGCCAAGCATATTGGCCAGGGGTTGCAGCTTATTGTAAGCAACACCGGCCAGTTCTTCGAATGGCGGCGGACCAGTCGTGTTTTCCAAATTATATCCGGCTTCATAGCCGGTCAAAAAATGCAAGGCAATGATATGATCACCTTGTTTTTTAAGAAGGGCTGCCGCCACAAGGGAATCAATGCCGCCACTAAGGGCTATGGCGGTTTTGTTAGATTTCATATTTTAGAAAAAAGTCTGATTTAAAGCGCGTACTTTCATTGCCCTGGGCGGACAAGCCGGAACACATAGCTGGCATATACTGCATTTTGCCTGGTCAAAAAGCACCTCCATTTCAGGTCGCTTTATGAAAAGCGCTTCCGTGGGGCAAACCGCCGTACAGGAGCCGCAATGATTACAAATGGTATCATCACGTTTGATTTCCTGGGAAGCGTTCTGTACATCAATGCCTTGGGATTTAAGGTAGTTAATACCTTTATCGAAATTTTTTCGTGTTCCGGACAATTCCATTACCATAAATCCCTCTCTGCGGGGCAGAATTCCGGCATTCAGGATGGTAAAGATCAAATCATAATTTCGCGCCAGATTGCAGACGATCGGTTTTTCAACTTCGCTTTTCGGAAAATGCAATCTTAAGATTTTTGAGTACACTGGCTTCCTCCAAAATGGTATTATTGGGGACAACCTAAATGCAAAACAAAAACCTGTCAACACCCTAAGTCTTAACAATGGGCAATACGCAAAAGGTAATATGAATCGATTTGCATATCGTACCACCGGTTTGGCCATTCAAACGTTATCGAATTTATCCAAAGCCAAAGTCCATTTACATGACACAAAGAACATCCCGTCGGGCGCAAAGATATTTGTTGTTAATCATTTCACGCGGTTAGAGACATTTATACTGCCATACTATCTGCATAAACTGGTTAAACAGCCCATGTGGTCACTGGCTTCACCGGAGCTGTTTGTTGGAGCGTTGGGGCGCTATCTGGAATCCGTTGGTGCGGTTTCCACCGCAAATCCCCATCGTGACCGCCTTATCATTAAAAACCTGCTGACCAATGAAACCGGATGGATTATTTTTCCTGAAGGCCTTATGGTAAAAAGTAAAAAAATTATTGAAAAAGGCCGTTACATGATTTCGTATGCGGGAGCCAAGCGCCCACCACATACAGGTGCAGCCTATTTGGCCTTGAGAACGGAATTTTACCGGCGTCTGCTTTTGCAGGTACACCAACGCGATCCCAGCTTTGTCCGAGAAAAATTGTTGCCCAAATTCAATATCTCAGACCCTGAGTCTATCTGCCGCGAAGGTACTTATATCGTACCGGTTAATGTGACCTATTATCCTTTACGGGCGCGTATGAACATACTGAATAAATTAGCCAAGCGTATAGTGGATGATTTGCCGGAACGGGTTACCGAGGAATTGATGACCGAAGGGTCCATGATTTTATCTGGTGTCGATATTGATATCCGTTTCGGAAAACCCATTGAGGCTGCGCTGTATTTGCAGACACAGGCAATTCGCAAGGATATTCAAGGAGTCGAATCCATGGGCTATGAATACCCTTTGTCCAGCATTCGTAATGCCGCATTAAAGGTTACCCAACGGTATATGGCTACCATATATGGTATGACAACGGTGAATCATGATCACATTTTTGCATCACTGCTCAAACACAGCCTGCGCAACAGCATCAATACCGATACTCTTTTGCGAAAAGCCTATTTAATAATTGCCCAGGGACTTTCCGACTTGCCTATACACCTGCATAATAGTCTGGCAAAAAATCAAAATCATTTGCTGATTGGAGATGATTTTGGTAAATGGTTTGATTTTCTGTCGGTGGCTCAAGAAACGGGTGTCATTAAAAAAAAGAACTCCTTGTTGATTCGAATTAGGGAAAAGTTGAGTACGATTTTCGACTTTCATCGCGTGCGAATTGATAATCCTGTTGCAGTAATGGCCAATGAAGTGGAACCTTTGAAGGCGCTGCAAAAAAAAATTTCCTGCTTAAGCCTGCTGCCGGATTTCTGGCTGCGCCTTAAGCTTTACCGCTTTATCCGATGGAAACACGAAAGGGCTTTTGAAGAGGATTATCACCGGTTTTTTATACTGGGTGAGACCAAAGCAAAAAATATTGGCCGCCCTATTTTTTTCAGGGGGCGGTCAAAGGCATTGGGGATTGTGCTTTCCCACGGCTACATGGCGGCCCCGGAAGAGGTGAGATCCCTGGCCAAGTACCTGGCAGGCAAAGGGTTCTTTGTTTATGCGCCGAGATTGAAAGGGCACGGCACCTCGCCTGAGGACCTGGCCATCCGGTCTTATAAAGACTGGATTCGCGACATGGAGGAAGGCTACTTGATGATGAGCAACCTTTGCCGCCGGGTGATTGTGGGAGGTTTTTCAACCGGAGCGGCCCTGGCCCTTGAATTGGCAACGCGTATCGATGTGGACGGCGTTTTTGCCATATCGACTCCTTTGCGGTTGCAATATCTCAGGTCCCGTCTGGCGCCGGTGCTTGACACCTGGAACCGGATGATGGGCAAGATTCGAATAGAAAACGGAAAAATGGAATTTGTGGAGAACAAGCCCGAAAATCCGCATATTAATTATTTGCGCAACCCAATTTCAGGCGTTCGTGAGTTAGAACGCTTGATGGATCATTTAGAGCCTAAATTAAAGAAAATAACCATGCCTGCGCTGGTGGTTCAATCCCAGCAAGATCCCGTGGTTCATCCTAAAGGATCAGAGCGTATCTTTAATCATTTAGGCTCTGAAGATAAACAATATGTATTGTTTAATTTTAATCGTCATGGAATTATCCAAGGAAAGGATTCCAAACGAGTCCATCGAGCTGTGGAGGAGTTTATCAGCTATGTGGCTTGTCTTCCCGGCAAATATGCAAACAAAACGACTTCTCGGAGATATTTCAAAAAATAAGGATTAACTGATTGATATGAATGGTTTTGCGATAATTATTCTGACCGCTATGTTCACGGATGCGCTATTGGGCTATATTGCCGATATTTTGAATTTAAGGCAACTCAAAACAGAGCTGCCACCCGCTTTTAATGGCTGGTATGATGCTGACCGGTATGCCGCGTCTCAGCGTTATTTGAAAGTCAATACACGCTTCGGCTGGCTTGTTTCGGCTTTCGATCTGTGCGTGATTTTACTTTTCTGGTTTTACAGGGGCTTCTTTTACCTGGACCAGTGGGTGCGAGGCTTTGACTGGTCACCTGTGGCTGAAGGCATCGTGTTCATAAGCGTTCTGATCTTGCTCAAGTCTATTATATCCATTCCCTTCGATCTTTATTCCACCTTTGTAATTGAAGAACGGTTCGGCTTTAACAAAACAACGATAGGAACCTATCTCAAAGACAAGTTTAAAGTTCTTCTTTTGTCCATCCTTTTAGGGGGCCCCTTGCTCGCCGCTGTGCTTGTATTTTTTCAATATACCGGCACAAACGCCTGGTGGTATTGCTGGCTGGCGGCAGTGGTGTTTATGCTTATTGTCCATTACATTGCTCCTGCCTGGATTATGCCTCTTTTTAATCGTTTTGAACCCCTGCCGGCCGGGCAGCTCAGAGATGCCATTACCTCCTATGCAAAAAGCATAGACTTTGCCTTGGACAATATTTTTGTAATGGACGGTTCAAAGCGCAGCACCAAGTCCAATGCCTTTTTTACCGGATTTGGCAGGCATAGACGCATTGTTTTGTTTGATACGCTTATCGAGAAGCATAGTACGCAAGAGCTCGTTGCCGTGCTGGCCCATGAGATGGGGCATTACAAAGAGCGTCATATCCTGAAAATGCTTTCGATGGGGATTATTCAGGCCGGTTTGATGTTTTACATTCTTTCTTTTTTTATCTCGCACCCCGGGCTGGCCAATGCTTTTTTTGTTGAAGAGGTAAGCGTATATGCCGGACTGATTTTCTTTGGCATGCTTTATGCCCCGGTTGAAGGGTTTATAGGAATCGTGATACAGGTGATTTCCCGAAAACACGAGTTTGACGCGGACCGCTTCGCCGCTAAAACAACTTCCAATCCCATGGAAATGATTACAGCGCTAAAAAAATTGGCCGTGCACAATCTGTCCAACCTGCTGCCGCATCCGCTTTATGTTTTTCTGCATTATTCCCATCCCCCGGTTTTGCAGCGGATTGAGGCCATTGAGCAGACAGCTCTGGCAAACAAATGTCAGGCTTCTTAAACGCGGCAAAGAAAAGACAAAGCACCTAAATGCAGAAAATACTCGTCAGTGCATGTCTGCTCGGAAATAAAGTCAGGTACAATGGTGCTGATTTATTTTTTGAAAGCCCAATACTTAAAACCTGGATTGACCAGGGCAGGGTGGTTTCATTTTGCCCGGAGGTTTCTGCAGGTCTGCCTGTTCCAAGATCCGCCGCAGAAATTTGCGGCGGAAATGGGGGCCTTGTATTATCCGGCAAAGCCAAAGTTATTGAAAAAAACGGCACGGATGTTTCAAAAGAATTTATTAATGGCGCCCAATTAGCATTGAAAGTTTGCAAACAACAGAATATTACTGTCGCAATTTTAGCCGAATCAAGCCCATCGTGCGGCAGCAATACAATCTACAACGGCAAATTTTCAAATATCAAAATTGCCGGTTCCGGCGTAACATCATCACTACTAAAGCGTCATGGGATAAAGGTTTACAGTCAATACGAGATTTGCAAAGCGGCTGAGAGCCTAAAATAAATTTTTTATTGACACATTTGGCAATTCTATTTCTTATCCTTGAACAAGGACGAATGGATTAACTATTATATAGAGGTATTTTCTACTATCTTAGCCTTACCCCCACCTTAATTTGTTTTCTTCTTTGCGTCAATGGGCACAGGTTTTGATTCTACGCCCGTTGACGCAATTTTAAACTAAGGATGATAGTAGAGGACGGGCCGCTTTAATCTGCGCGGCTACTCCTTCTTTTACACGCTTGTTAATTTCCTGCTTCCGCCGCCAATCTGATTAATCCTGTCCAAGAATCAGCATGGTTTCCGGGTCCAGCATTAAAGCCCCTTTTGTATCTTCCACGGTCACGCCTTTAAGGGCCTTGACATGTATGGTTTTACCTTCGGGTTGCAAAGCAATGGCCAAGTCGAACAAGTCCTGTACCCGGTGCAGTTGAATTGGCAGGCCATCTGCGGCCGGCTCTTCATGGCGATGGATGTTCATAGTGAACCACATGGGAACCTTTTGTTTTTCAGCCAGTTTTTTCAGGGCTTGCAAATCATCGGTTAAATCTTTTTCAAAAGGCAGGCCGTCAATAAGGATTATATCGGGCAAAAAGATCGATTGTGCGGTCAGATCCGTCAATCGTTCCTCAAGTTTTGGCGAGCTAAAGCCTTCTACCTGGAATGTCATGATAAAACGATGGGGAACGATTGCATCCCACAGTTTTTGAATTTGCGGAATTTTATAATGATTTGCAACGCATCCAAAGACTTCCTTGTACCAAATATTTACTTTGCCGACCGGTTCGTTGAGGCTAATATGCAATACGTTTTTATGCTGCAGCAAGGTGTTCAGGGCAATCTGGACAATAAAGGCCGTTTTGCCAACACCGGCCCTGGCCAAAACTGCACCCAATTTTCCTGGAGCAAGGATTTCTTCGCTGTCTTTTTTTAACAATTGTAGTGGATTACGCAAAATAAGATCTTGAATCAACATAAAAATGTTCCTTTCCTTAAGCCGGATCACCTTGGAATATTGTGTTGTCTTATTGTCAAACTGGCGATCCGGCAAGGGGGCCGGTATATCATACGTTTCGAAATCAATGTCAGAAATATCTATTGTTTCTGTCACAATGCTAAGCTACCTGCTTTTTTTGAGCCATTACCTCTTTGGAGATCGTTTCTGCAATGCTGGCCGGAACTTGCTTATACGTGGCAAATTCCATTGTAAACTGTGCTTTACCCTGGGTTAAGGAGCGTAGTACTGTGGAATAACCGAACATTTCAGACAAGGGAATCTGGGCTTCAATCGCGCACATATGCCCTTCTTCCTGAGCGCCGACAATCATACCCCTGCGCTGATTGAGAGATCCCATAACCGTTCCCTGAAATTCGGTGGGCGATTCTACTACAACTTTCATGATCGGTTCATGGATAACGGGTTTTGCTTTGTGATAAGCCTGCAAAAAAGCGCCCCTTGCAGCCGCTTGGAAAGCCATTTCAGATGAGTCCACGCTATGAGATGCGCCGTCATTGATTTCTATTTTAACTCCGGTTACCGGGAATTCAAGCAATGGCCCCTTTGCCAAGCACGCCAGGAATCCTTTTTTACACGCTGGAATGTACTGGGTTGGAATGGAGCCGCCGGTGACTTTGTTTTCAAAAACGAATTCCTCATCGCTGATGGGCTCAATGTAGCCTGCTATCCTTCCGTATTGGCCCGAACCGCCGGTTTGTTTTTTATGGATATAATCAAATTCGGCAAGCCGGGTAATAGTTTCGCGATATGCCACGCGAGGAGCACCGGTGCTTACCTCGGCTTTATACTCGCGTTTCATACGCTCGATGTAAACCTCCAGGTGCAGTTCCCCCATGCCGGAAATAATCGTATCACCGGTCTCATTATTGACATGAACCTTAAACGTGGGGTCCTCTTTTGTGAAACGGTTCAATGCTTTGGACATATTGATTTCAGCTTTATTGTCTACTGGCTTGACCGCCAGGGAGATAACCGGTTCGGGCACATACATGGAGGTCATGGTCAGATTTAAATCCGGCGAAACAAAGGTATCGCCCGAAGCGCAATCAACTCCGAAAAGCGCGCCGATAAATCCTGCGGACAGATCAGGGATATCCTCCATCTCATTGGAGTGCATTCGCGCCAATCGCCCGATTTTGATCTTTTTACCAGTGCGAATATTCATTACCGTATCGGCCTTGGCCAATTTGCCTTGATATACACGGATATAAGTCAATTGACCGTATTGTCCGTCTTCCAACTTAAAGGCCAGGCAAACAGTGGGCTTTTTAACATCGGTTTTTAAGGTAACAGGAGCTTCATCCGCATCCAGATCCAAGGCTTCGTTAACGATATCGCTTGGGCTGGGCAGCAGTTGGTTAACCCCATCCAAAAGCGGCTGTACACCTTTGTTTTTATATGCGGAGCCCATATAAACGGGAGTTAGTTCGCGTTTCAGGACACCTATGCGCATGGCGTCCAAAAGCATCTGCTCGCTTACCGGTTGCTCTTCAAGCACCGCTTCCATGAGTTCATCAGAGAACATTGAGGCCGCGTCAATCAACGCCTCTCTTTTTTCCTCGGCAAGAGCTAGAAATTTTTCCGGAATTTGTTCTTCACGAATGGTTTCACCATTGGCGCCGTCAAAGTAAAGGGCCTTCATTTTAACCAAATCCACCATACCCTTATGATCGGCTTCCAACCCAATGGGAATTTGAACCGCTACAGCGTTGTGGTCTAATTTGGTGTTAAGCTGATCAATTACCCTGTCCGGGTTTGCCCCGCTGCGGTCACATTTGTTGATAAAAGCGATGCAGGGCACCTTATACCGTTTCATCTGCTGGTCTACCGTAATGGATTGGGATTGAACACCTCCAACAGAACACAACACAAGTATGGCGCCGTCCAGAACACGCAGCGAACGTTCCACCTCAATGGTAAAGTCCACGTGACCGGGTGTATCGATAATATTGATTTCATGGTTCTTCCACTCACAGAAGGTCGCAGCCGAAGCAATGGTGATGCCACGCTCTTTTTCCAGTTCCATGGAGTCCATTGTTGCGCCAACCCCATCCTTGCCTTTTACATCGTGGATGGCATGAATTCGTTGTGTGTAGAAAAGTATACGTTCGGTAAGGGTTGTTTTTCCGGAATCGATATGGGCGCTGATACCGATATTTCTAACAAATTGGGTACTGTTGGTGTTCATTGTCCTTTCCTTTATCCTGCTTGCTGTGGCAAAGCCGTCAATATAGCAGTGTCGTTTAATGAGCTAAATTGGTTTTTAAAGTGATTATTGCCTTATCCTCATCTACAATATCATTGTCCGGTATTGGAACCATATATATATTGGCCGTATCTAACGATTTATGAAGGATAAAAATGGCGAATATTTAATTTTTTTTTAAGGGCTCATCAGTTCTAAATGGAGCTTTCATGAGTTGTTTATGGATGGACACCGGCTAATTTGATCCTCATTTCAAAATTTTAAATAAAAAAAACCCTCATTTGGAAAGCATGCCAAATGAGGGAGCGGTCATTGCTCCACTTCAAAATTGGGTATCTATAGATCTTTTTGAAATGTGTCAACAGCAAATGCGGATTTATTCAAAAAAATGCTGTTTTCATCGCTCAATGCCTTCAGCACGGTCAAGATAAGGGGCTTGAAAGTTTCACATCATCTCTTTATTGCGAGACTGAGTGTTTCATCTTTCAAGGGCGCAATGGGTCGTGTTAATGCCGCAAATCGTAACATTGGTCATTATGCACTATCAAAAGCTGTATGGATCAATAAACCAAAAAAAGAAACGTTGGAGCTTAAGTTATTGAAAGAGTTGTCTCATTCTCATTCTCATTGACATATCCCGTATTCTGGGGATATGGGGTATGTATCTTGCATATGAACTTAGTTAGTTTGAGCAATAAATAGATTAACAGTCAATTACTTCGCCTAAAGGGCGAAGCTTGTAAGAGCACAATTTCTTACGCTGACGTTAGGCGATTTATGTTAAATAATATATAATCATGCATGTCTTTTTTTGCGTCTTGTGCGTTATGCCAAAGGTTCGAATATGTTAAGTATGCAAACTTTGGCATGCCTTGAAGACGAAAAAAAATTTTAGCCCAATATGGTATCTGTTGAGATGCTATATTTTTTTTGCCAATTATAGGAGAAAGGAGACGGCGTTTACTCTGCGGTATAAATGCAGAGTTTGTACGTTGCATATATGATGAGTAAACGAAAAATTTCAACGATTCTGATTTTATCCGGGATTGGTCTTGCACTGTTCCTCGGCATCAGCGATGTAACGGACAATAGTTTTTTTAATTCCTGTTCGGATAGTTGCAAGGCGGTACATCAGTCATCGTTCGGCACGTTGTTCGGCATTCCGATTGGTTTTGTGGCTGCCGGGATATTTTTCTTTGTCTTGTATCTTCACTTGTATGGAAAACCGATTCCCGTTTTATACATTTTAGCTGCCATGACCGGCGCCGAAGCCTATTTAACCATTTTGCAGGTGTTGCATTTAGAAGCAATATGTACGTTTTGTATCGGTTTTTTTATCATTTTGAGCATACTGTTTTTGCTGTTTTTAGTCAAAAAACATGCTCAAAGCTCTGCTGTGGCAGTATTATTTGTTTTTTTCGTCGCACACTTTATAACCTTCCCCCCGGTAATTTCCATTAAACCGAGTTTGGTTAGAAAAATCGACCGGCCGCAAATTCAAGTATTCGCTTCGCCTTCATGTGAGCATTGTGAAGACGCTATCACAAATTTGGAAAAAATTTGCACAACCTCCAATATTGACCTTGTGTTGCGTCCGGTAGGCCTGTCAGCCTACGATCGTCAGGAATCTATTGGTTGGGTTTGCAATGCGTTGTTCGATAACGACAATGCAGCCTCCCGATGTCTGGCCGAAAAGGTGGTGTATCAAAACGAGCGTAAAGCAAAGGCGATTAATGAAGGCCAACTGTCGGTGCCCATTATTATTCTAAAAAACAAGTCCGGAGAACAAACGTATAAAGGCTGGACACCCTCGGTAAAAAAAGCCATAGAAAATCAATTGCTCGCTTATCAAAGCATGAACTGGCGGTCACTAGAAGATTTTTCCGGTTCATTTCAAAACACCCGGGAAACCGATGACACATTTTGCAGCGAAAATTCGGACTCTTCTTGCAGTAGCCAATAAGTGCCAAACAGGTTTCAGGCTGCGTTTTTTTTAGGTGGTTTTAGCGGCTGCTTTACGTTTTCCGCTGGTAATAGGTCGCCTGCGCAAAAGTACATAAGTTGCGCCGGCGCCTCCATCGCACGCTTTGGCGCTTGCCAGGGCGATAACATAACTTC
Source organism: Desulfobacteraceae bacterium (assembly GCA_024230435.1). Lineage (GTDB taxonomy): Bacteria > Desulfobacterota > Desulfobacteria > Desulfobacterales > Desulfosarcinaceae > UBA2230. The sequence goes on from JAAERL010000266.1 coordinate 57,584, forward strand.
GCAGCGGCCCGCGTGTAAGCCACGTATAAACTTTTTGTTTCAGAACCGGCTCTTTGGGAGAGGTGAGCCCTCGGCCATGGACCACCAGAACACCCCGGCGGTTACGGGCAAGGCATTGGCGGATAAAGTTATGTAAGGCTTGTTCGGCCTCAGGCACAAACATTCCATGCAAATCAATATGATCCTGTATCGAAAAACGGCCCTGATGGAGTTGACTGGCGATTTGCGGATTGGTTCCCGGCCCCGTGGCCTCCATGTATTCGTCTGTTTGGGCAATGACAAATCCGTGTCCGGTAGTGATCAGGCGTTTAAGGTCGGATAAAGCATCATCGTCCTCATGGTTTTGAGAGTCAATGTAATCCAGGCGTGTTTTAGGCCATTGCCAATGTGTATTGTGAGTTAAAGGCACGACATCGGTCATGGCCGTTTTGAACAATTCGGCTTCTTGCCGGGCAGACAGCATTTTGCCTGGGGATGGGCGCTGTTCAGGAAAGGGCGACAATGTAAGGCTGCTTTTTTCAATGAGTTCACCCAGATTTTTAAAAGGCCGGTTCAATTTTTTTGTATTCCTGGATTTCATGGCTACCCCCTCGAAGCTATCGCTGGTTGTATCCAAACACATGCCTTTGCTGTGCACCACCTGCATAAGCGAAATAGTCATTTAAAATTTCGGCATGATCAAAAACAATGGGGCCGGGCAGGGTATCCTGCGTAAATACCGCTGCTTGTCTTGCATCATCGGCCCCACGGGGCTCGCCATCGGCAGTGGCGATAAATACGGTTGAAACGGTATGGCTGCGCGGGTCTCTTGCAGGATTGGAATAGGTGTGCATTTGTTCTATCAGGGTTATGTTTAGGCATGTTTCTTCCAGGGCCTCTCGCACGGCTGCATCTTCAATACATTCGCCATAGTCTACAAATCCTCCAGGAATCGCCCAGCCAAGGGGCGGGTATTTTCGCTGAATCAACACAATACCGGTGTTGCATTCGATAATGATATCAACGGTCAGTAATGGGCAGAGTTTTTTGTTTTTCATGATAAATCAAAACTATTCGCGCAAATCTGTTTTTCTTGCCGTATCAGTGCGTTACTGCAAACAGACGTACGATTTAAGGCATCGTGAACCATCTTTGAGTTTGCTATAAGTGAAAACAGTTTGCAAATGTATTTTTTTGAACCTTTCACACTTTTAAATGCGGTCTTTCGATGTAACATCTTTAACGCAAATCGCCTAAATTCGATTCAGGCCATATTCATCTGCTTTCTGTCTTGCCGCCAAGCTTTTTGCAATTCGCCTATTGCTCGATGTTCTAGTTTTTCCGTCACTATGTGTAAAAATGTCATGTAACTCATTTAAGTGGGGCTTCCAATGGTCACGGCACAGTATTCCGGTAAAAAGGCAACATATTGACAATATAACCGTTTTTATATATTTTGCGCGATACGATTCAAGTTCTGTGCATGGTAAAGATTCAGTTTCTTTTATTTACATTTCTAATGATTGAGGAGCAATCAGATTTAAATTGCGGGCTAAGCGTTCGTGAATTTACTTTTGTACGGCTCTGACAGGGAGGAATTTATATGAAAAAGGATCTGAAGGTCGGCGACAGCGTTTCGATAAGCAAAGTATTTAGTGATTTGGAAGTCAGACAGTTCGCTGAAATTTCCGGAGACACCAATCCAATTCATTTGGACGAAGCCTATGCTTGCGAGAGTTTTTTCGGACAGCGGATTGTGCATGGCATGCTGCTTGCCAGTTTGTTTTCCGGCCTCATGGGAGTAAAATTGCCCGGAGAGGGGGCAATTTATTTGGGGCAAACTTTAAATTTCAAGGCTCCGGTAATGATCGGTGAGAGGGTGACGGCCAGCGTGGAAATCATTAATATTAGACAGGACAAGCCTATTGTTAAGGTGCGCACACTTTGTATTAACGATCAGGGACAGGTCGTTATAGATGGTGAGGCGGTTTTAAAGGTGTAAAGTAATCAATTCGTATTTCGTGTCCTTTACGAAAATGGCTTATTTGGCCGGAATTTTACGTTGTGCTAAAAATTTTATCTTTGGGATATCAAACATATGCCTTTGGATAGAGTTTTCGAGAATACTTAAATTCTTTGAACGCCTTGATTTCGGCCAAATTTGCTTATTTGCGTAAAGGACGTTAATCAGGGGGCTTGACGATTTGCTTAACCCTATATATGACATTTTTGATAATATATCATTTTTTGAAAGCGGGGGGCTAATTGAACCATGATCAACCGGTTCTTAAAATTTACTAAGATTGAGCACACGGCTTTTAGTTTGCCATTATTGTTTACTGGCGCCTGGTTAGGAGGGCAAGGCCATTGGCCCCGTTTGAGCACGATTTTGCTGATCATTCTCGCGGCTACAGGCGCGCGTATTTTCGGTATGGCGTTTAATCGTATTTTTGACAGGCATATTGATGCCCACAATCCGAGGACATGTATGCGCGAGCTTCCCAGCGGCAAAATGAAGACCCGGACCGCGTTTATTATCGCCTTGTGCGGCTTTGCCGTTTACATGGGCGCCTGCGCGTTGCTTGGCAGATGGTGCATGTGGTTGTCGCCCGTTCCGCTCATTCCGCTTTTGGGATATTCGTTATTGAAACGGTATACGGCGCTGTGCCATTTCGGCATTGGAATTTGCCTGGCCCTGGCTCCTCTTGGGGCTTATGTGGCAGCGGCCGGAAACGCGCAATTTACAAGTGCAATTGTTCTTTTTTCAGGGTTTGTTTTTTTTTGGTTGAGCGGTTCGGACATTATTTACGCTCTGATGGATCTGGACAGTGATCGTAAAAACGGTATTTACAGCCTTCCGGTCAAATTGGGAGCCAAAAGGGCGCAAATTGTCGCCGGGATTGTTCATATCCTGGCGTTGTCTTGCCTGGCTGGCATATTGGCTGCGGGCAATGCCGGTTTGGCTGCACGGATAGGTTTTTTAATTACGCTGGCGCTCTTTACGATGCTTTATTTGCCGTTTATACCGGTTGCCAGGCGGTTTTTTCCTATGGCGACTCTGGCGGGAGCTGCCGGCGCCTTAACGCCACTGCTGGTATAAGGGGCGCGCCTTGAAAACGAATTCAAATCCAAGCGGAATAACGTCTATATTGGCATCTTTCAAGACCCTAACCAACTTGAATTTCAAATTTTTAAAGGGCCGTGCAAAGTGTCAAATCATCAATATGGCAATGCGGATGATTTGAAATTTCCACGGCTTTGATTTATGCGGTTTAGCATTTGAGGGAATTATGACCAAACGTTTGATTGTTGCCATGAGCGGTGCTTCCGGCGCTTATGCGGCTGAATTACTTATAGAAAAATCACCGTGGCCCGTTATGCTGATTGCCAGTAAATGGGCAAAACAGGTTTATGAGCATGAATGTGGGCTCTTTGAGAATCTTGTCAAAAAAGCCCGGCAGGTTCTTGACAATGAGGATATGACGGCCGCACCCGCTTCCGGGTCAGTTCCCGTGGCGGGCATGGTGATCATGCCGTGTTCGACTCATACGCTTGCCTCGATCTCGGCAGGTTTGGCCGATACGCTGATTACACGGGCGGCCCATTGCCAGCTCAAAGAAAAACGCCCCTTGATTCTTGGGGTGCGTGAAACACCCTGGACAGCGGTAGATTTGGAAAACGCCGCCCGGCTGGCGGGTATGGGAGTGAACATCATGCCCTTGTCCCCGCCTTTTTTTATGTTCAAGGGGCGCAGCCCCTGTGATGTTACCCTCAAGGAGGTGATGTCGGCCTACGTGGACCGGGTTCTGGCTCTTTTGGGGCATACCGGGGCCGAAACCTGGGAGGATATTCGCTAATGTTCACAGATTTGCGCTCTTTTTTGGAAGAGTTGGAAAAACGTAAGCAGTTAGTACGTATAAAAGCAGAAGTTGATCCCGACCAGGAAATAGCGGTGATTCAGCAACGTGTTATATCAGCCGGCGGACCTGCGCTGCTTTTTGAGCGTGTCAAAGGCTCGGCCTATGGTGTCGCGGCAAACCTGTTCGGCGCCCGCGAGCGGGTGGCCATGGTTTGCGGCCATACACCGTCTGAGTTGGGGGAACGTGTCGCGCGGGTAGCCCATAATGTAATGCCGCCGTCATTAAAACGGTTATGGAAGCTGCGAAAAGACCTTTTTGGCTTGTTTCCGGCGCGGATGCGTACTGTGAAAAAAGGGCCGGTTCTGGAAACTCAGGACCAGCCGCCGGATTTGACCAGGCTGCCGGTAATAACCTGCTGGCCGGAGGACGGCGGACCCTTTTTTACCCTGCCGCTGGTGCACACCGTTGATCCGGTGACAGGACAGGGCAATTTGGGAATGTACCGGCTGCAACGCTTTGATCAAGCATCTACCGGGATGCATTGGCAAATTGAAAGGGGCGGCGGCTTTCATTTCCATAAAGCGGTTCAACTGGGCCGCCCGCTCAAGGTGAGTGTTTTTCTGGGAGGTCCGCCTTCATTGATCATCGCCGCCATTGCCCCCTTGCCTGAAGGATTGGATGAACGGTTGCTTGCGGCCTATATGATGGGCCGCCCGCTTAATGTCATTGAACGGCGGCAGAGCGGTCACCGTATTCCGGCATCATCTGAATTTGTCCTGGAAGGCGAGGTCAGTGCGGGCGATACACGGTTAGAAGGCCCGTTTGGAGATCATTTCGGGCATTATTCCGAAGCCGCCGATTATCCGGTTTTCCGCGTGCGCCGAGTTTTGGCCCGCCGCAACGCCATTTTTCCGGTTACCGTTGTGGGCAAACCGGTCCAAGAGGATTATTATATTGGTGAGGCGCTTCAGGAAATTACACTGCCTTTGCTCAAATTAATTAAACCGTCCATTTGCGATCTATGGGCCTATCCCGAGACGGGTTTTCACCCGTTGGCTGTTATGGCTGTGCGGCAACGCTACGAGCATGAAGATCTTAAGATGACGTTGGCAGCCCTGGGCGAAGGGCATCTGTGCATGACAAAGGTCATGATAACGGTAGACGAGAACACTGCCATACGAGATATTGAAGCGGTCAGCAAGGCTGTCTGGAGATATCTCAAACCTGAAAATCTGCATATTTTAGCACCAACCGCCCAAGATACCCTGGATTTTACCGGTCCGGCCATGAACACCGGCAGCCGGTTGATTTTATTAGCCACAAAAAAGGGACAACCGGTGCGCTCCGAACCCGGCCCTGTGGCGCCTCATGCCTCGGAATTGCCTGAGATAGTTGTTAATGCGGCTGCTTGCGGTCCGGCTTTTTTGATGCTTCAGGTATCCGATAAACTAAATGATTTAGGCAAGATTATTCATGCCCTTCAAAAGCATCCCAGAATCAAGAATTTTCTTTTTGTTGTTCTGGTAAGTCAAGATGTGCCCCTGGATGATCCGGTGATGCGCTTGTGGGGCTGGTTCACCCGGTTTGATCCTGATAAGGATATTTATCCGGCCGGAAAAAGAATTCAAGGAAACCGGCTTGTTTTTGATTTTCCGCTGGTTATTGACGCCCGATGGAAAAAAGGATATCCCGATCCGCTGGAATTTGATCCTGAAGTAGCTTACAGGGTGGATAAGAATTGGGCTTCATATGGTTTGCCCTAAAACAAGTTAGGCGATTGGCGGAGAAGAATATACCAGATTGAGCAGGATTTTTTTTCGTATTCAAGGCGTGCCAAAGTTTGCATACTTTACGTATTCGGGCTTTGGCATAACGCAGAAGACGGGAAAAAAGACATACAAGATGGTATATTCTTTAACTGCAAATC
>JAAERL010000267.1 GCA_024230435.1 Desulfobacteraceae bacterium
GGATTGGCTATCAGCGGGCAATTATCGTCGCCATCATCATAACCGTCGCCATCATCATCGAGATCGCAGGCATCGGCCACACTGTCTCCATCGGTGTCTGTATCGTCCTGATCGGGGTTGGAGGTGTCCGGACAATTATCGATGTCATCTGAAATTCCGTCGCAATCCCAATCGTCATCGCAACCATAAAGATTGTTAGAAATATTTTCTACAGCAAAAGGGTTTGCAACTATTGCAAAAACTATAAAAGCGCTTAACACAACAGGTAAAAAAAATTTTCCTCTCATCTCAATTCCTTTTAATTTTAACAATACGTATGGATTAGGTATGCATATGGTAAAGGCTCCACAAAAGCCCCTTTGACCCATACGCATCATCACTTAAAAAGTGAAAATTTTTGTAACTTAAAAACTAATGAAGCCTTTAGTTTTGGTCCAATTTTAGCCGCTCGCAACTTGAATATAAACAGTTACAAGGTTATATATTAACCCGTGAACTTCTAATTTCGATAAATTCTTAGTTAGTGTCCATCCAGAAATTGAGGATTTTGCAGAAAGATAATTAGCAAAGATTGCTATTAGTCAGAAATCAAACGTACCAAATCGACATCTCTCTTCATGAGAACAAAAACCAGGAGCAAAACCTGAATTTTGGGCA
>JAAERL010000268.1 GCA_024230435.1 Desulfobacteraceae bacterium
ACATCCCAAGAATGCTCTATGTGTCATAAAATCGTAAAAAAGTCTCTTTCGATAAGAACTCATCGCTGCCCTTTTTGCACCTTTGTTGCAAATCGTGATCATAACGCAGCGAGAAATGTTTTGCGTATCGGGCTGGATACGTTAACGCCGCAAGGCGTTTAGATGCCCGGTAATTTATTGCCGGGAGCAGTCACAAGCTCAAAGGCCACGTCCATTGCCGTAGATGGATTCCAGCATGTGATAATGTTTCGGTCAATGACGATTGGCTCATTGATCACATTGACTCCGAATGCTTCCAGTGTTTTTTGCCGCACCCGCTGTTTTTTATTATACGTCGTTGCGTTCCGGCCTTTGAGTACTGCGCTTTTTCCCAATGGCAATGCCGCAGTACAAATTGATGCAATAATCTTTTCCTGAGAATCAAAGCCTCTTATAATCTCAAGAAAGCGTTCATCATAAGCGTCGGTGTAAAATCCAAACTCTTTAAACCCGTCGGCAATGGCAAGAGCATCATATTCATCAATGTTTACTTCGCTGGTTGTGACATCAACGGTGACATTTAAATCAAAGGTGCTCTTTATGTGTTTTCGAATAGCGCAGGTCGCCAACTCGGTTGTTCCATCCCCGTCAATACGATTCCATCCCAACACATCAACAAAAACACTTGCCTCGTAAATTTCAAATCCATCTGCCAGCAGCAATAGGGTTTTGCTCATAACCAAACACCGTAAAGACTTCGAAACTTACGCCGAAGAAAAACCGGCGTCTCTCCTTTTTGTTAAACATATAGTTGCAGATTCCAAAAGGTTGCACTTTTATTGCCTTTCGGCATGCAGTCATTCGGGTTCCATCCGGCTTTTGTGAATTAAAGAATTACTGCCCTTTGTCTTTTTTTTTTGAGAAGTTACCATTTATCATATTGCTATTATAATAAACGAAAAATAGCGTCGGATTTGCAGGGGCCGCCACCGGTGTAAAAGATTGTAAATCTAAAAGCTATAAAGCCGCTTTATCGCGCAGCACTGGCCCCGGTAAACGGCGAAACTGGGAAAAATAACGATTTGATCCAAGCTCGGTTACAGCACTGAAGCGGATAAATCCCAAGGGTTGCAGCCGCACGGCAATATCTTCAATGCAAAGGCGCACAGCTTGAGGCGGGCCGCAGCAAGTCAGCTGTTTTTTAAATTCCACCACGGCAAGTATTGCGCCGGGCTTGAGCACCCGAACAGTTTCCCGGAGCACATGAGCATCAGTTCCCGCAGATACAAAGTCGTGCAGCACCGTTGCCATAAGACAGGCGTCAAAGCTTTGGTCTCCAAATGGAAACGGTTTTGCGGCGTCAGCCTGGCAGGTTTCAATATTTTCGATACCCTGTCCAGCCGCCTCGGTTTTGAGCCGGCCGAGGCCTTGGGCCCACAGATCCAGGCCAATCACCTTACCACCGGGTTTTAGCCGCCTAGCCAGGGGCAAACTGTAACGGCCTGCGCCGCACCCGAGATCCAGCACGGTCATGCCGGGTTTAATGGCCAATTGCTGCCAGAAACGATCTTTATCAATCAAATCATAACTGTTTTTTTCTTCGCCCGGGGGATGGGTTTGGGTCATAAATTTTACTTTCTTTTTTCTAATGAGAAGGTGGCGGATAAGTTTGCCTTCGCCACCGCCATTTCAGATCAATTACCTGGCCGGGCGTATCGATTTGTTTGAACGCCTCGAAAGCCCTTTCAAGTACAGCGGTTTGCTGGGCCACATGTCCGGGTTCTCCTAAGGGATGACCGAAAGGCCAACGTAAATAAATCGAGCGCGGCGGTTTGACCTTCTCAGTATATTCTTTCACGATTGTAATGCCAATGGTGGGAATGCCCGCGCTTTCGATAACCCTTTGAATCAATCCAACGGATTGATTGCAAATCCCTCAGGCCGGAGTGAGCAAGACGGCATCCACCCGGTCCTTTATCAACAGTTCGGCCACTTCGGCTGCGGTATCGTGGACAAGCGTATAAATGCGGGGACCGTCAATGTGGCCCATAAACCCATAATGCGTATCGGCCAATTGCCCGATATATCCCCTGGCTTGCATTTCTTTGAGCCGGGTAAGGGGAAAGACGACATTCAAATCCCGGCGGGCGTCTTTGTGGTCGTAATAGTCGTGGGTAATTTCATAGTTTGTTTCTATGGTTGCGCCGTTAAGCGGACGAAAGCCGGGATCACCATTTTTATCCTGCATATCAAATGGCGCCTGATCAGGATGGTGTACGCCTGCAGTGGTCACCAGGGCGATTTTACTTTCATTCAAAGGCTTTTGAACCTGGGTCCAGGGAATATCATCGGACTCTATGGCTGTGTAGGACGCCACAAGTTTACGGGCCAGAACTGGCCAGAGCGCCGCCAGTTTTGCAATTGCCTTATGTTTTAATCGTATGTAATTCAAGGATTTATTCCCATGAAAAAAAAATGAATTTATAAATTTATGGCCTCTGATCAAAACTTTGCGCGGTAAAGCCTTAAACTGTTGCTGACAACGGAAATGCTACTGATTGCCATGGCAAGGGCCGCTAAAATAGGATGTAATTGGCGCAGCATGCCGGGTACGAATTCCAGCGGGGCCAAAACGCCTGCTGCAACAGGAATCAGGATAATATTGTAAATGAACGCCAGGAACAGGTTTTGCCGGATGGCTGCCATTGTTTGCCGGCTCACCGTAAACGCCTTGGCAATGCCGCCTAAGCTTTCCCCGGCCAGAATCACATCGCCTGTTTCGATTGCGACATCGGCGCCCGTGCCAATGGCTATCCCCACATCAGCCTGGGCCAGGGCCGGCGCATCATTGATACCGTCGCCCACCATTGCCACCAAACGGCCTTGCTTTTGAATCTCGCCAACTTTGGCGGCTTTTTCATCCGGCTGCACCCCCGCGTAAATCTCCTCTATGTTCACCTGGTCGGCGATACTGCGGGCTGTTTCAAGGTTGTCTCCCGTGAGCATGGCCACCTGTAATCCCTTGCGGTGTAAATCAGCAATGGCTTCCCGGCTGTCCGGCTTCAACGTATCCGATACGGCAATCAAAGCCCGGATGTGCTTGTCCACAACAACCGCCATTACGGTTTTACCCTGTTGTTGCAAGCTGGCAAGCTTGTCTGCAGCCCGAACCAAAAGACTCTGATCAAACCACTTGGGCTTTCCAACCCGGACGGCATGGCCGTCGATCTGCGCTTCAACGCCCATGCCGCTATGGGCTTGAAATGAGCGCGGCTCTGACAGGTCCAGCCCCTGCTGCCGCGCCTTGACCACAATGGCTTTGCCCAGGGGGTGCTCCGAAGCGGTTTCGGCGGACGCGGCCAGGTATAACACCTTGTTTTGAGTTAACGTTTCATCTGTGAAAACAACAACATCCGTAACCACGGGTTTACCCTGTGTGATGGTGCCGGTCTTGTCCAAAATCAGGGTATCCAATTGGTTTACCCGCTCTAAGGCTTCGGCGCGTTTAAACAAAATTCCTTTTTCAGCCCCCTTTCCGGTCCCGGCCATTATGGCCGTAGGAGTAGCCAAACCCAGAGCGCAAGGGCAGGCAATTACCAAAACCGCCACTAGGCGAACCATGGAGGGCGTAAACGCGCCGGTTGCCCAATACCACACGGCAAAGGTAAAAACGGCGGTCAGAATCACAGCAGGCACGAAGACCGAAGCCACCCTGTCGGCAAGGGCCTGAATTGGCGCTTTACTGCCTTGGGCCTGACGGACCAGACGGATGATTTGGGCCAGGGCGGTTTCCTGGCCCACTCGGGTAGCGCGGAATTTCAAACGGCCCTGGCCGTTGATGGTTCCTCCGGCGACACTGTCGCCCGGCGATTTATCCACCGGCATGGGCTCGCCGCTGAACATCGATTCATCCACGGCCGAAATACCGTCGAGAACCACGCCATCCACTGCAATCCTGTCTCCGGGCCGGACAATGACAACGGCGCCTTTTTGAACTTGGGCAAGGGAAATTTCAATTTCTTTTCCGTTTTCAACCACAACAGCCGTTTCCGGCTGCAAGTCCATCAGCTTTCGGATAGCATTGCCGGTTTTGCCTTTTGTCCGGGCTTCGAGCAACTTTCCCAGCTTGATCAAAGTAATAATTACCGCCGATGTTTCAAAATAAACATGACCGCCTAAATCGGGGATTAATAATACAGCAAGGGAATAAAAATAAGCCACGGAAGATCCCAGGGCCACCAGCACATCCATATTGGCGCTTTTATTGCGAATACTTTTAAATCCGCCTGCATAGTAATCCCATCCGGTATAAAACTGAACAGGTGTGGCAAGGGCCGCAAAAAACCAATTTACCCACGCTGCATGACTCCAGGCTCCAACCAGGGAAAAATCCCGTAGCATACTCAATACGAACAAGGGCAGGGCAAAAACCACCCCGGTGATAAATTTAACGGTTTGATCCCGGATTTGAGCTTGCCGGGCGGCTTGCTCCGCATCAGGTGCAGCCGGTGCATAATCCGGCGCAAGCGCTTTAAAGCCAGCCTTTTCAATTGTGGCAACGATTTGTTCTACGCTTAAAGAACCGGTCAGGTAGTCGATAAAAACCCTTTCAGAGGCAAAATTAACATTGGCGCGGACAATTCCATCCAGTTTTTCGTTCAATACCCGTTCAATATTGGCGGCGCAGTTTGCGCAGCTCATACCGATAACGGGCAGTTCCACGTGGGCTAAGGGAACCTTAAAACCCGCGCGGTTAACCTGTTCAACCACATCCGCCACATTGACTCGCTCAGAGTTATAGCGCACCTGGGCCTGCTCGGCGGCAAAATTAACGTTTGCCTCTAAAACGCCGCCGAGCTGTTTACCCAGCGCCCTCTCGATGTTGGTTGCGCAGTTGACGCAGCTCATGCCGCTGATGGGTAAAGTAACCGTTCGTTCGGTCATCTATTGTCTCCACTGAAGAAATTGTCCACGCACTTTAACTACTATTTCTTTTACCAGGAACCGCCGCGCCCGCATCCTCGGCCGTAATGATGGGCATAACCGCGTCCGTGTCCGCGTCCGCGTCGTCCCGGGCCTTGTGCGCAGTTATAACCATCGGCATAAGCTGCCTGGGGCATAAGCTTTCGGTTTTCCAAACGAAAAGTCAGTCTTTTTTGATCTAAATCAGCTTTCAGACCGGAAAGCTCTTCTTGCATTTTCTTCAATTCCTCAACATCTGGCTCTTGGTTTGCCATTTCCGTCCTCATAGACCCATTTAACTGCCGGATCTGCTGCCTGAGCTCATTAGTTTGCTCTAAAAATGATGCTCTGGCTTGCCTGAGCTTTGCGGCATCTTCTTCCGATAGAGCTTGCCGGGAGTTCTCCAACGTCATATTTGGTCCTTTGCCATATCCCGGACACAAATAGGGCGATTTTTCCAAGCCATCATCTTGTGCAAAAACAACGGCTGAACCAATGAAAAGTACAATAAAGAGAGTAAAAACGGCGCTTTTTTGTTTAACACTTTTTTTCATGTAAGTACCTCCATTTTTAATAGTATAAAAATTAATCGATAAGTCGTTTTAATTCTATTATTTGGCAAGATGTATGCCTGAAAAACCTCCAATAAAGGAATTTAAATTTAACCACTTGAAAATTAGACACATATTAATGTATTTCAAGAGGGGAAAAAAACAACAGCTTTAAATATAGACCCCAGACTGGATCATTTAGTTACAGTTATCTTGCAATCGGGACGGATTTGGCGGGTAATAATTACACGCTCACATTGAAATGGAAAAAAATGAAAACGTTTCTAAGCTACTTAGCAATAAGCCTGTGCGTTATCCTTCAGGCGCTGGCGCCCTCGGCTACAGCCGGTGATCGGGAATTTCATACCGTAACAGACCATTTGGGCCGCAGTTTGAACGTGCCTAAATCGTCAAAGCGTATTGTCGCTCTGGCCCCGAGCATCACGGAAATTGTGTTTGCCCTTAAAAAAGAAAATCTTTTAGTTGGGGCTACTAAGTTCAGCGATTATCCCATTGAGGCAAAAAAACTGCCCAAGGTGGGTTCTTACGTTCATTTGGATGTGGAAAGGATCGTTTCCCTAAGGCCGGACCTGTGTATCGGTGTCAAAGATGGCAATCCACTTTCTGCGGTCGAACAACTCAACAGGTTGAATATTCCTGTTTTTGCAGTAAACCCTTGCGATTTGGAATCTATCATGGAAAGCATTCGCGTCATCGGCAATCTGCTTGGGGCCGATGAACAGGCCACCCGTATTGTTACCCAAATCAATCAGCGCATAAAAAAGGTTGTCCGTCTTACAGCCCGGTCTGAAAAAAAGCCCCGGGTATTTTTCCAAATCGGCTTATCTCCCATCGTATCCGTGGGCAGCAATACGTTTATCGATCAATTAATATCGCTTGCAGGCGGAATCAACGTGACCGCAGGTTCAAAACCTTACCCAAGATTTTCACGTGAGCAGATTATTGCATTGTCGCCTGATATCATGGTTATCTGCTCCATGGCCGGAGATACGGCAATGGAAAAAATAAAAGCCCAATGGTCGCAATGGCCGGAGATACCCGCCGTTCGGGATAACGCTGTTTTTTTCGCCCCTCCGGACATTTTTTCTCGGCCCTCACCACGGCTGGTAGATGGCCTGGAACTTTTAGCCCATTATATTCATACGCAAATTCAAGAGGTCAAACCATGATCATGGTCAACCGGAGGCTGGGATTTCGGCTTTTTTCCTCTATCCTGGTTATGCTGGCCGTTCTTGGGGTGGTGATGCTTCTGGGGCTGATAACAGGTTCATCGGCTATCAGCATTTTCAGCATTTTCCAGAACGCTCAGCCCCAGGAGACGCAACTTCTTAAAAATATCATCTGGAAACTACGCTTTCCGCGGGTTTTGATGGCCGCTTTGCTGGGCGCCACCTTAAGCGGCGGCGGCCTGGTGTTTCAGGCGTTGCTGCGCAACCCCTTATCCGAACCTTATATATTAGGTGTTTCCGGTGGTTCGGCCATCGGGGCCATTGTGGGTATTTTGTTGGGATTATCTGATTTTCCAGGTGTTTGGCTAACCGCATTTACAGGCAGTTTAGTGATCCTGTGCCTCCTGTTTTTTATTTCCTCCGGCCGTAACTTTGTCCGCTCCAACACATTGCTGCTATCCGGGGTTATGGTCAACGCCTTTTGCGGCGCCGTTATCATGTTCCTGATCTCCATCGTCCAGGATAATCGATTGCACAGCATTCTTTTCTGGATCATGGGAGACCTGTCCGGGTCTGACCTGAACCAGGCGCTCGCCCTGGCAGCTACGGTTCTGCCATGCCTGGCATTTTTGTTCATCCGTTCCCACCAGTTGAATCTGATGACAATGGGCCGCGAGTTGGCTCAATCTATGGGCATAAACATCACGTTTACCATTGTGACGCTGCTGACCATAACCTCCCTGATGGTCAGCGCCGCTGTGAGCTACTGCGGCCTTGTTGGGTTTGTAGGGCTGGTGGCGCCCCACACGTTTCGCCTGATACTGGGGCCGGACCACCGCATCCTGATGCCTGCCTCAATACTGGGAGGAGCGGCATTCATGGTGTTGTGTGATCTTTTGGCCAGGACACTGCCGTCCCAGGGGGAAATGCCAGTGGGCGTTGTCACGGCACTGATGGGCGCACCGGTCTTTATCTATTTACTACGCCGGACTCAATTGAAATAAACATGCATCCTCAGGACAAAAAAATGACCCAAGCCGTTTCTGTTAAAAATTTGAGCCACTGCTTTGGCGATTGCAAAGTGCTCGACAACCTGAGCTTTGAAACATCCGAAAAAAGTTTTTTCATTATTATCGGCCCCAACGGATCTGGTAAAACCACGTTGCTCAAACTGCTGGCCGGTCTGATCCCGTCCCCAAAAAGCAGCATTTGTCTTTTATCCAGAAATATTGAGAATTACCGCCCCAAACAACTAGCGCGGCAACTTGCTTATGTTCCCCAAAAAGCGCCGGAGCAATTCGCTTTCAGCGTAACAGAGGTGGTGTTGATGGGCCGCGCGCCCCACCTTGGATTGCTTGGGTTTGAGGACGAAGCGGATAGGCAGCTTGCCCGCGAGGCCATGGCTTTTACTCATGTCGAACACTTAGCGCACCGCAGGGTGGACCAGCTCAGCGGCGGCGAGCAGCAGCGGGTTTTTATTGCCAGAGCCATTTGCCAGCAGCCGCGCATCATTGTGCTCGATGAGCCCACATCGGCCCTTGACCTGTCCCACCAGGTAAGCATTATGGATTTAATGGAAAAACTGAAAACACAACGCCAAATGACGGTGGTCATGGTTTCCCATGATCTGAATCTGGCCGCCATGTTCGCAGATAACTTATTGCTTATGAATCAAGGCAAAATTGCCGCATTTGGCCAACCTGAAAAAGTTCTGGACCAAGACCTGCTTGAAAAGGTATACGGCTGTAAGTTGCTGGTGGACGAAAGCCCGCTGGGCAATTATCCCCGGGTAAATCTTGTACCCGGACGTCACCTTGCGTCAGGGTAAATCGAGAAACTTGCAACTGATATTGCACACCCTTATAGCCATTAACAATGGCCTCTATTTCGTTTTCTGTAGATTCTGATTTTCAAACTATTTCTAACAACCCGGAAACTGGGAACCGGGCTTCCAAAATAAACGGCAACGGGCATGTTGTTTGCCGGGGCGTTTCTGTATCGGAATAATTGTCACCTGGGGTGATGAAAATCAAACCAAAAATCAGGATACAATTATGATCCCGATTTTTGGTCCAAGGGCATGAACAGCTTGATCAAACAGTCTTTTCGATGCCACGTTTGACTTTCTTGCGGTTGCGCTTGTTTTGAGCAATATTTGGAATCATACGCCGGATAAATAGACTTGCAGCCAGTTAGTTAGTGTCCATCCAGAAATTGAGGATTTTGCAGAAAGATAATTAGCAAAGATTGCTATTAGTCAGAAATCAAACGTACCAAATCGACATCTCTCTTCATGAGAACAAAAACCAGGAGCAAAACCTGAATTTTGGGCA
>JAAERL010000269.1 GCA_024230435.1 Desulfobacteraceae bacterium
AAGGGTCGCGGAACAAATGTTTTGTCAAATTGGCGTAGGATAGGGGCTCGTATTCAAGGCGCGCAAAGCCGTGCATATCGCGAGATATTCGCACCTTGCCGCAACACAGAAGACGCGCCAATAGACAAGTCAGTTGGGATAAAACATTTTTTTCGTGGTCTAAGGCAACCTAATAATTTGATAAATCAGTATTTAAGGCGATTTGTGTTAAATAATATACCATCTTGCATGTCTTTTTTCCGCCAATCGCCTAAGTTGCCCGCTAAATCGCGGTTATTTCGCAGGATAATTATGAAAAATCAAGCAACCGTTTCGAGCCGGTTTCCTTTTTCAGAAACGGTTACCGGCCGCATTTTTATTGCCAGATTCACTTCGGTTTGAGAAAGGCCTAACTCGCGTGCGATGTTTTCAGGCGTAACACCATTGTCGAGGAGATTGGCAATCGTTTGACTTATATTTTGACCTGTCTGGGAGGTTGCAAACGCCGATGGCGCACTAGGACCGGATGGGACTGATAGTTCCGGTCCTGGATCGGTGTTTAAAGGCTGTATAAGGGTTTTTAACTTGATCCGCTCGGTTTCTATAATGGAGCAACAAGGCTATCCGGGGACAGGTAAATAACGTTTGACTTTCTATACTATATATGACGCTATCCGGGGACAGGTAAAGACTCAACGGTGTCCAAAATTTGCAGTTAAAAAACATCGTAAATTAGCCTCAGGGACGCCACAGCCTCCAGCCATGAGGTGTTCATGAGGTGTTCGAAGAGACTA
>JAAERL010000270.1 GCA_024230435.1 Desulfobacteraceae bacterium
GGCTCATATCAAACAAATAGACTCTACATGCCATTACTAAATATAGTTTAAGCTAGATTAATTTTATCATGCGTTTATCTTAGTCATTAGCTACCATCTTTATACCCGATCATCGCGACATCGTCGAGCAACATTGCGTTACGCCGCAGCCATTTCGAACGCCTTCCTCCAATGGCGTCGAAGCCCAACCTTCAACGGTCGATAGAGGAGGTCAAGGGCTTTCATTTCAGCCACTACACGACCCTACCGGGCAAGAGCTCTCCGCGCACGAAGCCGGGCGCCGTCATGGTCATGGGGGAGGTTGCATTCAAACTCATAAAAGAGACGTCAACCGTCCACGTTACCTAAAAACTACGTACTTTTAAAGTAAGGTACTCCTCAGATCCAATGATGGCCCTTGTCCCAATTCAACAAAAACAAACATCCAGTAATGGAGGATTGATATTTAGCAATAGAATGAAAAAATTGTACTATTTATTTGCTTCTCATTGATATCCATAAGTAGAATTTTGATGAC
>JAAERL010000271.1 GCA_024230435.1 Desulfobacteraceae bacterium
GTCGATGTTGAGTGTAGTGAGGCACTGGTTTCAGTCAGGATGTGTTTTGTGCGTAGAAAGCTAGCAAAATATTTTTGTCGCGAATTAATTTTTGTCGCGATTTTTTGAGCGCGGTAGCAAGCTCACGCCTCCCCAAACCCCATCCAAACAAAATCCAAACCAGTGCGGAGTGCGGATCAGCTTATAAAGCGATTTTAACATCATGATGAGCAGTGCAGCTACGGGCAATGAATCCGACGAGATATGTGCTTCCTGTGGAATTAAAAGTGGCGACAACGTCAAATTGAAGAATTGTACCGCATGTAAGCTAGTGAAATATTGTGGCGTCCAATGCCAACGAAACCACAGACCGCAGCATAAACGAGCGTGTAAGAAACGGGCAGCTGAATTATTAAAAGATGACCTGCTTTTTAAGCAGCCCGAAAGCACTCATCTTGGTGATTGCCCGATCTGTATGTTACCAATCCCATTTTCGAAATCGCGAGATTGGTTCGGTGTGAACACGTGCTGCAGTACAGTGGTTTGTGATGGGTGCATTTATGCCA
>JAAERL010000272.1 GCA_024230435.1 Desulfobacteraceae bacterium
TATACCAGATTGAGCAGGATTTTTTTTCGTATTCAAGGCGTGCCAAAGTTTGCATACTTTACGTATTCGGGCTTTGGCATAACGCAGAAGACGGGAAAAAAGACATACAAGATGGTATATTCTTTAACAGAAATCGCCTAAGGCCCTCGACTGTGGTTTGCCGCTACTACGGAGGACGAAACCGCGGTTATGTGAAAAATGATAGCTGATGTTCACAGAAAGATCATTAGCAGAAAAAGTTAATAATATTTAACGACCAAATAGTTTTTTTGCCCGTACTTGTACGGTGCTGTCTTTGGCCCTGCCAAAGATAACGGACATACGAAATTTACCTTCGTAGAGCCCGATAACCAATTCCTGATCCTGATTTGTTTGGTGCTCTTAAAGCTTCCAGAGCATGTCAAACGCCTTATGCGGTAAATGCCGGCTTTGGCCAGGGAGATCAGATTCAGCGAGAATTTGAAGCTTTAATTTTTAATGGGAAATTTTTTTCTAATCTGAATAGATGCTCTAATTTAGAAGTTTAATTTCCTCAATAGCGAAAGGATTGTCACATTCGTTTTTTTGCCAATCGGTTGCGGCTTTCCTGGGTTCAGCACAATTTTTCTGCACAGGGGGACGTTATTACCTGTGTTTATGGGATTATTGTCTCTCTATGTGTCTTGAAAAAAGACCATGAATGAACGTTGTGCTGATTTTTAAACTGTCCGTTTCAGGCAATCACTGATTGTCAATGCTACTGGGGCATCTGTGATCTGTTTTTAGCAAATTGGCCTTTTTCTGGTTCCTGGAAAGTGATGTTCTCTTTTTAAGGTCAATAGGCTTATCAGGAGGTTTTTTATCCTGATAAGCCTCTGCCTTTGCGGAGTTTGTGCCCAAACTTGAAGTGCTTAACAACATAAGCGCTAAGCGCTTTGATTTTGGGCACAAACCTCAAAAAAAAGGAGAATACATCATGATGAAACGGGTCAAGCTGTTAAAATTTATTAACAACCAATGGACAGTTGTAGATTACGGCATTTCAGAGTACGCAGATATTTATGCTATGCTTGGTTTTCTTGTAGAAGCCATGTGAATAAAATGCCGGAAAAAAAATAGTTTTTTTACAAAAGGCGCTCCAAACAATTAAATAGGAGCGCCTTTTTGTAATTTTTTTTGGGACAAATCCAGCGAGCAGCTAAATGGACTTTCTATTATAATAACAAAGTCCAATATTATGGACTTAGGCGATTGCCGGAAAAGAATATACCAGATTGAGCAGAATTTTTTTTCGTATTCAAGGCGTGCCAAAGTTTGCATACTTTACGTATTCGGGCTTTGGCATAACGCAGAAGACGGGA
>JAAERL010000273.1 GCA_024230435.1 Desulfobacteraceae bacterium
CTATGCGACCAGTGTTAAATGAGGAGGATCGACGGATGATTCCATGGACGATGTAGCCTTTCGAGAGGAGGAGTTCCGCCAGATAGCTGCCGTCTTGACCTGTGATTCCAGTAATGAGGGCTACTTTTGCCATGGTGATGTTGGTTGCAACATAATAACATAGAACGCCAGCAACAGGGAGGAATATTTATTATCTATTTTATCTGGCTACGATCTACGATACTGTTGAAAACTGAAAACTGGAGTGAAAGATAAGATGACCCGCCGTCCCGCCTTTATCAGTAGTGATTCCGACAGTAGAGTGCATAAATCCATCGAAGAGCCTCTAAATGAAAATGAAAATAGAGGTCGTCCTTTACCCTCCTTCACCAAAACCAAAACATTGTTGCATCCGATCAAGGGAATAACCATGGGGGTCAAACGTGCTTAATTTACGCGGGGCGCGCCAGAATGACATCCGAGAAATTTTTTGGACGTTTTGAGAGGGGTCAATTCGTCACGCTAACTAACACCGTGTTAATTAACCTCTCGACATGA
>JAAERL010000274.1 GCA_024230435.1 Desulfobacteraceae bacterium
AAATTCCATCAAAAGCCTACGTGCTGTGATGCCTTTTAGCATTTTATATAAATATGAGGGGGCAAGTTTAGGATGAGCAGAAGCAAACACATGAATGTGGCCGGGCATAACTTCCATGCTTTTTATAACAAAACCTTTGTCCGCTGCTATTTTTTTCAAAAGAGACTTCAACCTTTTCTCGATGGCTCCGGTAAGCACTTTCCGGCGATATTTTACGCACCATACGAAGTGATAATTCACATTATAAACCGCAGTTCGAGCGTATAAATATTCCGGCATACATATAGTATGCCGGAAAGAATAATATATGTCAATAAAAAAAATATTTATAATACTACATATAGTGCAAATAGCATAAGGCATTCAGCGATTCATCCCGGCAATAAATTACCGGGAATTCTCACTGGATAATCTTAAATGCAGAGATTTTACGTGCGTCCGGATAAGTAAAACTTTCCCATATTTGCCGGGATGCCGTAACCGGATAGGATAAATGGGCAATCGTTCCAATAGAAGCTCTTATATAGTTTGTAAAATAGTCCATATTCAAGGTGTCCAAAGTATCTTTTGATGTATGGTAGTAATCACAGAAATCATCCACATCATCTTCTATTGCCAATATGGCTGAAAACCCTTTGTTCCAGAAAGAAGCATGGTCGCTGGCGGTTATACCGTCAGCATCAATAACAGGTATCAAATTTTTTTCCATCCCATAGGCGTCTACAACATCGATGAAAATATCGGCAATTTGCTTATCTCCGGCATATCCGGGATTTTTAGGGGTGCGCGTGTGAAGCCTAACCACCGGATCGCCGATAGCGTCCCAGCCGATCATGTCCAAATTAAAAACAGCGATGATATTTTCATCTTCCACCATATTTGCATATGCCCTGCTGCCAAAAAGCCCCTGTTCTTCGCCGGTAAACAATACATATCGAATGGTGCGTTCAAACCGGTATTGACTCAGAATATCGGCAGCGAGCATTACACCCGTCGAACCACTGGCATTATCATCGGCCCCGGGGGCCCTGCCAAAAAGCGGCATGTTATCCAAATGGGCGGTAATCAATATGATTTCGTCAGAGGTATCTGTGCCGGTCTGAACAGCAATGACATTGCGTTTTGACCCTGACCAGTAGTGATATTGGACCGGCAACTCCAAATTTTCAAAAAACTCATATGCATACTGCGTAGACCGGGTCATCCAGGTGCTGTTGTAGGTATTTCGCGTATAGATTTCATAACTTGTTCCGCCGATGTTCACGCTGTTATCGCCGGTAAGATTTGCGCAGTATGTGTAAACGGTACTGCGTTGAACCTTATCGATCATCTGCTCGACCAATGAATTGTATACTATCTTGGATCTGACCGCCCGGCCAGAAAGGCCGGCGGCTTTAAAAACAAGTGGAGCCTGGCTGAGCCATTCGATTTCAAAACCTAAAGCGTTCAGGGCGGCTGATTGCTGCCGCGTTGCACAGGTGATGATGTTGCGCCCATCGTCATAGAGCACCTGGATAACCTGTCGAGCTTTATCCCTTGCCCCGTCAAGCCTTTCCAAGGCAATAAGATAGTCGGCATCTTGCGTTTTCAGCGCAGTGTCATGCAACACCATGTAGGCCGCACCGGAATCTTCCAGCTCATGCCTTGCGGCGATCACCAGGGCATAATCAACACCATTTTTTCCTTGCAGATGAGCATATACGGGAACTGTTAAATGATTTACCATGCCATCTAATTCCACCCTTGCCAAAAAAGTTTGCCCCGATGCTTGCGCTGGGGGCGATCCGTGCAACTGAAATAAAACCAGTGAAAGCAGAAAAAATAAAACAATACGTTTTGCCGGACAAGTGCCTCTGAATCGCTGCATAGAATCTCCTTTCTCTTTATCCTAAGGTTTGTATTACTCTTGCTTGTGAAAAAGCAGGAGTTTAAGGGCTGCGGAAAAAAAAGGCGAACAAATCCACTCAATTTTTCTTCATGCAAACCGATAGAACTATTTGATTTTTTTCATATACTGTAGCTTAAAGTGAACGATGCAAAACCGGCGCACTATACTACTGCTGCGCAGCAAATAATTTTTGGCGCTCAGAACAAAAATAAAAAGATTTGGATTTTTCCCCCAATTCAACGTGCAAATATCTAAAAAAGTGCTAAAAATAATGGACAAAAATGCGGCAGCAGGCATTCAACACCGGCAGGAAATCAAACCAATAGCAAACAAATAATTTACAGCTTTTGTTCCGTGGTTTTCAAAAGAAGCAATCGGATATTACAGATTAAAAAATAGAAATGCAATGATTTTATAACAATTTATTCCATCTTTTTATCCCTTTACAGTAACCGTGCAATTTCATACGCCCGCATAGGGATATAGGAGCAGATGATTTCAACAGCAAGATGAACCACGTCAGCGATAAACTCTTTTACCAATGTGCGCCTGTTAAGACCGCTTTGTTTCCATTTTTTTGACCAGTGGCTGACAAGGCTTTCTTCCCGAAGCACTTCCACTGTGTTGAGCAATGCAATAAAGGCTATAAAAGTGACTGCTCCCGGCAATTTATTGCCGGGAGCAATCACCAGATCTTGATATACCTGCATAGCCGCCGCACGGTTCCATAAAAAACCGAAGCTTTGCTCAACGCCTTTGCCAGCAGGCTTTTGCCCTGACCATTTTCCCCGATTACCAGACACGGAGACTGCAGGTTAAAATGAGCATCGGCAACTTCGGCAAACGCAGGTTCGGCAGTTATGGCGTTAATTGGCAGACCCAAAGCGATACGCAAATCATTAAGTTCCATTTGGAATGATATTGATGAATAGTGGATTTTTTCCACCCGCCATGGCCCTTACCAGCTTTGCCAGGGCCAGCCGAACCGTTTCACCGCCTGAAAGGGTTCTGATGGGTTGATATTAGCCCTGTTCCAATCCGAATTGGCGAGCTAAATTCTCCGGACTAATCTCTTTGCGTTCACTTGCTTTTCCAAAAGTAAGCCCGGCTGCAGCCAGATTTTGAAAAGCCGTTCCGAAGGCCAAACAATTCCTTGGATTTGCAGCAATATAAGTAGTCGACCGGTCCGGCCGGGGCGTATCCGGGGCTGTCAACTCCAGAAATTCCCACCAGAATTGCCCAGGTTCTTTGTATTTGGCCGAAACCTGCGGCCCACGGCATTATTAAATAAAAAATAATCCGGCGGCCCTTAATTTTATTTGAAAATTGGCGATACTAATTAGAGCGTATCACCGATTTCGCCGATTCGTCTTTTTTATGGCAACGGCGTTGCCACAATCATAGTCACGCTTAGTGGAATAAATGGGTAAAATCATTGATAAATTTGACAGGGCCTCAATCGGGGTCAAGCTCTTGCTCACATATACAAGCACCTGCCTTATCGCATTCATCGTTGGCGGTATTTTAATTTCAGTTTTTGTTCAGAATACAATTCAAAGCAATATTGAACGAGAACTGGGCAATTCCAATAAATCGATAATGAATATGGTAAAGGCGGCCGTCGATTCTTCAATTATGAACCATCTACGCGCCATAGCGGAAAAAAACCGCGAAATAGTCCATTATTTTTACGAGCGCTATAAGCAGGGCGATATATCCGAAAAAAAGGCCAAAACCAAGGCGCAAAACGTATTGCTCAGCCAGCGCATCGGCAAATCCGGTTATATTTATGTGGTGGACAGCAAAAGCAAAATAAGGGTTCATCCACAAAAAAACATTATCAACACCGACCTGTCCGAATATGATTTTATCCAGCAACAGGTCAGACGCCTAAATGGCTATCTTGAATACGAGTGGCCAAATACGGATGAAACCGGGACAAGCCCCAAGGCCTTGTATATGAGCTATTTCGGCCCCTGGGATTGGATCATCTCCGCTTCCTCCTACCGCGATGAATTCAATCATCTATTCAACATCTCCGATTCTAAAGATAAGATTCTTTCAACCTTCCTGGGCAAGAGCGGCTATCCTTACATCATTGACACTGAAGGCAATATTATTTTACACCCAAGGCTGCATGACTCTAATATCTATAATTCCAAAGATTTAAACGGCCAGTACTACGTTCAAAAAATGTGCAAATTAAAAAACGGCCGAATTACCTATACGTTGAAAAATACCGGTGAGTTGCAGACGCATCAAGAACTGATGATTTTTAACTATATTCAGGACCTGGACTGGATAGTTGCATCCACCAGTTATCTTGATGAAATTTACAAACCCGTCAGAACGGTAATTGGAGTTCTTTTAATTATTATCACATTTGTTTTTCTTTCCTTGACCCTGATCACATGGTGGATCAGCTCGTCTATCACACAGCCATTGCAGCAAGTCGTAAAAGGGTTTGCCGACAGCTCTAAAAAAGACCTGTCCTATCGTATGAAAATTAAGGGCTCGAATGAAATCCGGCAGCTGGCGCAGTATTACAGTAGCTTTATGCAACGGTTGGAGTGTTTTTATAACAAACTGCAGCGATCAGAAATACAGTATCGCAGCATTTATGAAAATTCCGTGGAGGGCATTTTCCAAATGAGAAGAGATGGCACTTTGATCAGCGCCAATCCATCCCTTGCGGTATTGCTAGGATACAGCACACCCGAAAATTTAATCGAAGACAATGTCAATTGTCATATCCCGCTCTATTCCGATGTTTCGCAACATGACACCCTGTTGAAGATGCTGGACGAAAAAAATGTCGTAATTGATTATAAAACTTCTTTTCATACAAAAAATCAAAAAATTATATGGATGTCACTCAATGCCAGAGCTGTTCGCGATGCTGACGGCAAAATGCTTCACATAGAAGGCTTTCTTGTGGATATTACAGAGCGCGTAAAAATGGAAGAAAAAATGCAGCATTCTCACAAGGAGCTTGAAAAACGTGTTAAAGAACGCACCGAAGAATTATCCAGCCGGGTCGATGAGCTCGAGTATCGTAACCTGATGGCAGATCTTTTGCGTGATATGAGCGAAATGCTTCAGGCTTGCCGAAACAACGCGGAAACCTATCCGGTGATCAAAAGTTTTATCAGCCGGTTTTTCCCCAAAGATTCGGGAATCATGTTCGTATTTAGCAAAACGCGAACAACGCTTGAACAGGTGTTTTGCTGGGGCAATCCCGTAGAAAACAAAAATACATTAGTTCCTGACGATTGCTGGGCTCTGCGGCAAGGTAAAAATTTTTTTCTCACGCAGACAGATAACGACATGCGTTGCGCTCATCTACTGCATTCACCCGGCGCCAGCTATATCTGTGTTCCCATGCTGGGGCCTGCAGAAGGCGTAGGTTTGTTTTATCTTGAATTCGCTATGCGCGAACCACATATCACAGAAATCAATTATAACCATTCTATTAAGACTAAAAAGCGCACGATAATGCAACTGGCAGAGCACCTGGCTCTTTCATTAACCAATTTGGATTTGAGAGAAACTTTGCATTTGCAATCATTTCTTGACCCGCTCACGGGCATCCGTAATCGGCGTTACCTAACCGAGGCGCTGTTCAGAGAAGCATCACGCGTAAAGCGTAATCAATCTAGCCTGGGAATTTTGATGATTGATATCGACAACTTTAAATCATTCAATGACTTGTATGGGCACGATTTCGGCGATGAAGTTCTGCGAAAGCTGGCGGCGCATTTGAACATAAAAACCAGAGCAGAAGATTTTGTCTGCCGCTATGGCGGAGAGGAGTTTATCTTGGTAATGGTTGACACGAATCATAAGGATGTCATGATAAAAGCTAAGCAATTATGTTCGGGAATACAAGAAAATATTCGCATTCGCTATAAGAATGATCTTCTAAAAATCACCGTCTCCATTGGTGTGGCGATGTTTCCTGAACATAGAGATACCATTGAAGGGGTGATCGGCGCGGCTGACCAGGCTTTATACAAGGCAAAAAGCGATGGAAAGAACACAGTCGCCTCGGCTTCACCGCCAGACGAAGAAGACAAATCTGAAATAAATAGAGCTTAATTTCTTAGACAAAGTTTGGAAAATAACCCTTAGAGCCTGTTTGAGAATTATTAACTCGGCTGCAAAAGCGCGAGAACGGTCCAAAATGACGCAAATTTTCGACAAATAGACCGGCTATTCATCTCAAATTTGAGACATTTTGGCCTCGGCCTCGCACTTTTTCGCTATATTTTCTATTTCCCAAACAAGCTCTTAGTAAGACGGGCCCCAAAGACAGTACGTGCCGGGAAAAGCGTGATCTCCTTGTTCAATGTCGAAATAGACACATTCTATTTCTTTGAGTGAACACAGCGAGTAGGCCACTGAATTGATATAGCCTGCGGCGCCGGAGCTCCCCATTCTCTGGGTTAGCTGCTCCTGATCACTGACTTTTACATGAGCAGTATTTTGTTCAATTTTTAACAAAATGACTTCCGGTGATTTTGAAATCTTAAAAAGGGCATTTAATTTTTCGATCATTTTACCGGGATTAGGATTTGAAATACTTTCATGGGGCAGAGGCTTATCATATTGGCTATAATACCAGATATATGGTCCCAGCCTCTTTGCCAACTCGCCCGACCAGGCCCTGAGCTCTTTATTTTTTATTTTTAAATTAACATATTGAGAGCTTAATTGTTCCAAACTATTTTGAATATCTTTGTTTTCTTTTTTTAATTTGGTGTTTTCATTTTTAATTTTTTTCAGTTCGGATTCCAAAAAGGCTAGTTGAGATTCAGGCGTTTCAGGCTTTGGGCGATCACAACCAAACAAAACAAGTCCAGTTACCAATAAAATAAAAACCCTGTAAAACATAGCGCAGTTTTTTTTTATAATATTCATTCTTTTTAAGGCAAACTTTTGCAAACGGCTCTTAAAACCATTCTTGTATAAAATTCAATAGGCCAAATTTCTAATGGCTTTTATAATGGCATCGCGCCGATCCTTTAATTTCAATACTTCGCCTGCGGCTTCGACAATAATCAATTCTTTGTCCCGGACAAAAACAACTGTCAGATACGTATAGTCTTGCAGGCCCACAGGTGCAGTCAGCTCAAGCAAATAGCCTTTGAGAACTTTTTTAGTTTTGATGTCAGATTCACGTAAAAACGTATAACCGGTCTCTATCATGCGATTTTTATAAGCTTCTTTCCAAAAAGAAAGCTCAGCATAGGGCTTGTTGTCTTCAACACGGACGCGATACATGACCCCGTCCGGGCTGATCGCTTTGATATCTTTAACTTTTTCATATTGGGCGAACCCTTCCGGCACTTGCGGTACAGTATATGCGCAACTGCATAAAAACACAAAACCCAAAAGAGCAAAGTATGTCATGGCACAAAAGCGCTGCATGTTAAAAATCCTTTAATAGATCGATTAAATTCATTGTATTGAGCCATTCGAATAAAGATTTGCCATCATGCACCGGCGGGGACCGGTCCGGATATTTAAAATGGACCCGGATCTGAGCGTATTGACCGCGATGTTCCAAAAGACGAATAGCTGCCTTGAGGGTTTCAATCTCAGCAGCCAGCTCAATCAGCGCCTTTTCCACATATATCAACGACTCAATGTCAGCCTGCTTTAACAAGTTTTCATACTGGCTTCTGACATTTTCCTTGGCTTTAAGGGCCGCTTTTTTCTTAAGCAGTTTTTCGCGCAGATCCTGCCTGTTGATCACCCGCTCAATGACTTGGCCCTGCCCGGACGCTATATCCATCAGGTCCTGAGCATAAGCCGAAGGCGCCTTCAAAGTAATGCTGTCCAATGATTTTTCGGTAAAATATCCCCCGACTTTTTGGGCCTCTCCGGTCAAGGTATCGCAAGCTTTATCCGGGTCAGGCGCCTTCACGGTCATGGTTGCCGTCAAGTGGGTCATCTCCTGGGCCCGGGCGCAAGTGGCGAAAACTGTTCCGGCTAATAAAATTATGGCCAATTGGGCGTTAACGATAGTTTGAATGATGGTTTTCATTTTGCGTCTTTCCGAATAACGTCCATCACGGCGTCTATATGGCGGCTTTCATGCCCTGGGGAGGGAAAATAAATCTCCACCAGCTCCATGGACTTGTTTTTGGCGATATGTATTCCCACAATATAGATATATGGTTTTTCAGTGCGATTTTTAAATTTGAGAAGTTTAAAACCGCCAATGTTCAGCGTTTCATGGGAGACAAACTCGGGCCCGAGGCGTTTTTCGACAGCTTCAGTCCAAAAGGCTGTACTGCCTGCGGGCTGTTTTTTATGGCGGGATGCCCGAAAAAAGACTCCATCGGCGCTGTGCGCCGCCCATACATTTTTTTGATCCAGAACAACCATATCTTTTGGTGCATCAAATTTAATAGGCTCACCCTCAGCAGCCACATTAGTGTTAAAGGGTGAAAGCCGGTAAATCCACTCAAACGCTTTAAGCCTTGCGCTGTCAGGGCCGGGACCGGCACTGTTTTGCGTCACCTCAATCGTTAGCCGTGAATACCGGGCAAGAGATTTAAAATACTCGCGCCGGGATTCAAGGTACTCGATGGTTTCACTGACACGCTCTATTTGTTTTAGAATTTTGAGCTTTTCTTTTTCCGTTTTAGCTTTACCAAGCAGAGTCATCAACTGTTTGTAGGTGGCCCGTGCAATTTTCAAACGTAAATCCACATCCATATAGTCATCAGTGATATCCTTTGAAGTAACTTTTTTTTCAAGAATGTCTCCTAAAGTTGATAGCTCACTGAAAGTTTCGGAAAAACGATTTACGGGCACACGGAACACTGCACGCTCAGCGCTCATATGCTCAATAAAACCTCCCCGCTGCTTAACCATACCAGCGGCCTTGTCCAACAGGTCCCTGGGCCGGGATGTTCTCAGTTTCAAAAAGCCGCTATGATGAAGCATGCGTTCCTGTGGCTCGCCGTGTTGAGCTTGAGCATCGGCTTTCCGGGACCGGACAATAAAACTTGAAGAGGCCGGCGGCTGAATTAACGCCGCGGATTCTTTGTCCATCATCTTTTGTTTCCGATAAGCCGCCGGTTGTCTTTGCACCGGCTTTATCGCACAGCCGGATACAATCAGGACAATGGCCGCAAGACCAATCAACCCTGTCAGATTTTTATGCCATTTGGATTGCATGTAGTATTCCTTGCTCTTGTAATAGATATGATTTGTCACCACTTTGAATTGGTGCTTGTTGTCCATACGAAAACGGCCAATTTGCCATCCGAATTTGTCTATTTTATCGGCAAACTTTATTGATGGACACTAAAATACTGTAAATTTTAGAAAACTAGGCCACTTTATCAACAGAATAAAATAACTGTCAAGCAAAGCAGGCCTTTTTTTGCAGAGCAATCGCATGTAATTGTGGAACACAATGGTCCTGATCCACCACTTGTCTTACTTGGCCGCAAAAATTGAATTAAGCGAAGTAAAGTCCGGCAAATCATTGATATCAAGTATTTATTCAACGATTCGGGCTGGATTACATTGAACCAATCCGGCAAACGGGTGAAAAGTTATATCGTATTTTGCTTTTTGTCTTCTAAGCAATGGCGCTAATGATTGTATTGGTGTAATGCTCAATTTCTCTTTATCCGATCCAATCTGCCCGATAGGGTTGACAAACAGCGGCTCGCAAATGCTTAGGCGATTTGTCCGGGCATGCTATCGGATGATAAAGCAAGGCTCGTTGCGCAAACCGAATTTCTCTTTTTCAGGGCCAAACAGGAAAATAATACTATTTTTTTAACGAATGCTTTTAATGATCGCCCCTATAAAATGTTTAATTTTTATTTTCAAAATTCGGACTACGAATTTTGGACTTTAATAAATAAAAATTTTTAGTTTAAAGAACCAGGCTTTAGCTCGCTGCCCCCAGAAAGAGATTAACCGATTAACCGCGGGCTGAAAATTTATATGGCGGAGCCTGGTGACTCTGACTTGGCCCAAAGGACCAGGTTTTTTATTTTTTAATAAACAATTTTATCAACTGAATCAAATAATTGTCAGGAAAAGCAGACTGTTTTCAATTAAACCGGTCAATTGATTCAGCGGCCGATGCCCAAAAAAGATAACCTTAAAATAAAATTTTTCTTGTGTATTTATACAAATCGTTGTAATCATAGACAATCTCCATATACAATATAATGAAAGGCCCATAATGGAAAATCAAGAGAGCCGAAAGGGGAGCTATCCAATGTTATCGCCTCTTAATTCGCAGCACTCCGGAAAAAATAAGCTGGTCGAGGCCGATGAAGCCGTCAGAATCATAAAAGATGGTGATACTGTAGCTACCGGCGGTTTCGTCGGGATTGGCTTTGCCGAAGAAATCGCTATTGCCATAGAAAAACGCTTTTTAAAGAAATCAAAACCTCAAAACCTGACCCTGTTATACGCAGCCGGTCAAGGAGACGGCGCTCAACGCGGATTAAATCATTTTGGCCATGCTGGTCTAGTCAAACGTGTGGTGGGAGGCCACTGGGGACTTGTTCCACAGCTTCAAAAACTGGCCACAGAGAACGAAATCGAGGCCTATAATCTTCCCCAGGGTGTGATTTCCCACATGTACCGGGACATTGCAGCTCACAGACCGCGCACGATTACCGCTGTGGGATTGGGAACTTTTGTAGACCCGCTTCACGGCGGCGGAAAAATCAATGACATTACTAAAGAGGATTTAGTAGAGCGCATTAAATTTGATGGGCGGGATTATCTTGCGTATAAAACGATGCCTATTGACGTGGCGATTTTGCGGGGCACCACTGCGGATCTCGAGGGCAATGTCACTATGGAGCGAGAAGCTCTTATCCTGGAAAACTTAGCTGTTGCCATGGCGGCTAAAAACAGCGGCGGTGTTGTTATTGTGCAGGTTGAACGTATTGCACAAAGCGGCAGCCTAAAGGCTCGCGAGGTAAAAATACCCGGAGTGCTGGTCGATTGTATCGTACTGTCAGAACAAAAAAACCACTGGCAGACCTTTGCCGAAATCTACAGCCCGGCCTTTAGCAATGAGATCAAAGTTCCGGTCCAGACCATTGCGCCAATACAGATGGGACTGCGTAAAATCATTGCCCGGCGGGCTGCCTTTGAGCTTCGGCCCGGTCATATAGTCAATCTTGGTATCGGTATGCCTGAAGGAATTTCAGATATCGCTAACGAAGAAAAAGTCATTGACTATATAACCCTTACGGCTGAAGCGGGAGTAATTGGCGGCCTGCCTGCGGGAGGTTTGAACTTTGGGGCGGCGACAAACACCAGTGCAATTATCGACCAGCCCGCTCAGTTTGATTTTTATGACGGTGGCGGCCTGGATATCGCATTTCTCGGTATGGCTCAGGCAGACCGGCACGGTAATTTAAACGTCAGCAAATTTGGTCCCCGGCTTGCCGGAGCGGGCGGTTTTATCAACATTAGCCAAAATGCTAAAAAAGTTGTTTTTTTAGGCACCTTCAGCGCAGGCGGATTAAAAATCAAGATCAAAAACGGAATGCTTGGCATTGAAACCGAGGGCAGGGCAGGAAAATTTGTCCAAAAGGTCGATCATGTCACCTTTAGCGGTGATTATGCCGCGCAAAAAGACCAGCCTGTTCTTTATATCACTGAACGTTGCGTGTTTGCCTTAACACCGGAGGCTATGACGTTAATTGAAATCGCTCCTGGAATTGATTTACAAAAGGACATCCTTTCCCAGATGGATTTCGAACCGATTGTCATCAGCCCTTTGACTCAAATGGACCCGCGTATTTTCAAACCGGAACCCATGGGATTGAAAAACGATTTACTCTCTGTTTGCCTGACTGACCGATTGTCTTACTATACCAAGGAGAATCTTTTTTTTGTAAATTTTGAGGCCTATACGGTCAAAAATGCAAAGGATATAAAGAATATAGAAAAAGCGGTTAAAAAAATCCTTTCTCCCCTGAATCATAAGGTAGATGCTATTGTAAATTACGATAACTTTGTCATCCTGCCTAATATTGTAGATGACTATTCGAAGATGGTTGAAGTCTTGACAAAGCAGTTCTATAAGCGTGTCACACGCTATGCCGCCAGTGCTTTTTTACGCTTGAAACTTGGAGATGCATTCAAACAGCGCAATGTTGAAACACCTCTTTATAAAACTCGCCAAGAGGCCCGTAAAGCCCTGTTGGAAGAATAACTAGTTTGCCCAAGAACAATAAGAGCTGGTAAAAAACATTAAAAGGAGGCATAAGATGCAAAAGGTTCAGTTAAAAAAATTTGGCGGGGCCGCTGCGGTCCTCTTATTTGTTTTAATTATCATTGCCGGTTGCACTTCAAAAGATGAGACAGCTTCACCCACACTCGAAACCATTCCGTTAGAAAAAAAAGTTCTTTTAAAAGTTCCTATGGCATATCCATCAAAGCTTCCCGGATTGGGCACTACCATTTCCTGGATGGCCGACCGGGTTAAATTATTAAGTAACGATTCTCTAGAAATAAAAATTTATGAGCCCGGTAAGCTCGTGCCTTCTTTTGAAATGCTCGATGCGGTGAGCCAGGGAAAAGTCAATGCCTGCTATGGGGTATCCGGGT
Organism: Desulfobacteraceae bacterium; assembly: GCA_024230435.1. Classification (GTDB taxonomy): domain Bacteria; phylum Desulfobacterota; class Desulfobacteria; order Desulfobacterales; family Desulfosarcinaceae; genus UBA2230. Next base: position 12,500 of record JAAERL010000274.1, read on the forward strand.
ATTGGGCCGGTAAATTTCCGGCTGCGGACTTTTTCACGGCCGTGCCTTTCGGACCTGAATGCACGGAATACCTGGCATGGATTTATTACGGAAACGGCATGAAATTGTGGCAGCAAATGTACGACAGCAATAAAATGAACGTTAAGGCGTTTTTATGTGGTGTTCTTCCACCGGAAACATCCGGATGGTATGTTAAAGAAATTAAAACTATAGAAGATTACAAGGGTCTTCCGGTACGGTTTTTTGGCCTGGGCGGCAAAGTGCTTCAAAAGCTCGGAGCCTCGGTGTCTTTATTACCGGGAGGGGAAATCTTTGCGGCCCTGGAGAAAAAGGCCATTGAAGCTGCGGAATTTTCCATGCCCGCCATTGACTCTACGCTGGGTTTTCACAAAATCGCCAAATACAACTACTTTCCCGGATGGCACCAGCAAGCAACCCTTTTCGAGTTGCTGATCAATAAGAATACCTGGAACGGCATGAGCGAAAGGCAAAAGCTGGTGATCGAAACCCTGTGCCGGGCCAGCACCCTGAATACTATTGCCTGGACCGAATCCCTTCAATATTCGGCCATGCGCAGAAACGCAGAAAAAAATGGAGTCAAAAACATGTACTTGACGGATGAAATTTTGGCTAAACTGCGCGTGGCATGGGAACAAATCGCCGAAGAGCAATCATGGAAGGACGAATTTTTTAGCACAGTTTGGCAAGACCTTCAAAACTTCCGTTCGGAATACAAGATTTGGAAGGACTATGGTTTTCTGCCCAGGCCGCGGCCATCGGAAATTCAACCGTTATAGTAAGTTCTCAATAACCCATGGAAGTCAAATCTGTGGTGCAACAGTTTATCGGCATAACTTTTTTGAAATTATAATATTTAATTTTTTAAAAACCATTTATAGCCACGACTTATAGAGAACATACCCGTTATGAAAAAAAAAGAGAATAAAATACCAAACCGGTTTAGCGACAGGATCGACGCTGTCGTCAAATCAATTGGCCATGTTTTGATGTGGGCCAATTGTATCGTTATTTTCCTGATAATCTTACAAGTGGTTTTGCGCTATGGATTCGGCCACGGCCTGATCATCCTTGAAGAGCTGCAATGGCATTTTTATGCTGTGGCCTTTATGTTCGGTATTTCCTACGCTGTAGTGACCGACTCGCACGTAGGAATGGACCTGGTTTACGACCGGCTGCCGAAAAAATGGCAACATCGCCTGAATATTTTGGGAATAATTTTTTTACTGCTGCCTTTTGCCGGGTTGCTTTGCTACCAGAGCCTTGAATTTGTTCATGAGTCCTGGAGGTTAAATGAGCGCTCGGTCGCACCTCAGGGATTGCCCTGGCGATGGGCTATTAAATCAGTTATCACGCTTTCTTTTGCCATGGTGGTGGCGGCCTCGGTTTCGAAATTAATTAGAACTTTTTCGGTTTTAAGGAGATAATTGTTATGAGCATTGAAAATTTTCTTGTAATCGCCATGTTTTTAACGTTCATGGCATTGCTATTTACCGGATTTCCCATTGCCTGGGTTTTGGGGGGCACGGCGGTATTGTTTACCGGAGCCGGAATGCTGACCGATGCCTGGATGGGAACCAATACCGGTATTAACTACGTAGTATACAGTCTTACGGTAAATCGAACCTACCGGTTGATGTACAACTGGGTTTTGTTGGCGCTGCCTATGTTTATATTTATGGGGCTGATGCTGGACCGCTCCGGAATTGCCGAAAAAATGATGAAGTCGATGCAAAATCTCTTCGGTAAAATTCACGGAGGTTTAGCCGTTACCGTTTCCCTGATCGGCATCATATTGGCGGCGTCTACCGGGATTGTGGGAGCTTCGGTTGTATTGCTGGGATTGCTGACCATCCCGGCCATGATCAAACAAGGCTATGCTAAAACCTTTGCCGTAGGCACCGTGGCCGGTTCCGGCACCCTGGGCATTCTGATTCCGCCGAGCATTATGCTGGTAATCATGGCGGACCAGCTTGCTCTTCCGGTAGGCGACCTGTTCATGGGCGCCGTTTTTCCCGGGCTTATTTTGGGAATTTTATATGTGCTTTATATTGTCGGCTTCGGATTATTCAAACCGGCCTCAGTCCCCCTGGACCCTGATCGCGAGCCCATCGCCTGGCATATGATCTGGGATGTTTTTAAAAATATCCTGCCTGCATCCTTGTTGATTTTTGCTGTCCTGGGATCTATTTTCGCCGGTATCACCACACCAACCGAAGCCAGCGGAGTGGGTGCGCTGGGCGCCATTGTCCTGGCCATATTCAATAACAAGTTCTCTTGGTCCATACTTAAAGAGGTTACCAAAGCATGTTTCAATACTTCGGCATATATCTACGGGATTCTTATTGGCGCAACCGCCTTTGCATTGGTTCTCAGAAGCCTCGGTGGTGACGAGTTCATCGAAAGTATCCTGACGGCTCTGCCGTTTGGGCCTTATGGTATCATGATCTTTATTTTGTTTTGCGTTTTTCTGCTCGGCTTTTTTCTGGACTGGATCGAAATCACCCTGATCATCCTGCCCTTGATTGCCCCGGTTATAGAAAATCTCAACCTGCCTATAAAAGGCTATGGCGTTGTGGACAACCCTGCCTTGATTTGGTTTACCATCATGATTGCCGTAACGTTGCAGACATCGTTTCTTTCACCGCCCGTAGGATTTTCCCTGTTCTATCTGAAAGGCATTTGTCCGCCGGAGGTATCTTTGAAAGATATTTATAAGGGAGTTATTCCCTTTATGGCGCTTCAGATCATAGGAATACTGATTATCGCCTTTTTTCCTGAACTGGTGACCTGGCTACCCGCAGCAGCCTATAAATGACCTTAGGCGATTGGCGGAAAAGAATATACCAGATTGAGCTTCGATTTTTTTTCGTATTCAAGGCG
>JAAERL010000275.1 GCA_024230435.1 Desulfobacteraceae bacterium
TACCAGATTGAGCTTCGATTTTTTTTCGTATTCAAGGCGTGCCAAAGTTTGCATACTTAACGTATTCGGGCTTTGGCATAACGCAGAAGACGGGAAAAAAGACATACAAGATGGTATATTCTTTAACTGCAAATCGCCTTATATGGCGGGCCTGAGCCCCATAAACTCTGCCCAGCCATATAAAATCGTATATCACATATGCTCTTTTGTTTTTCTCTGATTCACCTTTGATAAAACTCCAATATATTTTAGAGCTTTTCGAGCCGCCCGCTCATCTTGCATTACCAGTGCTTTTAACCTGCAACAGCCTTGAGCATTAACGCCAAAACTTTTCATCTCCGGGCAAGCCTTGCATTTTTCTTTCTTTTTCGTATTGCCCTTGAGAGCAACCAGCGGCAGCGCCGTCAATAACGCCAAAAAAAATGTTACCTTCACAACTCCTGGCAATTTCACGTAATGCGCCACCGATGGAAAAACAGGACACACCGAAAAACAACTTTTACCCATAAAAATGTGCTCCCTTTCAATAAATTAAGTATAAAAATCAAAGTGATAAAAAACGCACTGATCATCAAGGATGATTATGCAGGCAGTCAGCCTTATAGATGAAGTCAATTGAAGAAAGGAGCACAAAACAATTTTCAGACCAACTTATCTCTAATTTGGTTAAAGGTTATCTAAAGAGTGAAATTCGAAGCCTTAAAATAAATAGTCATTCTTTTTTAAATTGTCAACTAAAAAAAGTACTTGACGATTATGAAGTACTTGTGTAAACGTAAATCTACACCGCCTGCATTAGCCTAACCGGGAATCCGGCTGGGCTTTTTTGTTTTTATACATAGTACGCCATCCGATTCCCCCAGTTTTAGGGGGATTAAACGTTGACTCGCCATCATTTAAATAACACCTTATCCATTGCCCGGGAGGGCCTTTGCATGAAGGGCAATATTTATACACGGCAAAGATGCTGGATTTGTGGAGACAAACTGATTCACAACGATCGACTTGGCGTCTGTTCATGTAAAAAGCATCCCAAAGTTTTTGCAGACAAGCATTTCTATGTCAAATTCGGCCGCACTATCAACAAACGTTTTCAAAAATACGATGAAGCCGCCCGGTTTTTAACCGGGCTTCGTTTTAAGTGGGATGAAGGCTCATTCGATGAGCGGGACTATCAGGCCAGTTGCCCGCTCGGATTTGAAAGTCTTGCCAAAAAATATATCCAATCAAAAGAGCTTATCGGCCTAAGATCACTATCGAACATTAAAAACTATATAAACAAGGCGATTGAAGTATGGGGACAACGCAATGTCAAAACGATCAAAAAAGGCGATATCAAAGGCTTCTTGTACGGCATTGAAGGGATATCTGAAAAAACCCGCTACAACTACCGAAGCACGCTGCACGATTTTTTCCGTAATTTTCTGGTTGAAGAAGAAGATATTTTGTCAATCACCGACGCGCCTAAGTTTCCCGATATCAATTATGAACTTGGATACCGCAAAATCACCGACCTTCAAACTCGTGAAAAGATCATTCAGAAAGTTCACAATATTTCATTTCATATCAATCCGAAAATCTGGCTGGGCATCGAGTTGTTAAGTTCGTATATTGTGTTAAGACCGCTTGATTTATTACGGCTCAAAGAAGAAGATATCAATCTGCAACACGGCATTTTAACCTTTTGGCGGCCCACCAAAAGCCGAAATAAAAAAAAGGTCGTGCGTGTCCGGCTGGTAGCCGATCATATCGATATGATAAAAGAGATCAAAGAGAGGTTTCCCGGCCTGCCCCAAATTCCCTTTTTCCGGCATGTCAAAGGCCTTAGCGGTTGCCGGGAAAATTCGACCTTCGGTGAGAAATACTTTTACAAATGGTGGATGAAAGCCTGTAAGAACTTAGGCATTGAAGGATTGGATCTGTATGGAGGCACCCGCCACACAACCACCACCGCCCTTGCAATGGAAGTCGGTGAAGAATCGGCTAAGAAAGCCACCGGCCACGACACCAACAAAGCGTTTCACCGCTATTGCCAGATCCAGGACGACCACACCTTTGAGATGGCCAAGATCGCCACGAAACTTAAAAAGGCAACTGTCATTCCCTTTGATAAAAAAGACAGAACAAAGGAATAGAGGCTTACGGATCTAATCCGTAGGCCTCCCCCTGACCTGATGATTCAAGCCGCCCCTAACGACTGATCCACGATATAATCTATGGCGTCTCTTTCGGACAAATGAGGCTGATGGCCCATCTTCGACTGTACTCTGTGCTTGATGTGGTATAGCCGATGCGCATGGTTGTATACCTGCTTCCGGCGCTCATCGCTCAGGCTGCGATAAATACAGATGAGTTCTATTTCTTTTTCAGATAAATAGCGTTGAAGGGCTTCCAGCTCTTTTTTATGGGCCGTTTCGATTTGGGCAGGACCGTCATTTGGTACGCTGAATAAAAGATCCTTATTCACCGGCGGTATTGACAGGGGTTCCGCGTTATCCGTATGTTTACACCACTTGCCTTTGCTTTGCTGACTCGAAAGTGTTGTTGTATCGATGGATGTAAGTTGGCGACTCATACCGTGTCTCCTAATGCTTTTTCAGATAGATCAAACAAGCTCAATAATAAGGTTTCCAAAAATGGATCGACTATCCTTTACCTTTTACGCCTTGGAGTCACACTCCTGGCGATGTATTCAAAATGCCTTATGTTATAACACGGGTTTTTTGGCGGTTTCGGGCAGCGTAGAAAATTTGACAAAATTGGCTAAAATTAGACAAAATTGACCACAAATTTTACGATATTTGAGGTTATTTTTTTCTTGACAGCTTTTTTGAGAGGAAGTTTTTTGCTGGATTAAGCCACTCAATCCGGCTTTGCGATTATAGAAGAGTTTAAAGCCCCCGGCCATCCGCCGGAGGCTCATTTTCAATCTGGATTAAGCCATCCCAATCGATCTATCCACCACATAATTTATTGCTTCACGTTCCGACAAATCTGGCCGATGCCCCATCTTCAATTGCACCTTGTGCTTAATCTTGTATAAACGATAAACGAGTTTAAAGGCCTGGCTTCGGCGCTGACTGCCCAGGCTGCGAAGGATACAGACCAGTTCTATTTCCGGCTCTGAAAGATATTTTTGAATGATTTGCATTTCTTCATGGCGGGTTTCGATCCGGGTCAGGCCGTCATATGAATATTTGAAAAGAAGGTCCTTATTCACAGGTGGCAATGTTGGCCGATCCGGTATAGTATTGGGTTTAAGCTGCTTGACTTTGCCTTTCGCTATCTGTTCACACTCAATGAAATACCTTCGGGCCTCCCTGCCCCGATCCGTGCGCTCGACCATCGACAGCTCTTTGGCCATGTCCAGGGTGAGGTGGTATTCTTTTGAACGACGATCACCGCCTTTTCCTTTGATTCGCCCGTTTTGGCGAATCAATATAAAGTCCTGATTTTCTATAAAACCATACTGTTTGATCCGTGTTTTGACCCAGTTTGAAAAGTCCCGTCTAACCCCCAAAAAACTCATGAAGCTCTCTTGCGTTTACTGTGTCAATTAGTTCGTTTGAAATTTTCTGACTGGATATTGTAATAAGTTCTGACATGCGCACCTCCAAAAACAAAATGCGCCTTAGGAGTGCTAACCACCTCAAACGAGGGTGTTACGGTCCTTTCGGATACCGTCTCCATAGCGCAAGTTATTTTATTTGGCACAAATAAAAATACCGTTTAACGACCGGTTGTCGCGTTTGTGTGATTAGCAACTCCAATTTGCCAAAATTCAAAGGATAGTCAAGAAACAAAAAAAGGGAGGGGCGTTCGTCAAATTATAAGTTTTTCATTATACAATTGTTCTGAACTGCCAGTTCACGTCCGCTTTCATCTTATAATCTGGCGAACGTCTAATATCCCCCTATAACGCATCCATACCAACTTTGCGTATTATAATTGTCACTAGATAGCAATCCTGCTATGGCTCAACTGATCTCGTAGCTCCGAATTATTAATGGCTTAGCTTTTTCAAAATCTGAGTCTGACTGAATCCGAATTTCAAGGTTACCGGTGCCGAAGTGCCCTATGTTGGAAACATCTCTTGTGAATCCATCTTCGAGTTTGATGGTGCTTGAATCGACCTTAACGAATATTATGAGCTGGGCTGTTTGGGGATGAATCTCCACACATGCAAAGTTCTTGAATCGTTTGAAAGCAAAATAGAATTTCAGTGTTTTCATTTGCACATCGTCGCCCATGGCAAACACGAATGCCTTTAGACTCTCAAATAGATCAATCAGGCTCTGGTCTGCTTGGACAAGATATTCCGAAACGGTTTTATAATTTCTCTTCCCATTGATTAACGGTGTTGAACCTCTGCTCTCTCCATTTTGGGCTGTCGTTGCATTCACCAATTCGAATAACAAAAAGTCACTCCCATAGTGCCTGTACCTAATAAGTTCGATGTTTCGATTTATTTGCTGCACGGCATGTTGATCGTATTTAGTAAAATCACCAGCTATGCAAAGTAGCCTTGGACCAGACCAATCTATTGAATCTGCAACTTCTTTTCCAAATACATCCATGACCTTAAGGGTAAACTCCCCCTTGTGATCCATGAGCCAGTCTAAATAGAATAGCCCCTGGTTGATAACATTCTCATTTAATGATCGCTTGTATTCGATAATTATCGGTGATCCATCTTCATCAAACCCAAGAGTATCAATTCGCCCACCATGTTTTTTACCTGTAGAATACTCAGAAGCGATCATACGAACGCCGAGAAACACCTCTAAATTGGATTCAATTTGATTTTGAAGAGATTTCTCCACAGTGACGGAATGACCCTCAAGTTCTGTTACATCACCGTCTTTAATCCTGAAAAGTTTAATATCACTCATAAGCCCTCAGCCCCATACGTTTTTTCTTGGGTGTTCAGGGACGTTCATCAGATTATAGTTTTTTCATTATACAATTGTTCTGAACTGCCAGTTCACGTCCTCTTGCATCGTATAATCTGGCGAACGTCTAATATCCAGCGGGTTCATAAGTTCATAACATTTTGGCGCCCTGTCATCATTTTCCATTATCATCCCCATTTTTCACTAATAATGTATTTGATCCCCCATCTGGCTGAAATAGAACTCGGGACGTTCCCACTTTTTAGATGCGGCTACAGCTTGGTCCGGCCAGGGCAGTGGAGCTGATATTCACATGAAATTAATTGGCATGTAATAGCTCATCTGCAATCATTTCCGCTTGTTTTAACACCGTTTCCGTCGCCAACTTCTGCATATCCGGCGGGTAGCCATATTGCCGTAAAGTCCGTTTGACAATGACTTTCAATCTTGCCCTGACACTTTCCTTGATTGTCCAGTCTATTGATGCATTTTTTTTAACACGCTCAAAAAGCACCACTGCAAGCTCTCGCAACTTCTTTTTTTCCATCACCTCCCGTGCGCTCTTATTGTTGGCGATTGCTGTATAAAAGGCATACTCGAAATCGGAAAGCCCCATCTCCTTGGGTTCTTTATCTTTCTGTCGGATATTTTTGCCCATGGCGATCAACTCTTCAATCACCTCGGCAGCGGTAATAATTTTATTGTGGTAACGCTTGATGGAATCTTCCAGCATCTCCATAAAGGATTTTCCCTGGATTAGATTCTTCTTCATTCTCGCCCTGATCTCATCGTTCAGCAATTTTTTCAAAACCTCCAGGGCGACATTCTTATGCTCCATGTTCTTGACTTCCAGAAGAAATTCCTCTGAAAGAATCGAAATATCCGGCTTCTTGATCCCTGCTGCATCAAAGACATCTACAACCTGTTCGCTCACCAAAGCTTTATCAATGACCTGGCGGATGGCGGTTTCGATTTCCTCATCGGTATTCCCGGAGCCGGTGCCATCAAATTTAGCCAGACGGGCTTTGACTGCCTGAAAAAAGGCCACCTCATCTTTGACATCCATGGCTTGCTCATGGGGAATAGCAATGGCAAAGGCCTGGGATAACGCGGTCACCTCATTGATGTACCGCTTCTTTCCATTTTCCAAGCCAAGAATATGCTCTTCAGCCTCTAAAATCAGGGAAAGCTTCCTGCCTGTATCCGCATCGAAATAGACCTCATAAGAAAACCCATGAAACATCTGGGAAACCACCTCAAGTTTTTCCAACATAATCTGAACCGCTTTTTCCTGCGTAACGGCCGGATCGCCCTTGCCGCCGCTATCCGAATAAAACGACAACGCTCTTTTCAGATCAGAAGCAATCCCCAGATAATCCACCACCAGACCACCCGGTTTGTCTTTGTATACGCGGTTCACGCGGGCAATGGCCTGCATAAGATTGTGACCCTGCATGGGTTTGTCGATATAGAGGGTGTGCATGGACGGTACGTCAAAACCAGTGAGCCACATATCGCGGACAATCACCAGTCTCAGGTTGTCCGCCGGATCTTTCATCCGATCGGCCAAAGCCCTGCGCTGATCTTTGGTAGTATGGTGCTTTCCAATTTCAGGCCCATCGTCAGAGGCCGACGTCATCACCACTTTAACTTCGCCAGATTTCAGATCATCGCTATGCCATGCCGGTCTGATCCTGATGATTTCCCTGTACAGTTCAGCCGCAATCCGGCGAGACATAGCCACAACCATCGCTTTTCCTTCGGGAAAAATCTCCTGCCGCTGTTCAAAATGGTTCACGATGTCCTTAGCAACGAGCTTAACTCGATTTTCACTGCCCACCAGTGCTTCCAACTGCGCCCATTTGGCCTTGGCCTTTTGGGCGTCTGTCAAATCCTTTTCGTCTAAATCAGCATCCAGATCGGCAACAAGCTTTTTACCCTCGTCACTCAGATTGATTTTAGCCAGCCTGCTTTCATAATAAATTTTGACCGTCGCTCCATCCTCAACCGCCTGGGCCACATCGTACACATCCACATAATTGCCAAAAACAGCCGGTGTATTCACATCGGTTTTCTCAATAGGTGTACCTGTAAAACCAAGATAGGTGGCATTGGGCAAGGCATCCCGTAAATACTTGGCAAACCCGTATACCACCTTTTGACCGACCACATTGCCCCCCTTATCTTTTTCCGCAACAATCTTGGCCTTGAATCCATATTGGGTCCGGTGGGCTTCGTCGGCAAGGACAATGATATTCTCCCGCTCCGAAAGTGTATCGTACACATTACCCTGCTCAGGCTGGAACTTTTGGATCGTCGTAAAGATCACCCCGCCCGACGCTCTCGTAAGCAATTCTTTCAAACCGGACCGGTCTTCGGCCTGCACCGGCTCTTGCCGCAGCAACTGCCTGGAGGCCGCAAAGGTATCGAACAACTGATCGTCCAGATCGTTGCGATCTGTTATAACCACAACCGTGGGGTTATCCATGGCAAGAACAATCTTGCCGGTGAAAAACACCATAGACAACGATTTGCCGCTGCCTTGAGTGTGCCAGATTACCCCGCCTTTTCTGTCGCCCGCAGGCTGTTTTGTTACGGCCATCGCCCCATAACTGGCAGGGGATATCGTGACCGCCATCTTGCCAGAAATCTCTTTTTCCGATGAATGAAAATTGGATGCCCGCAGCGTCGATGCCACAGCCCGGTTGACGGCATAGTATTGATGATAAGCCGCAATCTTTTTCACAGTCTGAACAGAAATAATTTCCGTTTGCCGATCCTCCTTATTGCTCTTTTCAAACACAACGAAGTGGCGAAGAAGATCCAGCAGGGTGGCCTTGTCCAACATCCCCTTAATTAGCGTCTCCAACTGCCCGATAAGCGATGAGGCTTCGCCCAATCCATCGGATGTCTTCCACGCCATAAAACGGGAAAACCCCGCCGATATGGAACCCGCTTTGGCTTCCAGACCATCAGAGATAATCAAAAGCCCATTACAGACAAAAAGGGCGGGAATAGCCTGTTTATAGGTCTGAAGCTGTCGATAAGCCGACCGCACTGTAGCGTTTTCATTCACCGGATTCTTCAATTCAATTACCACCAACGGAAGACCATTGATAAACAGCACCACATCCGGCCGTTTCTTCACATTGTTGGCCATCACCGTAAACTGATTGGCCACCAGAAAATCGTTATTCTCCGGATGATCAAAATCTACCAGCCACACCAGATCGCCCCGGCTGCGGCCATCTTTTTGAAAGGTCACCTTGATGCCTTCGGTGAGCATGCGATGAAACGTTTCGTTGTTGGTAATCAACTCGGGCGAGTTAAGACGCTGAAGCTGTTTGACCGCATCCTGTCTGGCGTCAACAGGAACATCGGGATTGATACGCCCCACCGCTGAACGGAGACGATCTAACAGTAAAACATCTTCGAAGGAATCCCGCTCCGGCGTCTCGCCATCTGGTGCAATGAGCGGCGCATAGATGTATTCATAGCCCGATTTTTCCAGTAGCTCGATGGTGAACTTTTCAATGGCCGATTCGGTGATTTTTGTTGTCATATGGTTTCCCGGTAATCCGTCTATGTCAATTAACACAGCAAACGCAGGACATGCTGATAGGAACAAATTTCTTTGCCGATGGTTTTAAAAGGGCCACAGTGTTTCAATGAGTCAGCCGAAGCCCGTGGAGATATGGGCCTCGATACGGTCCAAATAGGTGATTAGCTCCGACCACCGGCCGTATGATTCGATAATTTTTCTCAGTCGTTCCATGGACTACAGCGCCTCACTTTCCGTTATATTCCACACGAACCTCTCCGCTCATGAGCTTGGGAAGTAGGGTGTTGCGGAGTTTTTCAAGGGTTTGGATTTGGCTGTAATTTTCTTTTAATTTTTCTACAATTGGAGACGCCATATTGCTGAATAATTTAATTTTTTCCATTGGTACTAATTTTATATCAGTTGACAAAGCGATATCTCTATTCAATCCAGGAACAGCTGAATCTGAATTCATCTCATCGAAATTAATTGTTTTTAAAAGAAAATATTCATAAAGAAGCCCGGCAGAATTAATTTTCGATTTTACATAATACGTTGTATCGATAGGGAAAAAGTTATCAAATAGATAAATTACTTTCCCGAGCGTTCCTTTTCTACCAATTACAATTCCTGGGCTTTTCACTAAAAATTCTGAATGATAACCAACTATACCGCTTGAGCCAACAACAGGATACTCCATACCTGTTCTCAAGTCCTTCCTGAGTCCTTTTCCATAAGCAAGCTCAACAATATCCCCCAATACCCCATCCTCCCAATCCTTCCGCGCCTCCTCCACAAACCACTGCCGGAACAGCGTTTCCGCCATGGTTTCGAGGGTTTTGTTCTGGCGGTAGAGCAGCTCTATTTTCTCATCGAGACTGGAAAGGACCGAGGCTATGGCTTTTTGTTCGGGGAAACAGGGGAGATGAATATCTAAGTCATATACTTCATCTCTGCTTGTTGAAGGGATCGCAGAACCACTATCCAGTTCATTAATATCTACATTTTTGAACCAGTAATACAAAAAAAGTGTGTCTAAATCATTTATCCTATTTTTGGTATAGAACGCTGTATCTATAACAAAAAAAGGTTCCTTGGCAAAATGGACTTCTCGATATGCACCTTTTCTTCCAATAATTATTGACGGTTGATCATAAAGGAACTCTGTAGTTAGGCCGATTTTTCCATTTGTCCCAAAGACATCAAAATTACCGATGCCATCACGATAATTTTTTAGGCCCCTACCATATTCAAGGGTAATAATGTCAGCTATCTTTTGCTTATTCCACTCACCCATCGATCTTCACCATCGCCAAATTTTTCAAGATCACTTTGTTCAACTTCGTCTCCTCTTTCAACTGCCCCTCAAACTCTGCCTTCAACGAGGCAAACCGCTCTTTAAAATCAAAATCGTCCTCTTCTTCCGCCAAGCCCACATAACGGCCCGGAGTCAGCACGTAATCCAGCTCCCGCACACGATCGATGGGCGCGGAATTGCAGAATCCCTTGACATCTTCATAATCCCCTTTCGGGTTACGCCAGTTGTGGTAGGTGTCGGCGATAGTGGCGATATCTTCGGCAGAAAATTCCCGTGTGCGACGGTTGATCAGGTGCCCCATGTTGCGGGCATCGATGAAAAGGATTTCATCAACTCGGTTGCGGAACTTACCGTTGGCTTTGTTGCGGCTCATGAACCAAAGACAGGCGGGAATCTGGGTGTTTAAAAAGAGCTTTGTGGGCAGGTTGACGATACAGTCCACCATTCGGGCTTCGATCAGGGATTTACGGATATCGCCTTCACCCGAATTTTTGGAGGTGAGCGATCCCTTGGCCAATACAAACCCGGCCTGGCCGCTGGGGCTCAGATGGTAGATAAAGTGTTGTATCCAGGCACAGTTGGCATTGCCAGCGGGCGGTATGCCGTGTTTCCAGCGTCCGTCCTTTCTGAGCAGGTCGCCACTCCAATCGCTGTCATTAAACGGCGGATTGGCGATCACATAGTCGGCCTTCAGATCCTTGTGGCTATCGTTTAAAAAGGAGCCTTCATTGTTCCATTTGACCTGGGAGCTGTCGATGCCCCGGATGGACAGGTTCATGCGGGCCAGACGCCAGGTGGTGTGATTGCTCTCCTGGCCGTAAATAGAAATGTCGTTCACCTTGCCCTGATGGTCGGCAACAAACTTTTCCGATTGCACAAACATACCGCCCGAACCGCAGCACGGATCGAACACCCGGCCCTTATATGGCTCCAGCATCTCCACCAGCAGCTCCACAACGCTGCGCGGGGTATAGAATTGACCGCCTTTTTTGCCTTCGGCCAGGGCGAATTCGCCTAAAAAATATTCAAACACATGGCCCAACACATCGGCGCTGCGGGCCTTGGCGTCTCCTAAAGCGACATTGCCCACCTGATCGATCAAACCGCCCAGGTTAGTGGGGTCCAGATTGCCTCGGGCATACACCTTGGGCAACACATCCTTGAGCGACGGGTTGTCTTTTTCAATGGCATCCATGGCCTCGTCCACCTTTTTACCGATATCCGGCAACTTGGCACTGGATTGCAAAAACGACCAACGGGCTACCTCCGGCACAAAAAAGACATTCTCAGCCTTGTATTCATCCTTATCCTCAGGATCGGCCCCGGCATACTCCCCCTCGCCGCTCTTCAATTTCTGATACAAAGCCTCAAAGGCATCAGAAATATAGCGCAGGAAAATCAACCCCAACACAATATGCTTATACTCAGCCGCATCTATATTCTTGCGCAGCTTATCCGCCGTCTTCCACAACTGTTTCTCTAAGGGCTCATCTTTATTATTATTTTTCTTATTATTGTTCTTCTTAACCTTTGCCATTTACCTCTCCGGTTTCCGTTCGATCAATAAAATACTATTTACAAAAACACACAATATCATCCGCCACCAACCAAGGCGGACAAACAAAAAATCATTGGTTACCTTACCTAATATTGATTATATTTCAAGTAAGTTCTCAATAATTTCGGACGACCTTAGACCGCTCCCAATATTTAAACTTAAACAGTTTATAGCTCAAATCCGTTTTCCCGCACCAGCGCCTCAACGCGCAAACAGATCTCCTTATCGCAATGGCGGATACATCAAGCTTTTGGGCTACGGAATTATTCCTTCCTTTCTTAAATCTGCGGTTGTGTTTGTATAATCTTTCGGATCGCCCGCGACTTAGTGTCCTTGCACTTTGGCAATTTCTATCCATTCCCCCATATTTTCGCTCAAGCCCATTTAAACCCAAACAACAACCGAGTTATCAGGACTGAAGCCTGTAGTGAGAATTCTGGCATCAGTAAAAGGGCCAGGCAGGTCTTGCATAATTTTTGCCGTATCTTTAGACAAATTTACAGTGGCCTCATAAAACTTATTGCTCTCTGAAATTAAGCCAGTGTAAAGGGTCACCCATTAACTTTCGACCCAAAACAAAACAGCGATCTAAGAAGATCGATTGACCTTCTTAGATCGCCGTTATTCATGATTTCCAGCGCTTTTTGTTGGATTGACGGCCCGTAATCTAACCTACGCCGCTACTGAAGACGCTCTTAAACAAAAATATTATCTTAAAATCAAAGGATATAATTTTTATTGGGCCGTGGACCGGGTGGCGCATGTATTGGATATAGCCCCTGATGAAGTAACGGCCCCTATCCAACTATTCAAAATCATTTATATGCGTCAAAGGTAGACCCTAAATTTCTGGCTTTATGGCAAACTGTGTCATCGGAGCATCCTTTTTCATCGGTTCATTTTACAAACCGCAAAAAAACACATATTTGCCATATTTTCAAGATAATACGTCGGATAAAAAAGCTTGCAACCAGTTAATTGCTTAGTTGAAATTTCGAAACTACATATCTATAATTACGAAAAACTAATAGACTTGCTCCATAATCCACTTCACGGCACCAGTTACTCGATCAAGATTCGTCTCCGGAAGAACCTCAGACAAACAGTCGGTAGGCCTGGCTCCCTGATAAAAATAAATAGCTTTTGCATATCGTCTATTAAAGCCAAGCATATTCATTTGGCTAAACAAATAATTAAGGCTATTCTTTCCATATAACTCAAAATTCGACATTGCAATTGGCCCGCCGCCGATAAATATTAAGGGCGTCATTGAGTTATCTTTACTCCATTTGGCCATCTCGGCCTGTGCATCTAATGCACGAATTCTGTGATGGTAGTCGTCGAGATGAATTTCATTGCCAATCCCACAAAAATTATTTTTTAAGTGAACTTTTATTTTAGGTGTTAGATCAAACCAAGTATCACCTCCTTGACTATTAGCTCCCAGGAGCTGAAATAGCTGTACGTTCCCATACCCTGAAATATCCATAGCCGACTTAAGAAGATCTATTCTACTTTGCGGAAGTATTCTCCTATCCTCGGGAAATGGGCCGCCTTCCCCTCTATTCAACGCAGAATCTTCATCATACACTATGAGACCAAAAGGCTCGTATCCCATAGAAGACCATGTATTGAGTTTATTGATAACGCTCTGTATCTCAAGAGCACTATCATTATTAACTTCCGTCTCAAATAAACCCTTATTTGTAACAAATACATCATTAACCTTGTTGTTCGGGTGAGTATTTGCGGGCGTTGTATGAAGGAAGTCTAAATTATTTGAAACAGTAGTGAACGCACTGATTCCACCTACATAACAATGGGCGTTGTTGCTCGCGTCAATTCTTAATGCAACCCTCGCTCTTGCACACACACATGATTGAATAAATAAGGCAATAAAAAAGTATGCAATAAAATACATTAAGCAACGCCACTTTTTATTTTTTAACATACTCCCCCCTCAAGATAGTCAAAGTATCGAAATCAAACTTTTATAACTGGTTGCAAGTTTTTTCATCAGACGTATTATTTTGAAAATATAGCAGATATGTGTTTTTACGGTTCGTAAAACGTAAAGATGGGGGACGCTCCCAACATTTAAACTTAAACATTTTATAGCTCAAATCCGTTTTCTTGCGCTATCGCCTCACCGCGAAGAACGGATTTGCTTATCGCAGTGGCGGACACATCAAACTTTGGCGCTAAAGATGTTGCGCTCATTCCGAGTTCCCGAACCGCCCAATAGCAGAGCAAGCTTCTTGCTGCGACAATATGCCGATATTTTCCTTTTGACCAAACTTGATCTATCGGCATGTTGAGCACTTGTGA
>JAAERL010000276.1 GCA_024230435.1 Desulfobacteraceae bacterium
ATACCAGATTGAGCTTCGATTTTTTTTTTTTTTTAAAGCCTGCCAAAGTTTGCATACTTAAAGTATTCGTACCTTTGGCATAACACACAAGACGGGAAAAAAGACATGCAAGATGGTATATTATTTAACTGCAAATCGCTTTATGTTTGTCCTTAAATTCGTTTTCGTTATGTTGCGTCAATATGCACAGACAATAAGTATATAATGAGTATGCACCCATTGACGCGCCTTGAAAACGAATCTAAATCTAAGCGCAATAACGTCTATATTGGCATCTTTTCTAGAGTTTCAGACTGATAATCCATATGCCCAGGATAATCATATGTAAGAATCATTTATCGATTAGAAATCAGTTTATTAATTATTGTATTCCATTCGTTTTGATCAATGGTATCCAAGTTTGAAAAAATAATTGCCATATCGCCGGAACCATAAAGTGCGGCTTTGGTAAATTTTTTTCCAACTGAAGATGAATGTCTAATCGGAAATTTAACTGATTTTTGTTTTTTTAATCTCATTATAACGGCAGGCAGCCCTGCTGGATTTAATCCGCTATTTTTATGATCGGCAAAACCAGAATCGAAATATAATTTTTTTGCAGAAAAGCATATGCCATATTGGGCTTAGAATTTTTTTTCGTATTCAAGGCGTGCCAAAGTTTGCATACTTAAAGTATTCGCACCTTTGGCATAACACACAAGACGAAAAAAAAGACATGCAAGATGGTATATTATTTAACTGCAAATCGCCAAAAACCCTATCACTGGGTAAATTACTCCCGAAATAACCAACCCTTGATTGGGCTGAGCGTATTAACGCACTACCTGCCTGCAATCCTGAAACTTGAGATAGTGCGTTAATAATCTCTGGTTGGGCATTTGAGCTGGGCCTTTTGTAGTCTTTGAAGATTAACAATCTCACGCCAGCTTTGCGCCATTGATCGAAAGCTAATATGTGACAATCTGGCAATTAAATAATAGTGGCAAAAGTTAAATAACAAAGCCCTGAATTCCTATTTTAATATTTATGCTTTTAGCCAATTTGAATTCAGATAGTCAGTGTTTTTTTTATTAACATCATAGGTGTAAATACTGCCGATATCTTTTTTCTCATTATTAAGTATCGCCGGATCTTGTATCTGCGTCATTGCGGAAATTCCAGCCGTTTGTGTTGGTATTCCAAGCGCAGTGATATGTGCTAGTGTGTGACCGTCCGTATTTAAATCTTTAAATAATTCAATTAAGTTTTCGGTTGCTTCAGGATTTTCTCTACTGGTAAGATGCCAGTTCAAAAACGCCGTCATACTGCATGAATCTTTACCTAATAGTTCATCCATAATTTTTTGTTTTGAGAGGTCTTCCATGCCCGAAAATTTTATTATTCCTACTTCTACTTTGACGCCAGCGTTTGGATCTTTTTTAACAGCGTTTGGATCTGTCTCTATCTCATCGTTCTTATATGAAGTTACAGAGCCTTTCTTTATCTCGCCCAACTTCTTTAAATATACAGAATATCCAAGCATCGTATATATTAGGTTAAGCCGATCTGAAATGCAACTAAGTTTCTTTTTCATATCGGCATAATTTCCAATATCTTTATGATTATCATCAATAAAATCCAACAATTCTTTTGCAGCGTGCGTCATACTGCCATTTTGAAAATAAAGCTCGGCAATATTGAGTTTTTTCTTGTCGGCTATATCTGTGTTTTTTTTTAAATTATCTAAAAAACCTTTTATAGTGTCATTAATCTTATCACTGACATTTTTATTATTTGAGTCGTCTAATTCTTCGACATTATTATTATTTGAGTCGTCTAATTCTTTACCTAACGAGTTATAAATATTAGGAATTAGATTATGTATCTTATTAGCGGCAGATTTGGATTTTTTTGCAATTGCATAACCTTTCAACTGATAATGGCCGCTTTCCATTTTATTTGCATCCAGCAGAGGTTCGTTTTTCGCTTTCTCTCCGGTCAATGCTTGCAGTTCCAAGTCAAACGCCTCTCTTATACTGATTTTTTTATTACCATCTTGGTTCCTTTCATCGTTTTGATTTATTTGAACTTCAGATTTATCTATTGAATCTGAATCTGCATCTACATCAGTATCCATATATTTCTTTAGTTCATTCCAATCGCTTTTTATATTATTGTCATCATTATTTACATTTATGGATTTAAATTGTTTATCGATATTGTTTTTTGCATCTTTAATCATTTTTGTAGCAAACTCGATCTGATATTTTCTAAAGTCTACCTCCCTTTCTTTATCCATGGTTTTAAGAAAATTATCTCTGGCTTCATCAACATCCTTAGACATCTTTAAATTATGCTTAATAAACTTTACAAGTTCAATCATAATCGGTAAACTCCATAGAAAACCGCAAATTGCCCCCCCCCAAGCGACTGCGCTTTCGGCAGTTGCGTAGGCTGCGCCCTGTGTGGCTGTACTGCCTGCGAGTTTAGAAAATCCGGCGCCGGCCGCTAAAGCATATTCTGCAGACCACGCCAAAAACCCACCAGTAAAGAAAAGTTCAAATTTGCCGCACATCTCATCCCAATTTGCTTGAACCTGGGCATTTTCAGGCAGTCCGGAAAAATTTTGAGCATTTATATTTTGGCCTTTGCCTGCATCATGCCGGTCCCTTATAAGATTTGGCTCATTAGCTTTCGCATCGTAATCTTGATTATTATCAAAATTTTGAGCAAGCCACGAAAATATATCAGAATCTATATTTTGATGATTATTGGCATATTTTCCGAGTTGAGAAGACCTATGTGAATCAATAGCCTCATTTTCACCCGCACGATTGAACATTCTACCTAAACGCCCTTTTATCGTTCTGAGATAATTATTTTTACCTATCGACCCGGTAAATGCTTCATAATGGTCATCGGCAGAAGCTGGCAAACCAACGAACAGGTAAAGAACGGCGCCAATAACTGAAATAGCAATCATCAATTCCGGACACACAATGGTTATACCGGCCACTGTCGCTATCGCAATGGCTGTGCCAATCAAACCATGAAGCACTGCAAACGCACGCCTGGCCACTTCAAACATAAGATGAAGCCGCTCTTTCGTTGATAGAGTACCAATCTTTTGCATCGTTTTTCCAGTAGCAATTTGTAATTCGGCAACTGATTTCATGGTTGGTACATCTATTGTATCTTTAAGGTTTGATGTATCTTTAATTTTATCATCTTCAATATCCTCGATTCGTTTAAGCAGGCCTCTGCCTTCTACTTCCATTTGCTCGCCAGCTTTTTTTATCTTTTTATGCTTTATCAGGCTGCCCAGGTGTTTATGAAGAGATATAAAGTGATAAGTTGCTACGCCGATTTTGGCAAGAGATACTGCACAGGCTGCTCCAATTGATCCTTCGCTGAAAGGCTGATAATTAACCTCTTTAGCGAATGCAGCTGCCGTACCAACTTGACAACCATTCACAACAGTAACCATTCTGATACCATCATCTATTTTGCTCTCAGTAGTAGAGGTAGCTTCTTTTTTGCCATAGCAATTCTTATCAAGAGTTTTTGTTTTGTCAAGAGTCTTTGTTTTATCAAGTATTTTAGTATCTTGGTTTTCAGGGAGTTTTTCATAGTTTGGGCCAGAGAGCCAATAGATTATTTTCTCGGTAAAGCAGGCAGGTTTTCTATTTTTAATATGTTTCTCCGCGTTACCATCTTTATCT
This sequence comes from Desulfobacteraceae bacterium, assembly GCA_024230435.1. Classification (GTDB taxonomy): domain Bacteria; phylum Desulfobacterota; class Desulfobacteria; order Desulfobacterales; family Desulfosarcinaceae; genus UBA2230. Next base: position 3,702 of record JAAERL010000276.1, read on the forward strand.
GTTTTAGGCTCGTCACTTTCTTTTTCTTCGATGATCCACCTAAGGTACTTATCGAAAGTTGTAATATCTTCAATACCCTTACCATTTAGTTTTTCATTAAGTTCTTTTCGGAAATCATTTCGTTGCTTCATGATAGCACAAAAGTGTTCCTTGTTATTTACAACTAAATTTTTTAGTACCTTTGCAGGAAGTACCAGATCATTTAAGAATAAATCATCAATTTTTTGCTTATCATTTAACTGTGTTAACTGTGTTTCCAATGTTGCTATCTCAAAATAAGAGGTCTCGATAAATTCATCCAGTTTATTTTCTAATTCTTTTAAATTTTTACGGTCACGCTCGCTGTTAATTTTATTCATCAAATTAAAAATATCTGATAACTGCTGTACCGGATTAAAGTCACTTTTCATGCGCCTATATTTTCTAGAAAGTAATTCATTTATCACTTCGCTCCGGTGTGTCAACATGCTCATGCATTTATTATATTGGTCCCGACAGGAGTTCTTATCAAATTCTGTGTTTTTCGTTGAAGTATCAAAGGCAATATTTTTTTTAAGGTATTTTTTGTCACGATCGTGAATAGAAATGCCAGCCAGATTATCATCATTCGAAAGGGCGTTTAAGTCATCTTGAACTTTACCAATGAAATGATGATCAAAAATTTTCTCTTTAGAAATAACATCAAACCAAATTTTATAACTAAATGTTTTTTGTGTATCTCCAGCCTCGATAATTTTATTTTTCAGTTGCTGGCTGCATATTTTAATTTCGTTAATCGGTAAGGGATCTTTCTTTTGAGGTTTTAATTTTTTAATTAAATTGAGTGATTGAGATTGAATATCATGAGGCATTAAATGGAATTTGTTCTCTGGATTTTCAAATGCAACGCATATGTCGTGCATCCATTCAAAATTGTCACGCAATTTTGAACCTCTATCGAACCATGCAATGGTCAGATTGTTTTTTTCTGAAAATGCTTTACTAAAAGCATCCCACAAGGATTTGAGATTGTCATCCGGTTTCTCTTCATTACTAAATTTTTGTTCTAAACTATTAAAATCATCAAAAGCCCGTTTCAAACCATCGTAATCGTAAGCTTCCTGCATTTTTTCAACAAATTCATAAAAAATTTCTTTTTTATCTCCACTTATATCGTTTTTTATAAGGAATTCCTTATAGCTTCGTTGAAATTTATAATATTTTATAGTCAAATTTTGCCCATGCCTTTGAACTTTCACAGATTGTTTTATAACATCCTTCTTTAAAGCAATTATAGAATTTAGTTCATAGACCGCGTCTTTTATTTGTTCAATATCTTCTGATATTGCATCTTTTTTTATTTTACTTAGCGAAGATTCATCTATTTTATCTTTAAAGTCACCATAACCTTTTTTTTCATCATTACTGTTAATAAATTCTTTTAAAGTTTTTTCATGCTTAGATATTTCACCATCTGGGGATAATTTATGAAATGCTTGTATAAATTGATAAAATTTATTTGTTATTCCTTCAAATTCGGTTTTCAACTCTTCCGCTTTACCGGCAGGAGAATTTTCAATTTTTTTCTTTATTGAACCAAGCCGCATATTTATCTTTTCGATTTCAAGTTCGAGCTTGTATTCATGGTCATATTTGTTATTTTCAGAATAAAATGATCTTGCTTTAGAAAATGGGGAGGGCAGTGGTCTAACATGCTTTAGTAATGTCTTTTCACCTGCATTAACCTTATTATTAGTAGCATGAGTATTATTAGTAGTAGCATGAGTATTATGAGGAGAACCTGTTACGGTGGACATTCACAATTCCTTTCCATAAAAAATATTCACAAAAAAATCAAATTAGTACTTGAGATTTACATTAGATATAGAATTTCTATTTGAAAGGTACTCGAAAAATTAAACAGCAACATGCTTCAATCCACAACCTGCCAATGATGAATATGATCAGAACCACAGCGCAGGTGGTAAGTGAATTCGTTTCCGGGTCTGCATGGGCATTGTTCAAACTTATTGAACATCGCCAAAAAAAGGTTCTGGAACTCTAAAAAAGTAAAAACATCTTTCATTTTTTTTACCCCTTTAAGAATGAAACTGGGGTGATGAAAATTTGGACAAAATTTTTCGAAAAACTCATTTGATCAATTACCCAAAAATAAATCATAGCTGTTTTAAAAAAATATCTTTGGTTATACGCATAAGTTTTCGCACGGCCTTTGCCGGATCGGTGGATCGTGATCCGGCTTACAATCCTAAAATTCAATGAGCCGGTAAATACAGGCTGCTATAAAAAAACAAAAATATGGAACAAAACGCAGGGCCATAACTTAACCTTCATTGAGTTTAATTTTCATCACTGCATATTGGAATTAAAAGAACTGCCATATCTCCTATTATTTTTTGCCCCCTTGAATAATTATATTTTGCTATAACTTTTTTAATAAATATTATTTTTATCGATTTGATACAATGTAAAAATCTAATTACATTTTATTTTTCCTTTCAATTACAGTAACAATTATTATTTTAATTAATCCCGGTCTTTTTTTCCATCTACGTATACTACATTTTATATCCTCACGGAATGAACGTTTCGGATATAGGCCATCCTGTAATAGCAAATTACGTGCCAATAACTGATATTGTTCGCAGCAAATAGAATATGCACTATATATTGATTTTATGAATACATTTATCTTTTATGAATGGAACTTCAATTCAGGATTATTTTTTTAATGCCAACTTTTTTGGATGTTACATCAGTAATTGGCAACTTTGTTGCGTTAAGAAATCATCAGTATCTTGGTTTTCATGCCACGTTCAAATTTGTTTGAACGGCCGCCAATGCCTGCGCCGCTGTCTGGAAAAACAGCAGATCGATTTTTTGGCGTATGGTAATAAGTTTTTGCATATATCCGATTATTAAAAGGCGCGCCGCCTGCTGAACAAACAATTGGATGCGCGAATTGTAAGCCTTCTAAATGGATTTGTTCCAGTTGTTTTTCCAGAGTTCCGCGATGTCTTGGGGCCACGGTTTTTTTATTGCTGGAGCATGTAGCAAAGCCAATGGGTTTTCGATTTGATTTTCACCGCAGCCTCGGCGTTGAACCCGATTATGGATTCGCTGTTGCGTCATGTTCACATAACCGGAACCAGTGCACGTGTATTGCGTTATCTGAATCGGCCTGTTGCGATTGCCGGAAACCCGCATGCACGATCCAAAGACGAGGTGTTAACGCGACCCTTAAGGATCGTAGAAGATGCGAATGTACTTCTTATGCTTGTCCTTAAATTCGTTTTCGGTATGTTGCGTCAATGTGCATAGACAATTAGTATATAATCAGTATGCACCCATTGACGCGCCTTGAAAACGAATCCAAATCTAAGCGCAATAACGTCTATATTGGCATTTTCCAAGATTCTAAGATGCTATATTTTTTTTACCAATCGCTTTAGAGCCTGTTTGGGAATTATTAAATCGGCTGCAAAAGCGCGAGAACGGTCCAAAATGGCGCAAATTTCCGGCAAATAGACCGGCTATTCATCTCAAATTTAGGACATTTTAGTCTCGGCCCCGCACTTTTTCGCTAAATTTTCTATTTCCCAAACAAGCTTTTAGGCGATTTGCAGTTAAAGAATATACCATCTAGTATGTTTTTTTTCCCGTCTTGTGCGTTATGCCAAAGCTCGAATACGTAAAGTATGCAAACTGATCAGCAAAACATTGGCGCGCCTTGAATACGAAAAAAAATCGAAGCTCAATCTGGTATATTCTTTTGCGCCAATCGCCTTAGAAAAAGGGGAGATTAAAAGTCAGGTTCAATTCATCGAAGACCTGTTTGCGATTGCTGCATAAAAATTTGCGGGAAAGGCCATTTCCATACCCTTTGAATAATTTTTCAACAGAACTAATTTATAACCAGTTAATTAATAAAAATGTTGCCGAATTTATTAAAGGGCTGGAGAAAAAATATAACATCTTTAACGTGCAATTATTGTAACCCAGCGCATAATTTACGTAATTATCAAATAACGGAAAAGTATAATTTATTAATTAATACTTTAGATTTTAATTGGTTGTGAGGTTGGCATGAGGCTTGCTCCCCTTTTAAATAACTTATCAGTAGAAAAGTTCTGGAAAGCAAGGATTGCTGATAAGAGCCAAAATGAGGAGCTAATTTTAAATGCAAAGTATTGTTAAAATAGTTGCAATAGTCACAATTATGTTTATTTCCGGATTTTTGGCGATACATACGGTTTTTGCCGAAGAACAAGTCATCATCGGTATTGTAGTTCAGACTGATCAAGGTGTTGTAATTTCGGCCGATGACTGCGACTACATCGTTGAAGGTCAAGACCTATTCGATATGATTGGCAAAAACGTTAAAGCTGCCGGAACTATTGAAGAAAGTGAAGTCTTAAAAATTATTACAGTTACCAGCGTAGAGGAAGTTGCTCCTGCTCAAGACAAAGAGGGCGAAACTCCGTCAGCTCAATAAGCATAATACGCTGTGTGAATACAGATTTGCCGGAAGATAACTTCGATCCCCCCCCCAGCATCGCAGATAAAGTTTTCCGGCAATGCCCCCCCACCTCCCTTCTAAAATCCCATACTACGGGTGGCGGGAAGACCCCGATCAGGGGAAAACCATCACCCGCCGTCGCTTTTATCCCATCCCTCTATCCGGCGTCGTTACGGTGTCAGCCGTAACGGCGCTGGCCTCCTTTTTACTTTCTGATAGTAGTGGCGCAATTTTTATGGACTGCAAGGGGCTTGGTTAAACACGACTCTTGAGCAAATCTGCCGTGACCTCTTGATCCCAAATATTCGCAGATTTTTTCATTCTTGCGCTTATCCGATATTCGCGCCCATAAATTATAAAATCCAATAATAATATTGTGTTAAACTACTTGATGCTTGCTTTGTGGTACTACAAATTTTATCATTTCACACAACACTTTTAATGGTTCGCCCTGGATAGTGCGCCAGATTTAATGCATCATAAATAATTTGCCGCCTCGGCTCTGGTTTTGTACTTTTGCTTGTATGAACTGCGTTTGCATTTTGGCATTTCATTGATACAGTAATTCGGTCCTGTCCACGTAATTGTTTTTTTAAATCGGATCAGCTTGAGCGAATGCCATAATTTTTCAATTGATACCTGATGGTGTGAACTAAGGCGATTTGCAGTTAAAGAATATACCATCTTGTATGTCTTTTTTCCCGTCTTCTGCGTTATGCCAAAGCCCGAATACGTTAAGTATGCAAACTTTGGCACGCCTTGAATACGAAAAAAAATCGAAGCTCAATCTGGTA
>JAAERL010000277.1 GCA_024230435.1 Desulfobacteraceae bacterium
GAATTTTCTTTGCCTGTCCCCGAGAATTTTCTTTGCCTGTCCCCGAGAATTTTCTTTGCCTGTCCCCGAGAATTTTCTTTGCCTGTCCCCGAGAATTTCCCGAGGAGAATTTCCCGAGAATTTTCGCAGGAGCGTTGGTTGGGAAATGTATAAAGTGAGCAAGTCAAAACGGTTCCTGACTCAGCCTTCGACCTTTTGTTGGCTGCTCCCGGCAATGAATCGCCGGGAATTCTCACTGGAGAATCTTAAACAGCAACGCCAACAAAGTTGACACAAACTTACAACATTTCTGCCATTATCGATTAACCAAATAAGCTGATAGCACACCAGTAGTGCAAACGAATGTCATGGCATGCCTGTTGCTTGATGTTATGGACGTTGAGCTGATCGACAGATTATCAGGCCCATATTTAAGAAAATTTTAGAAACAATAAACACTATCGAAAAGGAATTATGTTCCATGGCATTTGATCCAGCACAACTTTCATACAACCGCAACAGTTACCAGAACGGACTAAACGACACCGATAATAGGACAAATCAAAACAATCAGCCAGCAGGAAGGTTGAAATTCTTAAAGAAAGGGCCACAGCAACCTCCAAAAGCGAGAGCTTGTAATAATGCTGATGGATCGAAACCTTCAGCCTTACCGTTTAAAAAATTAAGACGGTTTGTTAAGTTTATAAAATTGACTAAAAAGATAGAAAGGCAAGAGAAAAGAAAAGCCTATTCACAGGATTATAAAAATAAGCATCTTTTTGACGCAATAAAAAAGGGGAATGATAAATGGGTAAATAAGTGGTTAGATGCCGGTGCTGATGTGAATCAGGCTAATAGATGGCACCAAACACCGCTATCTAAGGCAGCAAAAAATGGCCACATTGAGATTGTAGAATCGCTGCTATCGCATCGTAATTCGCGTGATAAAATTGATGTGAATCTGAGGCACCCGCTATATGAGGCAGCAAGATATGGCCACATTGAGATTGTAAGATTGCTGCTATCGCATCCTAATTCGAGTAATAAAATTGATGTGAATCTGTGGAACCCGCTATCTAAGGCAGCAGAAAATGGCCACATTGAGATTGTAAAATTGCTGCTATCGCATCCTAATTCGCGTGATAAAATTGAAGTGAATCTGTGGAACCCGCTATCTAAGGCAGCAGAAAATAACCACGTTGATGTTGTAAATGCGCTGCTATCGCATCCTAAAATTAATATGGATGAAGACGCGCGTAGGTATTTAGATCGGCTTGTAGACAACAATGATGTGTATTCTATTCAAGAGATTGTATTAAATGGATGTTCCAAAAAAGTTTACCAACATTTGTACACTAAAGCTTTTGAGGCTGGTAGGCGGCAACTAATAGAAAGGCTTTGTCACTTTTTACCCGGCTATGCAAATACGGAGGCTCTTGGCGGTCATAACAAAGCGTATTTTGGGAGTGGGGATGTACCTGAAGACATTCTTAGATCCATTAAAGAATATCTAAATTTAAATTTGCCCAAACAAACGAACGTTAGTGATACACAAGAAAGAACTTGTATTAGAAAATCCCTTCAAACGCGAATACAGGAGCTAAAAAACAAATTGCTGAGCTAAAAAAAAAGACTCTAAAAAACGCTCAAAAGCCTGACACCTTGTCTCAATTTTTTTTTGGGAACTTTTTTGGAGACAGGTACCCAAAATTCATTAGACATACTAAAAGTTTGGGTAATGACAAAAAAACACATAATTGTCTCTAAAATTTGTTCGGATTATGGACTTAAAATGCACATATTTTTAGTAAGAGCGGAATTAATGAAATAATGAATGTACGAATAAAATATTTTTGTTTATCTCTTTTTTTGCTGCTGCCAATATTGTTTTTAAATGGTTGTGGTCTAAAAAAACAATACGAGTGCAAGCCCGTTTTGTTTCCTTATAGTGGGTATAATTATAAAGCCAAATCTCATAAAATGTCCGGTGTGTATACCCGTAAAATTCATGAAATCGTTAACTTTCACGGCGTCAAAATACCAATACCAAGTGAATGGCGTTACAAAGAAGATTTAAATGGAGCAGTCTTAAAAATCTTTAAAAATAAAAAATACTTCTTTTTTTTGAGTTTTGATGAAAATAGCCCTACACCAAGTAATGAATATGAAAATTTTAAAATGATCGGCTGTAAAAATTTTAGCCCTGAAATAGATAAAGAAAAAAGTGATAAAGAACTTTTCACGGACTTATTTTTTTTTACGGAAGCTGATTTGAGTAAAAACCCTTCTTTTTGGCAATATTACATTCTCTGGTTTAAAACAGAATTTTTCCGGGAAGCCGTTGAAATTAATCATTATACAGGCAAAAACTTAGAGGCTTTTCAACGCAGTTTTGACCCAAAAAGAGATTCTTCAAAATTTAATAGAGCAATAGAAATGACAATTTTCCCAAAAAAGATTACCCCTCACTCCTTAACGCTCATATCGGAAATTAACGATGATGAACTATTTGATGATTTTTTAGAAATGCTTGAGGCGGCGAACTCCCCATAATTCAAACCCCTCAGATCCCGCAACAGTCATCCGGGGGAAAGTCGCTCCACGCGCAGGAGCGTTGGTTGGGAAATGTATAAAGTGGGCAAGTCAAAACGGTTCCTGACTCAGTTTTCGCCTTTTGTTGACTGCCCCTGGCAATAAATTGCCGGGAGCAGTCACCTCATCATACCCCAATACCAAAAAAATAGAGGAAACCAAAATTATGGCCGGGGAAAGTAATAGGAAGCTTAAGCTCAATCAAGATCAGTACGAAAGGCTAAAACGCTGCTCTGATAAAAAAAATATGACCGAGTGGAATAAGTGGCGCAAAAAAAACGAAACAGTTGAAATTTGGCTGGAAGGAGCCAACCTTCTAGGAACCGACTGCAAGCCTGATTTCAAAAAAAGCTGCATTGTGCGGCCCTATTTCCAATCTTTTCCCCTATATTGACAAAAAATATATAATATATAAAAATATATAAACAATCATTCTTTTTACTATTAGCGACAGTTCCATAAACAAAAAATTCATTACACAGGAGAGTTGAGCTATGCCGACACCTTGTTACTTGTCAATAGAGGGAGAACGCCAAGGACTTATTTCAGCCGGAGCTTTTACTGAAGATAGTGTTGGAAATATTTATCAAGATGAACACGCAGACCAAATTCTTGTGCAGTCAGTTGGTCACGCAATGACAGTTCCAACCGATCC
>JAAERL010000278.1 GCA_024230435.1 Desulfobacteraceae bacterium
TGACGCGTTGCGGCTGAGAATATCTGTAACGGCTGCATATATCTTGGCTTTGAGCTCATAACCGTCGCTGGCCTCAAAATAAGTGTCAGGCACCCCATCACCGTCTGCATCATACTCTTCGGTCAGGTCCGGCAGATTGTTGCCGTTTTGGTCTTCAAATCCTCCGTTGCGGGCCGCGTCCTGAAGCAGGCTGCGGGCGCGGTCATGAGTGCCAAAGGCATAAATGGTATAGAGAATTATGTTTTGATCATCGTCCAGATCATTACGAAGATCATTGGTTCTGGCATATAAAGCGACATCATCCAGGTAGTCCGTTCCTCCGCCTGGGTACTGGCATCCGTTGAGGGTAGCTTTGTCACAGGAAATGCTGTCATTGCCATCGCCGTCATAATCTTTTAGGGAGTTGGGGATGTTACTATCGGCAAAGGAAGCGCCGTCCGTTAACAGAATAACAAAACTTTTAGCGCAACTGACAAGTTCGGCGCCGTTATAATAAGGATCGTCACCGATATTGGAGTTGGGTACTGCGTTGTTAGGGTATCCCAAACTACTTGGCGGATCTTCCTGCTTAAAGTATTGTACGACTGTGTAAAATGATTCGGCCAACGGGGTCCAGGTATCACAACTTGTGTTTTGCAGATCGTTGGTTATGGTGGTTACGTTGGTGCCGATAGTGTTTGCAACTGTTCCGCCGCTTGCTGTTCTGCCATTATTGAACCAGGTATTTCCCCAGCGGGCGTCGTCTCCCACCCTTTGGAGCACACCAGCCAGATTACCGTTTAAAAAATCTTCTGGTTCATAATCGATATCCTTTTGAATCCGAATATGATATTTCGTGTTATTGACTTGGATCTGAGCGTTCTTTGTGATTTCATAATCATGCGAGCCATGGAATGGCGATACAGCCGGTCCGCTGGATGAATCAAAGGTTACAGTACGTGAACTTGCAAATGACCAGTCCGGCGGGTCGCTGCCATAATTTGTCTGGTTGCCTCCGCCTGTGCGAGCTGTGGCCAAACCGCCCATTATAACCTTGCGCATAACATCGATTCGCCGCATGGAAAGCCAGTTGAGCCAGTTTCCGTCCCAAAGCTGCAAATTTTGAATTCGCCAATTGCCCAAGGTCTTGGCGCCGCCATTGAGGTCTTGCGCATTCCATTTTCCCGAGGCGGCATCATAAGATATTTTTTTATAGGCCAGGTTAAATTTATTGTTTTCGTATTTGTAAAAGTAATCTGAGTTAAAATAACCATAGTAGCTTACAGGATCAATTTGAATATCATAGCTGATGTTTAATTGGGGTGCGAAATCTGGATTATTGTTAAAAGAGTAGGCTTCCCGCAATCCAGAACCGGTGAATAAAAATGCCATGGAGTTGCCCGGTTCCCAGCCATTGCGGTTTACGATTTCCTGCGCAATGCTGGCCAGATCCGGCGTGGTGTAGGTTCGATTAAGGGTCCAGGAAGGCAGGAAATTCCATGAGACACTGGCTGTTGTCTTAGTCCGGGAACTTAAATTCCATTTTTCAGTTTCAAACACAGAGGCGTCGTCACTGGCGTCACCTTTGATAGTGAGATTGGTGAGAACTGTCTCGGAATCTTTGGCCACAAAGTCAATGGACGCCGATAAGATAGTAGCTCCCTGGGGTATGTCCAGGTCTTGAAATCGAATCCCGACCATACTGTCAAAGCCAGGAATTTGAAAGTTGGCCAAATCTAAATCCCCAGTACTCCATACATTTCCTGTGCTTTTACTTTGCTCCATATCATCGAAGCCGGACTCTACTCGTTTTGAAAAAGTGCCGCCCTCAAGATTGTAAGGGGAACCTGCATAAGCTTCACTGCGGGAATAGGCGAGCACATCCATACTTTTAGAGTTGTCCAGCAAGATCATAATGTTGGGTTGAACATATTGTGTCAGGAATACCGGGTAAGCGGTATAATCCGCCATGGTTGGTTCCTGAAACGCTCCAACGGCCGGATTTGCAATACCGGAAACAACTGAAATCAAAAAAACTAGCCAGATGAATTTCCGCATTATTTAAGTCCTCCTGCTTCTTCAGTCCAGCGATAGGTTCCGAATACGTTATAGGTAGTTGAAGCGCTTGCGCCGTCACCGGTGCTTGTAATTCGGAAATAGTTGCCTTTTGCACCGCCGCCGACCCCCAGCCCTTCGGCATTGGCGGCAAATTCGGTTCCGCCGCCGGATAAGGCCTTGGCTTCAGTAGGGCAGATATCTATGTCGGCATTCACATCACATGCCCTGAAACTGATGTCTTTATACGCCAGTTGGTTGGCATCACAGCCGGCAGTGCCCATATGAACAAATATCATGTCCTCGAATTCTGCTGATGGATTAGCTGGCGAAATATAATTTAAATATTCCAGGCAGGCTGCGGCATCAGGATCGCCTGACCCCGCCTGGGCAATTGGACCCTCATCGTTTAAAAGCGGTGCAATGACAGACGGCGTGCCGTGTACGCCGCTGTCGCCGTTATAAAATCCGACTTTTTGGAATTTGTCATTTCCGACAAGGTTTATTTCGGTTGTGGTGATGTTAATGGAAGTCAGCCCTAAAGCGGTGACAGCAACGAGAATCAAAATGGCGACAATCAGTGTCATTCCTTGTTCATTATTAATTGGTAGTGCTAGCTTCTTCATATTTCCTCCAATGATGAAATGCTTATCGGATAAAAGGTTTGAAACATTTTAGTTCAATGGTTTGCGGCGTGAGGGATTTTGTTGCTGAAAACGTCGCTGAAACGTTTACAAGCTTGGCTCCCGGAATGGCGTCATCGTTAACAATGGTGTAGGTAATGGTGTGATTATTATCTGTAGTAAAATAATCCGATCCGTTGTTTGCGATTCGCTGGTCGGTATAATCCGCGGCCATGAATTCTTCGACCTGTTCCATGGCCAGAACGGTATTCGCCTGGACGTTTTCGGACAAGGAATTGCTATTTACCGATGTTATTTGCAGTGTGGCTATTCCGAGAAGTCCTACGAAAAAAATAAGCATCGTGATCACAGCCTCCAGAAGTGTGAAACCCTTGTTGTTTATCAATAATCGGCGTGTTTTCATTTCTTGTCTCTCCTTTTGGCATGGAGGTGTTTTTTTAAATTTTGCGGAAGTTGCGCAGGGCAATAATCACCGTTTGATACCGCCTTTTATAAAAATCGTTAAATGGGTTGCCCGTTGGCGGAATAATCTGGTTCCCCACGACGTACCTGTTTGTATCAAGCATTCTTTCAGGTGAAGGTATTTCGGATTGGACAAGGATCATGATGCGCACGGCGCGAACGAAGCTTAATTCTACAGGGTCCGCCAGTGCCGCATCAATGCTGTCACCGTTGTCAATAATACCGTCACCGCTTATGTCGTCATCAATGGTGATGTCGCCGTCGCCGTTGATGTCGATATTCGTGTCCAAAAGATTATCGCCATCAGTGTCAACGGCCCAGATGATGTTGCCCAATGGATCACCGCTTGCAAGCGGAGCCGTGCGGGCCAGTTTATAAGTTCCGTCCGGACTGTCGTCATAAGCAAAGGCATAACCCACGGCAACTACGTTTTCGGCTATAAGGATAGGGTCGGGGGGCGAGATGACCGTTGCGCCTCCGGGAGCACTGACACGCCGGCCTAAATCGGGCCGATTATCGTTATTGAAATCATAAATCTGATAGCGCACGACCATATTCTGGTCACCGGTAAGGTCGCCATCATCGTCAAATTGGAGGGAAGAGAATTCCAAAATCTGGAAACTATCGAAAAACTTAAAGGGGGTATTAGTATTCAGATTAAAAGCGCCTTGACTGGAAATGTTATCCAGGACGGTCAAGTCGTAATGCCGGATATCCGTGAGCCCATAGCGGTTCGCCATATTAGGGTCGCGTCCGGCGTTCATCAGGTCGAACTCGATCATATAAAGGGCTCCGCGGATATCCTGCTGGATCTTTGATATCTCACGTTGGGTTGTATGTGTCTTGGACTGGGTTGAAAAGGATGCAAATACACCGACTAAAATAATTGATGAGACTGCCATTGCTATTAGCATTTCTATCAATGTAAAGCCGCCGTTTTTGTTATTTGCAAAGCCGCCGTTTTTGTTGTTTGTAAAGCCGCTAAAAGGCTCAGTTCCTATCAGATGCATTCTGATCTCCTTACTTCCATGTGCCATCCGAAGAGCTCCACTGGTCAATGGAGGTCGCCCCGGCTGCAGATACCAAAACGCGATAAAAAAATACGTTATCTTTATTGGTAAGATACACACTGTTGCTTGAAACTGGCATTAATGTGGTCAAATCAACGGTTCCCTGGGGCATGAACTCAAAAACGGTCATCGGAGCGGAATCTGAGCTGCTGGGAGAATTGGTAAAAATGATTCGTCCATGGAATTTGGTCAAATCGCCTGTTTTATATGAGCCCAGTAAAGATCCGTTGTTATCCACATCATAACAAGTATACCTATTGTTAGCCGGGTCGTTAAATACAATGCGGCACCTCCGGTTGTTTTTGGCTGCTCGCAGACGCGCCAATTGAATGTCGCCATACAATTCGTTAGAGGCGTACCGAATCGCATGCTTTCTTTTATAGTCGTTGACAGCAGGAACCGCCGCCGCTATAACGACCGCTATTACAGCGATAACGACCATCAATTCTATTAAGGTGAATCCCGCGGATAAAACGAAATTAACGCTTTTTTGAGAAGAACTTATTTTTTTCCCCATTTTATGAAAAACCTTTATTCAAAATTAACATTATTGGTCCTTTTCTTAACAATTAATTGGAAGTTAAGCTCCAGCAGCAATTAATCCGCAGCGGTAATGAATGAAATGGAGCTGAAAATAGTAAACAATACGATTTTGCCCCATGCACTGAAACAGCACCGCCTGCCGGATTAATACGCCGCCTGAAAAAATGGCATTATTGTGCCTATCGGCATTTTGCTGATTAACTTTAGAAAAAAAATGCCTGTAACGTTTTTTTTAATCTGTAATTTAATCTTAAAAAAACAAGCTCTTAAAAAACATATCGTTTTTGAAGCTATCAAAAACATATAAACGTGCAGAAAGGTTTTTTGGTCGAAACGTTTCTGCTTGACAAAAAAATCCTTTTGGGGATTGACATTTAAGCAAGGTTGGTGATAGTTTTTTATCCACTCATCAAGGCAATGGCCACCTTCACGGCCGCTTCTGAGTGTGTTCTAAAGTGCGTTAACCAAATAGTGTTTATGCCTAATAAGCTTAATGCTGTCTAATAATTTTAATTCCACTGAGCCGCAGATTCTAAAATGTTCTCATTTACACAAGGTCAAGTCAATCAAGGCAAATATTTTTTCTTCAAAAAAACAACCATATTAACGGCCTCTGATTTTCGACCGTAAAGCGTATCGTCCAAAAGACGATGCCTGGAGCCGACGTTTAGGTTTAAAATTATTTTTGTAATAACGAAAAGTAATATATGGCAAGGTATCCAACATTTTGATTGCCTTTTGTGAACGATGGTTCATTAGTAGAATTAGATTTGTTATTTAACTAAATCTAAATGATATTAAGCATAAACGCTAAAATAACTATAACAAATGGCAATGCATAGGAAATGATTATAGCAAGGGAATTGTGTCCATCTCTGGCTTTGAAATTTAAAGAGATTTATGCCATTGTGCTTGGAAAGGGAGCGAGGATATGAAGAATCGTTACTTGGTCATAACGTTTTTGTTAGTATTTTGTGCAGCAGGTGTTGCAAGCGCCGCATATTGCCAATTCGAAAACGAGATGATTAACACGAACAGTTTAAACCAAGTTGAAGATAATAATTTCAGCGGACATGGTAAACTGAAAAAGAATAATTTCAACGGACATGGTAAACTGAAAAAGGAAAACAGAACCCCCGGCAAAATTAATGTAACAGTCATATTTAGCACATTTGAACATGGGCAAAATGATGTTCAAGCTCAAAGCCAGTACCGGCCATTGGAAATTGATGTTTTTAAGAATTTTTTTCCTGGGGCTTTCTGGAATAATCAATCTTTTGATAATTCCACCATGACATATAAACCAGCATCTATTTATGCCGTATGCCAAGGCGCGTTTCAAAATGACTTGAAAGCTGCTTCAGTTTTTGGAGGCGGTACTGCCGGCCGGGCCGAGTGCCCTCCATGCCCGCCAGATCGCACATGCGGCGATTCTAATGTTCCTATTCCGGGCGCCATTTGGTTATTTGGTTGTGGTTTGCTTAGTATATTAGGATTTGGCAAAAGAAAATCCATGAAAAAATAAAATAGAACACTTTAGGCGATTTGCAGTTAAAGAATATACCAGATTGAGCTTCGATTTTTTTTCGTATTCAAGGCGCGCCAAAGTTTTGCTGATCAGTTTGCATACTTAACGTATTCGCACCTTTGGCATAACGCACAAGACGGGAAAAAAGACATACAAGATGGTATATTCTTTAACA
>JAAERL010000279.1 GCA_024230435.1 Desulfobacteraceae bacterium
GCACTTACGGATATCTTGGCTCCAAATTCCGTACCAGCTCCAGCTTTGCCACGTTTAATTGGCCTGACATGCGGCTGGTAGATGTTTACGATGCGATCATCAATCCGGTTAATCCGTTGTTCATACATCCATTTTTGCTGGCGGTACACCTCGTTGATGACCAACAGCAGTTTGTACATGCGCTTATCAAGTTGTGACAACGGAGTAATCTTCGATAACTTGTTAATCGTTTTCAGATTTCGTCCCAGATAACCCAGTTGTTTTCGCATGGCTTTGCGCATTTTACTTTTCGAAACTTTCTTGCTTTTTGCTACGGAAAGAAATTGTTTTCGAGCTTGTTTGCGATAGGTCCGTGGCTTTTTTAGCTTCCCCCTGTGGGGCTGGTGTAAAATATCAATGATCCGTTCACTTTTTTCTCTGGCCTCATTTAGAATCTTCAGATCGGTTGGAAAGGTAATATCGGCCGGTGTGCAGGTGGCATCGATTAGCAATTGGCCTTTATTGGAGGCATCCCCAGTTGCAGAACCACCATTGTTATCCTTGCCGTCATCCTTAGCATTTTTTTTGGTCACTCTTGCTTTTTGGTTCACCGTTTCGATGATCTGGCAAATAGTTTTTTTACCAAATCGTTTTCTAAAATGAACAAACATTGTTGGATGAAACGGTTCTTTATCGCTGTAATCAGTAAAGCCTAAAAAGTATTGCAGATAAGAATTTTCACGAATCTGCTCAACCGTTTCTGCATCAGAGGTCCCAAGCTTTTCCTTTATGATCAGAGCACCCAAAGCAATTCGCACTGACTTAGCGGGTGGACCTACTCCGGAACCTGAAAAGTTCCTGGCATAAGCTATTTCAAATTCTTCCCAGGGAATAAACTTAGCCAGTTTCACCCAACGATTATCACTGCGCAACCGTCCTTCAAAGGAAAGATTAAAATTTTCGAATTCCATCTGCTTTAAATTGTGTTCATACATGAGCTTGCTGGTAAAAAGTGCAAAGGTTTTTGTTGATTTTACAGAGTTCTTGAACACTTTATGCTCATCTATTTGCCATATTTTAACTGAAATTACAAGAGATTATATATAGTTCAGGAAGCCTTAAATATTACAAATTCATGGATTTAGCGAAAAAGTTGATTATCGAGTAAAGATCTTAGGTAATTGGATTTATGTTTTGAGCCCAGGCGCCAACAGTCTTGGCGCATAGAAAATTTGTTCCAGTGGACGCGAAAAAAAAATACGTTTATTAACATAATATTAGCTGTGTTTTTAAATGCGTAAAATATTTGGTACAATTTTTGAATGGTTAAAGATTTAATTGTCACCAAAAACGGCTCGAATATAAAAAAACGAACTACGGTTCAATAGTGATCGTTGCATTTGTGTCAAAGAAGGGAAAATGAACATGAATAATCCACCAAATAATAATCGATATTATAATACACAGCATAACAATTACCACACAAGAGACCATATCCCTGGTCCAACTCCAATGCGTTTATTAACCGGATTACATTTAAACCGTCCCCCAGCCAGCGCATTATATTGTCAGCCTCAGTCCAACTACAACCACAACCACAACCACAACTACAACCACAACCACAACTACTACAACGACTACTACAACGACTACTACAACGGCGCCCGCAACTACAACCACAACGACTACAACAACGACTACAACAACGACTACAACAACGACTCCCACAACTACAACCACAACGGCTACAACAACGACTCCCATTTTGAAACAAGGCTCCGTCAGAACGAACACGTTCAATATCCGCCAGCTATAGGATGTCAACAGGATTTAGGATTTTACCACAGACCAAGACAATTTCATAAACAAAAAGGTGCTGCCAATAACGCCAGATCATACTATGTTTCAAAAAAAATGACTAACCGGGATTTAGACAAAAACAGGAAAATGACTAACCGGGATTTAGACAAAAACAGGAAATATAAAAATGAATCCCACATTTCAAAATTGTCGCATGTAAATCAAAATAAAAAACCGCAAAGCGTATTTTATAGCAACCAAGACAATTCGGCAGAGCAAAAAGAGTTAATGAAATGGGCATATCAAAGAAGTGATCTTTGCCAAAACAAAATAAACGATTATGCCAAAATGATTATAAAAAATAGACCTGCATGGCTCTTGCGTAGTAGTGATAGTAATAATTGGCACATCATATGCGCATTAGCCGATGCTTTTGGGCAAAACCCAGAAAAAGAATACTGGCGTAAAGCTCTAATTGTTCTCGCTAAAACTGTATTATCCGATTTTTATTTTCAGGATAATCTCAGTTTGCAGGAAATCTCCAACCTGGCCAACGCGTTTTCAAAATATCTTAAAAATAAATATTGCAACGCCGCCCTTGAAAAAATCGCTTCACTTCTTAAAATAAAACCAAACAATAGTAGTAAAAATTTTTTAAACGGCTACCACTATGGAATGAAACCGTTAACTTGTCTAATTTCGTCATTTGCCAGAGAGGCTCATCCAAAACTTTTTCATACAATTTGGGCTCATAAAATTGTTCCTATCCTGATCAGTGTTTATCTTAGGGTACCTGAAAAGAAATACGGTTTTATAATAAACGGCAAACCAGTTAATTTTTCTGAAACTTATGATCTGGCCGAGCCATTTTTAAAAAATATCAGCAGGCCTCAGTGCAGAGAAGTCTTAAAATGTATAGCTACGGGGATAGTTGTAAAAAAAACAAAGTCGAACCGACTGAATATAACCGGCTTAGATGCTACTAAGCATTGTATCAGCACCTTGACTATCGAATTTTCCAAATTTTGTGAAGATGAAGATCGATTCCGAAAAGCCCTTTTAAAGATCATTAAATGCTTTGAAATAACTAAAGCTGATTCTGGAGTAAATATAAACGGGCACCACTTTAATTTGTGTGAAACAGCCAACTTGGTTAATGCGATTAGCAAATATCCTGATAAATTTTACGTGGTAAAAAGCCTTGGACAGTTTGCTCAAAATCTTAAAGTAACAAAAGATGCATCGAAAACATACATAAACGGAGCCTGCGCTACTTCGCAGTGTCTCTTTGACTTGACCAATGCGTTTTCAAAATATAGTCAATTCGTTGACTGCAAAAACTTCCTTATAGCCACCGGCTGGAAGCAATCAAATGGCCTTGATAATAAAATTAGCAAACTCGATAGGTATGTTTATAATAATGAGTTACCGCCTTCAACCGTTTTTGATTACAATGAGGTTTTCGAACAGTTTGGACATAAGCCGTCTGTGCCGCCGAAAGATGCAGGGCTCACAAATCTGCAGGTGTATGACATTGATGGCAAACTCATTCGGAAAAATGACCGGCATTATACGATCCTTGGACGGCTTACTAAAAAAAAATTACCCCTGGTCCGGATTGCTTTACCCCAGAACCTTAAAAGATATCAGCTTGAAAGCAAGATAAATATCGATGGGAAAGAATTCAGGTTTGAATTATTCGGCGGCAATTTAATGAAGCCTAAGACAAAGAAAGTGAAGGATTTAATTTACGAAGGTTTTCATACAAACAAGTTTAATGATAACAAACAGATCTCGCACAAATATTTCAACAAACAAGGCTCCAATCACGGAATGCTACCGGCAGTACCGGTGGAAGAGACAAAGCGAGGCAGCGATTTTGAAGATCTGACCAAAAAGCTGTTTCCAAACAAAGAAAGCTTTTACTATTTTAATCGCATGATGACAAGCGCCCCTTCGAAAAATATCTGCGCAAAGAATCCGACCGGATATGTTCTGGAAGGGCAGTTCAATCTCGCCCTTTTGCCCGATAGGTCTGAAAATGAATTACATTCATTTTATGTAAAAACTACGGTATTAAGACCCCACGATGGTTGCGGTTTCATTAAGGCTTCGCTGGCGAAGAAAATAACCATTTTAAAATCCGGAAAAATCCCCCCGATTAGAAAGCACAAAAAAAATTATCTGCCGTGCCAGGCGCTGCAACATTACAAATCCGACAATGAGGTGGTTAAAGAAACGGTCGCCGGGATAAACGATGACTGCGTTGGGCTTAACGACTCCAATGGAGTTGAATCGTTATATCGGAAACTGACAGGTGGAATTGAATGCGATATTGCTATAGCCGTGCCGTCGGGTGATAACTGTGTGCACCTTCCCTACTTAAAAGGCCAAACGTTCCAAACTAACCGCAATGCCGGTATAATATTGGGCAGAGCCCCCTATGACAAAAAGAATATATTTGCTATCGAAAAAAACCGGGTGAAGCTTTTAGCCGATAATGATCAAACAGCTATTTTCTTAAATGAAAATAGCGTCATTCAATATACTTTTGTCGCCCAGGATCGAACTGACTTCAATAAAAAAGAGTTTCCGCTTTTTTTCACAAAAGGACTCCTGGTGGTGGTGCCGGACGACCTATGGCCGGCAGATTTTAAAGATAATAATGTGGTCATGTCGGCACAAGATGTTAAAACGCATACCGATTGGACTAAAAGCAAAATGCGAGTGACGGCTGACACCTCGTTGCTGGCACAAGGAATATTACAGGCAATTAAAGTTTATCCCCCAGGTTCATGCGCTGCCATACCTTTGAAGGAACAAGATAAAATGGACGGGGATTTTGACGGCGATTGCATTTCGGTGGTGGCCGGCCGTCCCTGTTTGTTTAACCATGTAAAAAAGCATTCCAACGAGAACTCTATCAATTACTCTTTAAAACCGGACAAGTCTTTTACAAAGGCTATAGACAACAAACAGGCATACCACTTTTCGCGATCCCGGCAGATCATGGAGACGCGATCACATGTTTTAGAAACTTTCAGCGATATTCAAGGCAGGTTTCTCGCCCAGCCACTGAAGGAACAAAGCGATTTGGCAAGCCGCATTGTCAATAATGCGTTCAGGGGACTGCCCAAAGGAATTAAAGAAAAGGTGAGTCTGCTCCTTTTTAATATTCATATGCTGGATAATAAAAACCAACACATTGCGCAATTGCGGCCAAAGGATCTAAAGTTTTTTGATGAAACCGACGAAAAAATGTTTAATTTTATAATCACACTTTTGAATGATTATTCTAAAGGCAAACAAGTTTTGTCTTTAGAATGCCAAAAGGAGTATGCTGATTATAGGAAATTCATGCCCCGTTTAGACCTGAATATCATGTCTGATTCAAGATCGCATCTGTCCATGCTCCAAACCTTGTTGAGGCATTTGCCCGAACAAAAGTTGGATTATAAACAAGTAAATCAGGTGTATGTAAAAAACGATCCACTCAAAACAGTGCATAATTTGTTAATCAAGGGGATAAAAATAGGCACGGATGCCTATAAATCAGATACAGGCATTAATGACTATTTTCGTTTATCGCTGGATCTTAAAAATATGTTTGATTCTTTTAAAAGTACGCGTTGTGCGGTTCCATACCGCAAAGCCCTGGCATATAAATTGGCCTCAAAAACCTTTAAACCTGATAAAACGATAGCCAATTTGGAAAATAACCCAACTCTGGCAGGACAAATCATGAAAAATATGATTGAAAAGTTTAAGGATCAAATCAACATCGAAAAAGCCATGGTTGATCGTGAAGACAACTAATGGTAGAGGGCTTGGAAGAGGCTGAGTAGGCCAAGGGGGAAGTTGCCTTAGCCTACCACCCTCTTAAGCAAGCCCAAAACGTTTGCCCAAAATCTCCATTCCATCGTTTACCGTGTCTTCCAATTGGCCGTCATGATTTTGTTTTTTATCTTCTTCCTCTTCCTTGATACCCTGTTTATTTTCCCCAATTTTTATTTGCTGCAGTCCCTTAATAATTTCATCGTCCAATCCAAGTTTTTTCGCGAATTTTTCAGCATCCGGATTACCTTCATTTAGCAGTTGTGTCAGAACAAAACGGGCGCAAACAGGGTCCAGTCCCGCCAAGTTTCTGACCGCGTCATATTCAATCTTAGCTTTAGCCGCAGCCTCAATCTCAGCTTCAATCCTATCCTCAGCCATAGTGACAATCTCAGCTTTATATACATCATTTTGCAAATCATCCTGACTAAAATTAAGCTCTTTCATTGTTTCTTCTGCAAAAACGAGGTTTTTTTCTATTAAGTCAAGATTTTCATTTGGATCATCCGCAAAATTAAGACTCTTTATTACGGTCTCGATAGTGTTATCAAAAGACTGCTCTTGGTTTCTGCTATAGTTTTTTATTTTTTCTGCAAAACCAGAATCTTTTTTTAATTGTTCTACAACATCAGACATTCTTTTGATATCGCGGCCTTTTTTAATGCTGTTTACAAAATCAGGGGTGTTCTTCAGCTCCTCTACCTTATCGTCTATGCTGCCTTGATAATCTGTGATAAGTTTTTTAAGATCATTGATTTGCGCATCTTTTTTTAGTTTATTATGAATCAAATAGGCCCCAAAGGCAGCCCCGAACAGGCCAACGATTCCCCAGCCGATGCCGGTAGCCATCAACCCAACGCCGACTCCCATGGCAATGAGTATACCGCCGATAATGGCCACTTGGGCGGCAAGACCGTATTTGGCGATTTTAGCTCCTTTGCTGGAATCGGCAATATTTTTAGCCACAGCATCAAGCAGCTCTTTTTTACCGTTTTCGGTCAAGCTTATTTTATACATATTAGTGTCATCTATTCGCTCTATTTGATATGGCTCTTGATCTGGATAAAAACCGGTATTTTCCTTTTCCTCGTTCAGCCACGCATTGGCGGCTTTGCTGAGTTGGGCGGCGCTTAGTCCTGCCTTGGTAAATTTATAAGTATCTGAGAAGCATTGCGCTGCTCCTAACGCGCTCACTACCGGCCCAACAAATTGGGCTCCTGGTATTGTTGCCCCGGCAAGTGCGGCAAAACCTGTAACGAGCAGAAAAGTCATGCCGCCAAATCGCAGTATTCCGGCGCTATCGTAGACAAGACCGCCTTTAGCCTCAGCGACCATCATTTCGCCAAGTTGCTTTTTGATTTCAAGCTCCGCTTTTTTTTCATCGGGTGCATTTTTATACTCGTTGATCTTTTCTTTTCCCTGCTTCAGCGTTTGAATATCGCCTTTTAGGCCTTCTGCAGTAATTTTGAGCAGTACGCCTGCAAATGGCAAAGATAAAGGATCAAGCGCCTGCGCCGCACCGCCGGTTGCTGCTAATTGACCGGCAGCCGTTGTTACCGAAGCAAACGGCCACTGCTGCTCATTTACAACAGTGGTGGTTGCTGGCGGGCATATACTTTTGCTGTCAACAAGAGTATCGAGGTTTGCCATTAAGTTTTTTTGTTTTACTCCTGTGACGTACTCATTGAGCATCTTACTTTTCAAGGTGACCTGGGCAGGGAGGGTGTGGGCAGATTTGAGCTTTATAAACTCGCTTTGCTTATTATTGCGGTCAAAGTTGCCAAACGGATTTCCATCATTAGCCCAATCAAATGCGTTTACTCCAGATGCATACATTGACATGCTCCTTTATTTAATACGGCGTGAGTAATAAATTAAACCCAACGTTAAGATCTATCCATTTTTAAATAGTAAATACGCTGCTTGTTCAATATGATTTTGCCAAGGCCGCTATCAGAGTCTTGGCAGTTGCCAATCGCCTTAGCAAAGCATAAAACATATGTTTTTCCGGTCTAATCGTATCCTTTTATCCGAAATTTATTCATACGGATGTTGCCTCTATCGCCATAAATTACCAGCTTTAAAAGCCCACACTATTGCAAGTTCGTATTCAATCAACTTTCAAAACTCCTTAATAAAAATATTGTTGTTTAACTTGATATCCATACACTAGTTTATTCTTGAATGCATTTAAGTCATTCTCCCGGCTGTTCAAGCAATTAGCGTACCATGTGACTTTTGATACCGAATTTTTCCCGCTTTACATCTTTACGGGCACAATCGGGAAAGCGTTTTTTGTATCGATTAAAAAAACTGGTAACAATGCCACTGAGAACTGTGTTTGCAAAAAAAACAAAAAGAGCCAACTTTTTTTGCACTTTAGAGACCAAAGTACCCATGTTTGAAATAACTATAAGGGTCACGGCAACAAGAAAAATTTACCTTACGGCCTGTCTAAATTAAATATCAGGCGAAAGTGACTGCTCCCGCCAACATTATGTTGTAAAGCATTGCAAAAAATGCTCTGCTTATCTATATGATTTTAGGACTTTGAATTTGGTGACTGCTTTCCCACCTTCGCTGCGCGAAGCAAGGAGTCTTCTCGGCATGAAGGATAAATTTTTAGGAACGAAATATGAAATTCATTCGATTTGGTGAGCCTGGATACGAAAAACCGGGTTTGTGGCAAACCGATGGTATTGTGGATTTGCAATTACATTTTCCCAGTATACCTGATATCGGCGTTAACTTTTTTAAAGTGGGCTGGATTGATAGGCTAAAAGAATTCTCAGCTTCAGGCAAACCGGGCAAGGTGCGTTTAGGTCCGCCTGTGGCAAATCCGGCTAAAATTTTATGCATTGGTAAAAATTATTCCGAACATGCCCGGGAGGGTGGATTTGACATACCTGAAAGGCCCCTTGTTTTTTGTAAAACGCCCAACGCCCTTACCGGACCTTTTGATCCGGTCCTGATGCCAGTCAGTTTCGGCCAGGTGGATTGGGAGGTGGAGCTGGCGGTGATTATCGGGCGGGAAGGCAAACGGATTCCTAAATCTGAAGCCATGACATATGTTGCCGGATTCAGCGTCATGAATGATGTTTCCGCACGGCAGGCCCAATTTTCGGAATCTCAATGGTTTCGGGGTAAATCGTTTGATACGTTTGCACCTTTGGGGCCTTACCTGGTAACAGCCGATGAAATCGGCGATCTGTATGATCTGCGCTTGACCTCCAAGGTCAACGGGAACCTGATGCAGGAGGCAAACACAAGGGATATGCTCTTTGATGTTGCCGCCCTGATTGAAGATATCAGCCAGGATATCACTTTGACTCCGGGTGATATTATTTCTACGGGAACTCCAAGCGGGGTGGGTATTTTTCGTGATCCGCCAGTGCTTCTCAAGGCGGGTGATGATGTCGAATGCGCCATCGAAAAGGTGGGAACCATACGCAACGGATTCATTTAAAATAATTTTCAGCAATAAGTGATGCGGCAGTTTCGGCCCCGTCTTTGACTTGGGGCCGGGCGCGGGAAAGATTGAGCAGCTCAGGCAAATGCCGAATCCAGTTACCGCTGGTATAATCATGCTCGCTAATGGATAACGAGGGCTGGCGGGTTGTAAGAAAGGCTTCCAAAACCGATGATTCAGGTGAATCGTTTCTGCAAATATAGCCATATGGCAAGCCTGCCGAATATGCCTCTGCAATAGTGCTGTACCCGGCTTTGCCTATAAGTGCGTCAGCAGCCCCGATAAGATCGGGATGATAAAAATCCGAGTGTTTGGGCAGCAAAATTACCTGGGGATGACTGACCGTATGGTTGTTGCTGCCGGGAATAACAAGGGTGGCGGGTATTTTTCCAGCAAGTGTGTGCAGAAAATCAAAGGCATCGGGCACACCTCCCATGCTCACCAGAACCATTTTTTCATTTTGAGAAACGCCAAGCTTCTGGCGGGTTTTTATCGCTTCGGTTCGCGGACGGCGGCTGATGGGAGCCACTCGGACGGTTTCAGCAACAGGCTGGCAAAAAGGTTCTGTCTGGATGTGAAAATCGGCCAACCGGTAAAGATGCTTTAGATAATCAATATGGGGGCGCAAGCCGGACTGTTTGGATGTGTAGGCTTCGTAGATCCAATCCCAGGTAAAATTTTCGATTAAAACAGCGGCAAGGCCGGCTTGCCGGGCAGCGGCAATTCCCATTGCGGCGATATCACAAATAACCAGAGAACAGTTTTTGCGGTTAATGCGCCGGGCCAGGTCTTTCAAAAGCCGGGATTTAAAAGGAAGCAGTTTGTTTAGTGCCTGGCAGGTGGCTGATAGATCCATGTGCAATGGCGTTCGTTGCACCATGCCGATGTCGGTTAAAACATTATGATACGAGAACGGCGCCTGAAGACTTTCATGGAAAATTTGCCGGGGGCACGTTGTAAAAATGTCAAATTCAACGTCAGGCGCACAGCGGTGCAGTGCGGACATGACTGCGGCCGCTCTGCTGGCATGACCATAACCATGGGATGTTATAAAATAAGCAATACGCATCGTTGCTATAGCCTTTGTAAGATAAAGAATGTGAATGTTGTGCAAGATGCCAATGTATTGGCATCTTGCAGGCCCCTAATAACACATATTCCCTGTAATTTAAGGGTAAAGATTAATTTTACCAGCAAAGATGAAAAATAAAAACAGGCCTAAATTAATGATAACCGGGGCCAGCGGTTTCTTAGGAGATTCGCTGTGCAGGCTGGCATGCGTGAAACACAGCGTTCTGGCGATTTATCATCGTCACAAACCGCTGGTTCCGGATGTCCGGGCCGTCCAGGCGGACTTGAGTAAATTAAACAATCTGGAAGCTTTATTTAAAACCCTGGAACCGGAGGCCGTAATTCATGCCGCCGCTGTTGCCGATGTTGCATTTTGCCAACGTTTTCCCGAACAGTCCCGGATAATTAACAGTGAATTGCCGGGCAAACTGGCCCGGATTTGCCGTGATTTAAATATCCCCTTTGTCTTTACTTCCACAGACCTGGTATTTGACGGTCTTTGTCCGCCTTATAGTGAAAGACACACACGTCAGCCTTTGGGTATCTATGCCCGACAAAAGGTGATGGCCGAAGACGCGGTAATGCAAAACCACCCCCAGGCGCTTATTTGCCGCATGCCTTTAATGATAGGTGTTGCGCCCCATGATTCGGCCTATCACTTTTGCCATCACATGCTCGAAGCTATTTCCCAAAAAACGCAGTTAAATCTTTTTACCGATGAATACAGAACTCCGGTAGATACCCATAGTGCTGCCGGGGGGATTCTGAACTTGATGGATAAGACCGGGGGGGTATTACATTTAGGAGGTAATACCCGCATATCGCGTCACGGGATTGGCCTGATGATGGCCGAAAGCATGGGGATAAAGCCGGATATGATCCGCCCGGTCCGTATCGATGATATGAAACTGAGCACCCCACGGGCCCGGGATGTGTCCCTGGACAGTCAAAAGGCTTTTCAAATGGGTTACAAGCCTATGGACCTGCGTCAGGCTGTACAAAGGGTTGTAAAACAATTTAATAGAAAGCAAAAATTATGAAGCTTCGTTTTTCTATTTTTTATTCGATTTTTTTTGCGCTTGTTTTTTCTTTTATGACCGGTTTGCTGTCTCCCGCGGTTGGGGAGATTTCAGAGCAGGCCCTGCCCCAATCGTTGCTGCCCTGGAAAGATTGGGTATTATACGGTCATGAGCAGGATCTTTGCCCGGCACAGTATAATGACGGGTCTATTGTGCGTTGCGGTTGGCCTTCCCGGCTAAAGTTGGAAGTGTCATTTGATGGCGGCCGGTTTGAACAAAGATGGTTAATGTTCGCCCGCACCTGGGTGGCATTGCCCGGCAGCGATGCATTGTGGCCCGGCTCTGTGACGGTTGACGGTGATCAAGCTTCCGTAGTCAAGCGCAATGGCCTTCCCATGGTGGTTCTTACAGAAGGTGAGCACCAAATAAGAGGGCGTTTTTTCTGGCGCAGTATCCCTGAATTGATAAATATTCCGCCTTCATTGGGATTGCTTTCCCTTTTTGTTAAAGAACAAATGATCGAATATCCGCAGATTGATGAAAAGGGGCGATTATGGCTTTATAAAAGCAAAGGCGCCTCCGGTGAACAGGATCGTCTAAAAGTCTCTGTTTTTCGATTGTTAAACGACACGGTCCCTATGCGTGTGAACACGCTCGTGCGTTTGGATGTTTCCGGTAAGAGCCGGGAAATCGTGTTGAAAGACCTTTTGCTGCCCACTGCAGTACCCATGACTCTTGACAGTAAATTGCCGGCCCGGATCAATACCAGCAGGAGTATTTCGGTGCAGGCGAGGGCTGGGCGCTGGGAGATCAATTTTTCTACAAGACTTCCCGGGCCGGTTCACAAAATTGGTCCTGAAGAACTGCCCTATGGCCAACAAATCTGGTCTTTTAAACCCCAACATGATCTGCGAATTGTTGAAATTCAGGGACCGGCGCCAGTAGAGCCTGCCCAAACCGAAATGCCGTCATCCTGGCATCGTTATGCTGCCTATTTGATAAATTCTGATTCGCAGTTGTCATTCAAGCAAATCCGCCGGGGAGATTCAGACCCCGCACCGGATCAATTGAATCTGCACCGGACCTGGTGGCTTGATTTTGACGGCCAGGGGTTTTCCATACACGATAAAATAATCGGCGCTTTAAACAGGCAATGGCGCCTGACTATTAATGCCCCCATAGAGCTCGGACGCGTTGCAGTGGAAGGTAAGGATCAAATGATTACCGTTCTTGGACCGGATAAAAAAGCAGGTATCGAGCTACGCTCCGGCCGGTTATCCATGGCGGCTGATTCGCGCCTGGCGCAGCGCACAAACCCAATAAGAGTTGTAGGGTGGGATCACGATTTTCAAAAAGTCAGTGGTTTTTTGCACCTTGCCCCCGGCTGGTCGCTGGTAGCGGCCGCTAATATTGACAGTGTATCTCAAACCTGGTTGAAAAGCTGGACTCTGCTGGATTTTTTCCTGGTTTTAATCATTTCTCTTGCTATTTTTAAACTGCGCAATATTGCCTGGGCATTTATGGCATTGGTTACCATGATATTGATTTACCAGGAACCGGGGTCTCCGAGAATTGTATGGCTGCATTTACTGGCGGTTTTGGCGCTCTTGCCGTTGCTTTCAAAGGGATGGTTTAAAAAAATAGTTTTTACTTGGGGAATTTTCGCCGGTATCGTGCTGGTTGTAATTGCCGTGCCTTTTATGGTTCAGCAGATTCGCTGGGGGCTGTATCCGCAGTTGGCTCCGCATGCTTGCACAGGCCAACCGTTTAAATATCAGCCGAAGAAGCAAACTTTAGAAAAAAAAAGCATGGAGCTGGATTCTGTTCAAAGAGCAAAGAAAAAGCCCGATTCGAAAGCAGCTCGTAAACGTTCGCACAAATCCATGGCCGACACTCGGGCTATTGAACTTCAAAGTGAAGAACCATTGCAGAAGGTCCCGGAGTCCCTCATCCCCACGGGGCCTGGATTACCCGATTGGCGATGGCATTGTGTGAAGCTCAATTGGAACGGGCCTGTGTCCAAAGAACAAACCATGAGGCTGTACTTGCTATCACCGAAAGTAAACATGGTGCTGGCTTTTGTTCGAGTTATATTGCTTGCTGTTTTAATTTGGAGTGTATTGGACTGGCGATCCTGGTGGAAAAAAGTAAGCAAATACACTCAAGCTGTATCTTTATCTTGTATATTTGGATTAGTTATCTCCGGGCTATTTATTTTTGGCGTTATTTTAAGCGGCGCCGGTATTGCCGAAGCTTCAGAGACCAGGGACAATTTTCCTCCCCGGAAACTGCTTGACGAGTTGCGCCAGCGTTTGCTGGAAAAGCCGGATTGTCTGCCCTTTTGCGCAGACATATCGCGCATGGAAATTTTGGCATCTAATGACAAGCTGCAGGTAATGCTTGAAATTCATGCAGCCGAGCAAGCCGCCGTGCCTTTGCCTGCAAAACGCAGCGCTTGGAATCCCAATCAGATATTATTGGATAATGTGCCCATAAACGGGTTGATTCGGGATAAATCAGGCCAATTGTGGGCATATATACCAAAGGGATTTCACACCATTGTGATGATTGGAATGGCCGGTCCGGATGATCTTGTGAGGTTGCCCTTGCCGCTAAAACCCCATACTGCTTCAGTTGCCGCCGAAGGCTGGCGCTATAAGGGAGTTGATCCTAATGGCCGTACAGGCTCAAGCATCGAACTGACCCGTATCCGGGAAGATCGGGGCGAAACAGATAAAAATCAGTACGCCGGCGTCTTGCCGTTTTTTTTGGAAGTAGAGCGCAAATTGGTTCTCGGGCACTCTTGGCAGGTTATTACCAAAGTTCGGCGGGTAACCCCAACCGGAGTTCCAATTGTTGTGAATGTTCCATTGCTTGAGTCCGAAGCAGTAACAACTTCCGGTATACAGGTGGAAAAAGGCCAGGCGATTGTGAGTTTGGCTGCCGGTCAAACAACGGTTATTTACCGGGGAACCCTTGAGATATCCTCCAGCATCAAATTGTCCGCCCCTAAGGCTGTTGCCTGGACCGAAACCTGGATTCTTGATGCCAGCCCAATCTGGCATTGCGATCTGAAAGGCATTCCCGTGATTCATCATCAAAGCGGCCAAGGGCAATGGCAGCCTCAATGGCGGCCCTGGCCCGGTGAAAGTGCAACCATAAACGTTCATCGGCTGCCTGCGATTGACGGCCAGCATTTGACCATTGATAATGCGGATTTAATTCTGACACCCAGTCAACGTATCGTTAATAGCGAAATGATCCTGGCAATTCGAACCAGCAAGGCAGTACAACACACCCTCACGTTACCTCCAAAATCGAATATTCAAAAAGTTACTATTAATAACAAGTCTTTGCCGGTAAGACTGGAAGGTAATCGTGTGATTCTGCCGTTACAGTCAGGCGAACAGACCGTGAAAGTTCAATGGCGCCAGTTAAAGGATTTTTCTACAAAATTTAAAGCGCCGCGGATTGATGTTGGCGCTCCGGCGCTCAATGCCAGGGTAACTTTTAAAATGCCTGAGCGCTGGATTCTTTTTTTGAAAGGGCCTGACTGGGGTCCGGCTGTTTTACTTTGGAGCTATCTTGCGGTAATCGCGCTGATTGCATTGTTTTTGGGCCGCCTTTCAATCATACCGTTGAAAACTTGGCAATGGTTGTTGCTGGGATTGGGCTTGACGCAGGTTCCTGTGATTATGTCGATGATTATCGCAGGATGGATAATTGTATTAGGTCTTCGTAAAACTGGCTCTATGCCGAAACACGGGTTTTCTTTTAATAGTATCCAAACGGGCCTAGTTATATGGACGGCGGCCGCGCTGGTTTGCATGTATGCTGCTGTAAAAGCGGGTTTGGTGGGGCAGCCGGAAATGCAAATATCCGGCAATGACTCCTACTATCTTAAATTGAATTGGACCCAGGACCGGATTATGGGCCAGATGCCCCGGCCATGGGTAGTGAGCATGCCTGTTATGGTTTTCCGGGGCTGTATGCTGGTCTGGTCGCTTTGGCTTGCAAGCAGTTTGTTAAACTGGCTCAAGTGGGGCTGGAAGTGTTTCGGTACAGATGGTTTTTGGCGCAAAGTTTCAATAAAAACGGAAAAATCTCAAGAACATGTCAAATCAGGTAATAATCAGTGACTGCTCCCGGCAATAAATTACCGGGAATTCTTGCTGGATAATCTTAAAGGATAACCAAATGACTCCGTTTTACTCTAATTTTTATACGATTTGAGACCTATGACAACCGGCGAATTTATCTTATCAATCGATGTGGGCACCCAGAGTATCAAGGCAATGATTTTTGATCTTTTGGGTAAAATGCACTTTAAACAACAAGTACCCTTTGAGCCTTATCATTCTCCCAAACCTGGTTGGGCCGAACAGGATCCCGTGCTTTTCTGGCGGACATTGTGCTGCGCCTGCACACAATTATGGAAGACAAGCAATTTGCCAAAAGATGCGATTGCCGGTATGGCCTTGACCACCCAGCGCAACACCTGCGTTGCCGTAGACCGTGAGGGCCAACCGCTGTTGCCGGCCATTGTTTGGCCGGATCAGCGTAAAACCCATAATTTACAGCCTGTTCGCGGACCGTGGAAATGGATATTCAACCTTCTGGGACAGAACGAGACCATTAACTATTTCAGAACCGAGGCGGAAGCGAACTGGATTGCCGTTCATAAGCCGGATATATGGCAGCGCATCCATAAGCTGTTATTGTTATCCGGTTACCTTACATATAAATTAACCGGGCGTTTTGTTGATTCCACGGGCTGTCAGGTAGGATATCTTCCATTTGATTATAAACGCTTTCGCTGGGCTGCTTCCTGGAGCTGGAAGTGGCGCTGCCTGCCGACTGTTCTGGAAATGTTGCCGGAGTTGACCCCGCCAGGCTCAATTCTGGGACATATCACCAGCGATGCGGCAGCTCAAACCGGTATTGCCAAAGGATTGCCGGTTATAGCGGCAGCCGCCGACAAAGCCTGTGAGGTGATCGGTTCCGGCGCAATGGAGTCCTCCATAGGCTGCTTGAGTTATGGAACCACGGCTACAATCAATGTTACCCATAAATGCTATGTAGAGCCTATTAAGTTGCTTCCGCCCTACCCTTCGGCCATTCCGGGGCGCTATACCGTTGAAGCTCAAATTTACAGGGGGTTTTGGATGGTCAGTTGGTTTAAAAACGAGTTCGGTTATCCGGAAAAAATGCAAGCCGGGCGCCAGGGCATTACTCCCGAAACGCTGTTTGAAAGTTTTTTGGAAGATGTTCCGCCGTGTTCGATGGGACTGATGCTGCAACCATACTGGACGCCCGGAGTCAAGTTCCCCGGCCCTGAGGCTAAAGGAGCGATTATAGGTTTTGGGGATGTACATACCCGCGCCCATTTATACCGGGCCATACTTGAAGGGCTGGCATATGCGCTGCGCGAGGGCAAGGAAAGGATTGAAAAGCGCGGCAAAATTCCGATTACCAGCTTACGGGTTTCCGGCGGCGGTTCACAAAGCCGGGCGGCGTGCCAATTGACCGCCGATGTTTTCGGGCTTGCCACGGTAAGACCCCATATTTATGAAACAGCCGGACTGGGAGCTGCAATCGACGCTGCCGTGGGATTGAATTTTTTTTCCGATTTCAAATCCGCAATCAAAAGCATGACTCATATCGGAGAGGTATACGATCCTAATCCCACCGTACACCGGCTTTATGACGAATTTTATCGGGAAGTTTATCAAAAAATGTATAAACTTTTAAAGCCTCTGTATAAAAAAATAAGATCAATTACAGGTTATCCGGAGTAACAGAGCCACTGAAATGCCAAAAAAATTGGCATTAAAAAATGGCTTTAAAGAATTTAAAGTATGGCTCATGTTGGATTTCAGATTTTTTTGGTTGAGTCATAAAAAAAATTATTAAGCAGCGAATTATTAAATTTATAACTCACCTTTCTGGATTGGGAGGTGACACCAAAACTAGTTTGTTTAATAGCGGGAATTTTGAAAATTTAAGAACTAAAAGAGTAAAAAATAGACCCTTTCCTAAACAATTGGCAGAAGTAAATCATCCTTTTGAAGTTTCGGAAAATCTTTATCGCAGTGCCCTACCAAAAAGCAAAGAAGAATTCAAAATCCTGGAAAATAAATATGGTATTAATACTGTCGTCAGTTTGCGATCCGGGCAAAATAAAGACCTTGACTCTAAGATTGCGGGTATGGATTCCAGTCTGAAGTTTAAGCATTTTGAAATGGGGTATAATTTTATTGCCGAAAAAGATATTATTGAATTTCTGAAATTATTTAAAGATGAAAATCACCATAAACAGCCAGTGCTCGTGCACTGCAAACATGGAGCGGATCGCACCGGCGCGGCTGTGGCCGCTTATCGTGTTTGTGTGCAAGGCTGGATGGACCAAAAGACGAGGCTATCAATGACATGAAAGAGCACCTCAATAAGCGTAATAGACCATGCGTGCAAGAAACATTGTATGAAATCAACAAGTGGGACTTTGATAAAATTAAACGTGAAGTTGGTCTTGATTAAGCAACATGGACACTTGTTATAAGGGCAAATAGAAAAGAGAATGGTCAGATACTTTCAGGCTTATCCGTCAAACATTCCAGCAAAAGAGGTGTTATAAAAAACCCCCGATAGCTGCCTTGCAACCGAGAATGGACCTGCAGCGTTGAGCTCGTTGGAGCTGCGGTGAGGTTTTTAGCGGATTTAAATACGATGAAAATTTTTTCCGCGACCCTAAGTTTCTTAGATACACCGTATCGTCAGTATTTACCTAAATGTTGGAATTTGTTATGATGCCGCAGTTTGATCATTGTTAATAACTCTTTTAAAGAAAAGATACTGTTGACGAATGCTTCAGGAACTGACAATCCGGAATTTTGCCATCATCGAAGATCTGTGTATCCAGCTTGACACTGGCCTGACCATTTTAAGCGGTGAAACCGGGGCCGGTAAATCCATCATTATCAATGCCGTAAATTTGCTGCTGGGCAGCCGGGCGTCAACGGATATCGTACGCACCGGATCAGAAAATGCCGAATTGGAAGCGTTTTTTTATATTGATCAAGCAAGTGCGGTTGCTGCGTTGATGGAACAACATGACTACGATTGGTCCGAAGGCCTGTTGATCAGACGGATTATATCCGCCAAAGGCCGTCACCGCATTTATATCAACGGCCGTTTGGCGACTATTCAGGTATTGAATGCCATTACCGGGCGCCTGGCAAGCATTTCCGGGCAACATGCTCACCAAGGCTTGCTTAAAGAAGAAGAGCATTTAAAGGTCCTGGACCAGATGGGTGAACTGGGAGGACTTTTGAACGAGTATCGCCGGTGCTATCAACTTATTCTTCCATTAATTCAACAAGAAGAGGAATTGCTCCGAAAGCAAAGCAATCTGAAAAATCATCTTGACTTGCTGCGTTTTCAGAAAAATGAAATTCTTCAAGCCTGTGTAATGATCGGCGAAGACGAGCAATTGGAAAAAGAGCGTCTACGCTTTAAAAATATCGAATTCATTGTGCAAACCGTCCGGCAGTGTGCTGATGAGCTTTACAGCAAGGATGGAGCTGTAGTCGAATGCATGGGCCGCATGCACAAGGATTTGGAAAAAGCCGCCGGTATGGATGAAGACTTGGCCGCTACGGCTGGTGAAATGGCCGATCTGACCTATAAGGTAGAAGATTTGGCGTCAACTTTGACAAATTACCTTTCACATGCCGATATAAATCCTGGACTGCTGGAAAACATTGAAGACCGTTTGGACCTGCTCAATAAATTGAAAAGAAAATACGGCGGAACTCTGGAAGCGGTTATGGATCATCTCGCTAATATAGAACTCCAGTTTCAGGATGTGGATTTCCTGGATGATAAGCTGGCCGCAGTGCAGGCAGATTTAAAAAAACATCATACCCGGTTGTGTCATCTTGGAGATGAATTATCCCGGCGGCGAAAAGCGGTTGCGCAAAAAATGGCGCAGCAGGTTGAAAAAGAGCTGACTTCTTTGAAAATGGCCGATACCCGGTTCGCGGTAACCCTTGAATCGCTGGAAGCGCAACGGGGCGTGAGTAAATTTTTATCCAACAATGGGCGCGTTCTAACTCAAACCGGTTCGGACCGGGCTTTTTTCATCATTGCGCCCAATGTGGGAGAAGCCATGAAACCATTGACAAATATTGCTTCGGGAGGCGAGCTTTCCCGAATAGTACTGGCCCTTAAAGCCATTTTATCAAAAAATACCTCTGTGGAAACTGTGGTATTTGACGAAGTCGATTCCGGGATAGGAGGCGGCGTGGCCGAAGTGGTGGGAAAAAAAATTCAAGCTTTGAGCCGGCGCCATCAAATTTTATGCATCACCCATTTACCCCAAATCGCAAAATACGGCGAGCATCATTTCAAAATTGTCAAAAGCGTGCGAAAAGGCCGTACCAAAACAACGATTTCACCCTTGAAACCACAAGAGCGCATTGAAGAATTAGCCCGTATGCTAGGTGGCGAAAAAATAACGGGTACGACACGCGCACATGCCCGTGAATTGCTCAAAAATCAAACATAAGGCGATTGGCGAAAAAAATATAGCATCTTAACAGATACCATATTGGGCTTAGATTTTTTTTCGTATTCAAGGCGCGCCAAAGTTCGCATACTTTACGTATTCGCACCTTTGCCTTAACGCACAAGACGGAAAAAAACATGCAAAATGGTATTTTATTTGTCAGATATCGCCTGAATACAGCTTTTGGATCTATTGACAATCTTGCAGTGATGATAATAAAAAAAACGTTTAAGAGTAAGATTAAGATAACAGGACAAATTTGTTCCAGGGAGATTGATATGCCGATTTATGAATTTAAGTGCCACAAGTGCAATGAATGTACGGAAATCCTCGTTATGGGTGAAAATGACAAGGACATTGAGATGAAATGTTCTTCTTGTGGCCAGGGTCCTTTGGAGCGTATCCTGAGTACGGCCAGTTATGCCATATCCGGTTCAGGGCCCGGCGGCTCCCAGGCGAATACGCAATCACGCACTTGCTCCGGTGGTTCATGCACAACCTGGAACCTGCCGGGACACAGCCGATAATTAACGTCCATACCATAAGTAGCAGATTTGGTTGAGCGCAACAAAAATATCGGACAAGTTGACCTTTTGCCAACGGGCAATAATACAGCACAAGGCGCAGCCATGGCCGCTCAAACATTACATCATCATGAGAAAAGACAGTTTATTAAGCTGTTCAAACAGGATCATATCGATCGTTTTGACGAACGGCTGGTGGTTCTGGAAGCTTTTTTGAAAACCGAACACCATGTCACCGTGGGGCAATTAACACAAACGTTGAACGCTGGCGGTTATCAATTTTCAGAAGTCTTTATCAGCGAAACCATCGAATTGATGTGCCGTTACGGATTCGCCCAAAAAAATCGTTTCGATAATGGTGAATTGCGTTTTGAACACCGTCACCTTGGTCAACACCACGACCATATGGTCTGTACCAAATGTAAAAATATCATTGAGTTTGAAAATCAGACCATTGAACAATTGCAATTAAAAATCGCATCCGAATTCGGATTTCACTTGCTCCAGCATAAATTGGAACTTTACGGTATTTGCCGTGCATGTCTGGATATCCGGGATCAATTAATCGGTCTTAACCAGGCCAAAGCCGGTGAAAAATTGATTATCAAGAATTTCAATTGCGGTGTTCGCGCCAGGTTAAGGCTTCTTTCCATGGGATTGCGGGCCGGTGATCAGATCGAAGTTATCAGCACAGCTCAACGCGGCCAGCTTGTCGTAGCCGTTGATTTTAAACGGCTGGTCCTTGGGCATGGACTGGCGGAAAAAATTCAGGTTGCTCCCCTGGGCGAGTCATCTATTTCACAAACAAATGAGACCGTTGTTGACAAGGGATGAAACATTTAGCAAGTTTATTAGGGGGCTTGGAAGCCGCCCGATTTTGTATGTCTTAATTTATATTTTATACTTGGTTAATTAGATGAAATTTTTAAAAATAATAAATACCGTATTTTTTCTTTTGTTATTATGCGGCGCAGCCGGTGCAAATGAACGTATGGCAGTCAAATACGATGTGGTCAATGTACGATCCGCAGCGGACGCCAGTGCCAGTGTGCTATGGAAGGTGGAAAAGTATCATCCCATAATTGTAGTGGAAAAAACGAAAGAATGGGCCCGTTTCAAAGATTTCGAAGGCGATCAGGGCTGGGTTCATAAATCCGTGTTGGATAAAACTGAGACGATCATTGTAAAAGCTAACCGTTGTAACGTGCGCTCCGGGCCAGGGACCGAACACGATATTATTTTTTCGGTAACCAAAGGAATTCCCTTTAAAGTTTTGGAAAAAAAAGGCCGCTGGGTTCATGTCGTACATGCGGACGGAGACAAGGGATGGATATTTAACACATTGATTTGGTAGAAAAAAACAATGCTATACAATGAATTCAAACAAGGCAAATCGCATGTGGTTTGCGTGGGATCGGCGCTTGTGGACATTTTGATTCACGAGAAGGACGAATTTTTAACCAAGACCGGCATTGAAAAAGGCGTTATGGTTTATGCCGATTGGGAAAAGATAGAGTATCTTATCGGATTATCGGATTCGAGAGTAAGTATAGTACCGGGTGGTTCGGCTTGCAACACGGCAATCGGAATCGGACGGTTGGGCGCTAAATCGCGATTCGTTGGAAAATGCGGCGGCGACAACATGGGGCAACTGATTCACCGCGACCTTGAAAAACAGAATGTGGAACCGTTTTTATTTCAATCAGATGCTGCAACGGGCCGGTCGCTTTCACTTATATCACCGGATGCCCAACGTTCCATGCTGACATTTCTCGGAGCGGCCGGTGAAATGCAACACTCCGATTTAAAACCGGAATGTTTTGAACAGGCAGCCATTGTGCACGTGGAAGGGTATCTGATATTTAATGTGGATTTAATCACGAACGTATTTAAAATGGCACGCAATGCAGGCGCTCTGATCAGTCTGGACCTGGCCAGTTCCAATGTGGTGGAGCAATCACGTGATAGCCTGTTGAAGCTGGTCAGGCAATATGTGGATATTCTGATTGCCAATGAAGATGAAGCATTGGCGTATGCTGGTATGCAGGATCAGGAGCAATGCCTGGAGTTTATGGCTCAAGATGCAACGTTTGCCGCTCTGAAACGCGGCTCCAGGGGCAGCATGATCCGGTATCGTGAAAAAACCGTCTATGCAGATGCCGCCGGCAGCGCCGGTGTAGTGGATACTACGGGCGCAGGCGACTTATGGGCTTCAGGCTTTTTGTATGGATTGATGAACCATCGCAGCCTTCAAGAGTGTGCAGAACTCGGATCGCTTTGCGGATATGAAGTTTGCCTGGTCGTGGGCGCAAGCATCTCTGATAAAAGCTGGGAAAAAATTCATAATCATGTGGAGGTAAAATGGCAAAACGTAAAGTGACGCGTAAGGAGCTTTTAAAAAAGCCTGATGAATTTATCACCTTTACCGGGCGTGCGATAACCTGGGCAAGAGAACATCTCAAAGAAATTGCCTATGCTGCGGCGACGGTATTGCTGGCGGTTATACTGGTATCGGGTTACCGCTATTACAACAGCAATCGTTTCCGGGCGGCATCCCTGTTGCTAAGCCAGGGCCTTGTAAAGTATCAGTCTCAAATCGGTGAAACAAATGATTCCAAGTCTGTGGACCAGGCCCAGCCTGATTTTAACAGACTTTTTGAAAAATTCGGCAACCAGCCTGCCGGGCAGATTGGACGAATTTTATGGGGCCATATCAATTTAAAGGAAAACAACGCCCAAAAGGCTGTTGAACATTACGAAAAAGCATTGGACCTATATGGAAGCGATTCATCCTTGTCCAATATTATTTTGAATGGGCTTGCTTCGGCTTATTATAAAAAAGGAAATAAAAAAGAAGCTATCCAGCACTATGAAACCATCATTGACGGCAAAAACAGCCTTTACAAAGACTCAGCTCTTTTCCATCTCGGATTGATCTATCAGAGCTTGGAGCAGCCGGATAAAAGCAAAGAGATGTTTAAAAAGCTTAATGATGACTTTCCCGGTTCACCATATACCGAAATTGTTGCCGAAAAAATTACCGGGTAGTTGGGTTATTGGATAGCCGCCGGACTTTGAAAAACTGTAATCCAGCCTGCGCTGTTGCCCGCCAGTATGACTAATGCGCTCCAATGTTTAAGGGCCCCGGAAAAAATGTTTTATCCCAACTGACTTGTCTATCAACTCGTCTTCTGCGTTGCGCAAAGCTGCGAATACTCGATATGCACGGCTTTGCGCGCCTTGAATACGAGCCCATATCCTGCGCCAATTGGACAAAACAATTTTTCCGCGACCCTAAGGTGATATGTGTTAAAGAATAACCATCCTGTATGTCTTTTTTCCCGTCTTGTGCGTTATGGCAAAGGTAGCGAATACCTAAGTTTATGTACGGCCTTTGCCGGATTCACGGCCGGTATTTTATGAGGATATGTGTCAAGTCCCTCTAAGAGCCTGTTTGGGAATTATTAAATCGGCTGCAAAAAAAAGGCAGGCTCGATGGTATATTTACATCTTCCAAGCCCCTAATGCTCGGACGAAGGCGTAGAAGGGATCTGAATGCCATGCTTTTTAATCTTTTGGTTAAGTCCGCTTTTTCCAATTCCCAAAAGGTTAGCCGCATGGGATTGAACAAAATTGGTTTTGCGCAGCGCCCGCAGAATCATTTCCTTTTCCACATGGGCTAAAGCTTTATAGAGGGTTGTTTGGGCTGGCAGCCCTTCCAACTGAAATGAATTGTCCTTGCTGACATTTTGCCTGAAATCTTTTGGAAGATCGGTTAATTCAATGCCATTTCCAGCGCACATTACCATGGCTCGTTCAATGACATTTTCAAGTTCTCGGACATTGCCGGGCCAGCTGTACTCATAAAACAACCTTTCCACTTGCTGGTCCACGTGGGTTACAGCTACTTGCGAATGCCTCTGATCGGTATATTTTTGTATGAAATGAGCCACTAGAGGCCGGATATCCTCTAAACGGGATTTTAGCGGCGGTAAAACAATGTGAACCACATTGAGCCGGTAAAACAGATCCTCCCGAAAACGGCCTTCATGAATCTCTTGTTTTAGAGATTTGTTGGTTGCGGCAATCAGACGTATATTCACTGAAATTGGGCGCACCCCGCCAACACGTTCAAACACTTTCTCCTGAAGCACCCTTAATAATTTAACCTGCAAAGAGGCTGAAAGCTCACCGATTTCATCTAAAAAAAGGGTTCCTCCGTCCGCGATTTCAAAGCGGCCCTTTTTCATAGCAACGGCGCCTGTAAAAGCGCCCTTTTCGTGACCAAACAGCTCACTTTCCAAAAGCGATTCGGCAAGAGCCGAACAGTTTACGGCAACAAAAGGTTTGTTGCGCCTTTGACTGTTAAAATGAATGGATTTGGCTACCAGTTCCTTTCCCGTACCGCTTGCTCCCTCAATGAGAACCGTCGCCGTCGCCGGAGCCACTTTGCGGATGGTTTCATAGATATCCCTCATCACCTTGCTTTTTCCGATAAGATTGCCAAAACTGTACTTTGATTCTACCACACTTCGTAAGGCCATGTTTTCTTTGACCACTCGGTACATCGCCATGGCCTTGTTTATATAGATGATCAATTGTTCGTTATCAAAGGGTTTCAGGATGTAATTATAGGCGCCCTTTTGCATCGCTTCCACCGCTTTTTCGACAGTACCATGGGCGGTCATCATCATTACGGGCAGTTCGGTATTTTGTTCTTTAACGCGCTCAAGCAATTCAATACCATCCATTTCAGCCATTTTCATGTCGGTGAGAACCAGATCGACATCTGAATGTTCCAATATGTCAAGTGCTTGAATGCCACTATGAGCAGTAAGGGTCTCATAACCTTCTTCCTGTAAAACAGCGCTGAGTATCAACGGGTAGTTTTTTTCATCATCCACAATAAGAATAGTATCCATTTCAGAACTTCCTAATTTTCTCTGACCGGCAGCCAAATGGTGACCCTGACGCCGCCTTGGAGCCGGTTTTCAAGTTGAATTCCGCCTCCGTGGGCTTCAATTACTTTTTTAACGATTCCCAACCCTAAGCCTGTCCCCTTGTCTTTAGTAGTGTAAAAGGGATCCCATATTTTATCCAAAACATTTTTTGCAATTCCTTCGCCCTGGTCGTCAATACGGATCCACAAATGGTTATCCTTGGCTTTTACCATAATTGTGATTTCGCCTCCATTGGGCATGGCCTGCATGGAATTTATCAGAATATTCAAAAAAGCCTGATAAAGCATATCCGCATCGGCCTTGATTTCAGGCAAATCAGGTTCATAAAGGATTTGGATGTGATAGCCGTTTTTTTTTATTTGGGAGGACAAAAACTTTATATTCTTGCTGACAATGTCTTCAATATGGCAGGCATAGCGAGTTGGGGTTTTAGGGCGCGCATAATTTAAAAAATCGGTGATGATGGCGTTAAGCCGCACAGACTCTTCAATTATGATATCGTTAATTTGCAAATTATTATGATCCGGCGCCATTTTCTTTTTGAGCAATTCAGCCGAGCTGCTGATGATGCCTAACGGATTGCGTATTTCATGAGATATGCCCGCCACCATTTCACCAATCGAGGACAAATGTTTGGCCTTGCTGAGCTGCTCTTTAAGTTTGAGCTCTTCCTGGGCTCTTTTCTGAATAATGCCTTCCCCGCGTTTGACAACAAATGTCATTACAGCAAACAAAATGAACATAACGGTGCTTACGGTGATAAACGCCAAAATCTGAAACCTGAAAATTCGCTTATTGTCATTTGACAAGTCCTGAACGATTTCAACAACCCCTATAATAGGACCGGTCGCGGGTGTCAAAAGTTTTTCAGCCCTCAAGGGCGCAAAGGTAATGATTTTTATTTCCTTGGGTACGCCTAAAAACAATTCCCAAAAAGCTCCCTTTTGAATCAATTTAGAAGACGGCTGGCCCTCTAAGGCGGCCATATGACCTACGCCCCCGAAATTTTCTAATCCAACGATTTCCTTAGAGAAACTGTAAGCTATGATATCCCTGAGGCCATAAATATTAACTATTTCCACGTTAAAACTGTGCATTGCGCTGCGTACGACTTTGTCCATGAGTTCAAATTGTTTCTGATTGCGCAATTCGATTTTTCCGTATTTTAGCCCAATGGGAAGGAAAAACTGCATAAATACTTGATGATTTAAATTTTCAATTAGTAAATGTGCGTAATCTTCACTTTTTGTATATTGCATAGACCGAATCCAATGAGTAGTGAGCATGGAAAGCACGATGGTGAATATAAATATCAAAATAAGGCTCGAAAAGGAGAAGTATTTCACCAGCCGAAATGGTTTGGCGCGTTCCGGATTTGTGTTGCTATTCATTGTCACTATCCCAAGGATTTAAAATAAAATCCTTTTTTCTGAACATCAAGCAAAAATGCTGTACGCATCATCAATAATACGTCAATTATCCTACGTAATTTTGACAATAAACGTCAAGACATCTTTACATTTCACGCGTCTGCCGACAAATTGACGCAGCATACAGCCAATATCAAGGGACACGAACATTTAAAAAACGTAATCATCCGATATCGTCCGGAACTTAGAAGTGTTGGCCAATGTGGTTTGCCAAGTGCGTGCTCATAGGAAATTGCGCATCAAAATGCCGATCTGTTAATTTAAAAAAATTGACGAATCTATGTTTACCTATATTTATTTTGTATTATTTTTAATTAGGGAATTCAGATGTGCACAGAAATGTTCTTTAGTATATACATTTTTATGCTTTATAAGCTAAATTAAAAACCATTTTTACAAATTAGCACTAAGTATAGAGCAATTATAGTAAATGTATAGTAATTATAATAAGCATAAAGCAATTGTATGGCATGATGTGTGCAAGTACAATTCGAAATGGGTACTTTAAAAAAACTTTCGAAAAGTTACGGGGGATAGTCAACTGCGATGGATAATCCGGACACAAGATGTTGGCGTGACAAAAATTGTAATACAATATACATTAACTAAACGAAATTATATATAAATTATATATAATTTTACTTGACAGCTTGCAACATCTTGGTGACCATAGGTTTAACGCTGATAGTAAAAGCAGTCTCTGGGGGCTGTTAACGGCTATATCTCTTTCAATTTATTATGGGCTGAAAAATGAACATGGCGGAGAATTCCCTTAAAAAAATTCGCGAATCCCTTTTAATGAGTAAATCTGAGCTCGCCAGAGAAGCCAATGTATCTCCGATAACGATTTCGCGAATTGAGCAAGGTAAGCCTTGCCGGATGGAAACAAAAAGAAAGATATTGCTGGCATTAGGGTACAGCTTATCGGATGCAAGAAAAATTTTTAATGAATGAGACGTAACTATGTTTGGTGCTAAACGAACTCGATTAGTAGGATTGGATATCGGCTCCAAGACGATAAAGGCGGCTGAAATCGTCGAAGGTAAAAAAGGGTATTCGCTTTCCAAGTTCGGCATGATCGATATCTCTCCGGGTCTTATTGAAGAAGGAGCCGTAAAAAATCCCGAAGCAGTTGGCGATACAATTCGAAGTATCTTCAAATCCTACGGAATCAAAAATCACAATGTAGTACTGTCAATCGGCGGCTATTCGGTAATTGTTAAAAAAATCAGTATACAGAACGCCTCAGAAGAGCAACTTCAGGAGACAATTCATTTCGAAGCCGAGCAGTACATACCTTTTGATATAAATGATGTGAACATCGACTTTCAGATTTTGGGTGAAAATAAAAACAATCCCAATCAAATGAATGTGCTTCTGGTTGCGGCGAAAAAGGAAATGATCAACGATTACATCGGTCTGGCGGAATTGGCAAACCTTGAGCCGCGAATTATCGATGTCGATGCTTTTGCTTTACAGAATATTTTCCAGATGAATTACAAAATTGGGGAAGACGAAAACATAGCCCTTATCGATATAGGCGCAAGCAAAACATCCTTGAATATTCTCAAAGGTTCAAATTCAGTATTCATGCGCGATGTTTCTCTGGGGTGCGGACAAATCAATCAAAAGATCGCAGCCCAGATCGACTGCTCTGTTGAACAGGCCGAATCCATCAAATTTCGTGAAAGCAACGATAAGATATCTCCCGAAGATTTATCGGATATTATTTCCTCAGTTGTTGCGGATTGGTGTACGGAAATACGCAGGGCCTTGGACTTTTTTTATTCCACCTATCCTGATGATCAGATTAGAAAGATCATTCTCAGCGGTGGTGGCGGCAATATACAGGAATTGCGCCAGTTGCTTGCGGTTGAAACATCGGCTGAAGTATCGACAATCAATCCGTTTCAGAGCATTTATGTTGACAGTGATAAATTTGATACTGAATATCTGGATAAAATCGCACCCCAGGCAGCCATTTGCATGGGCCTGGCAACCCGAAAAGTGGATGACAAATGATACGCATTAATCTACTTCCATATCGCGCCGCGCGCAAAAAGGAAAACATTCGTATCCAGGTCAATGTCTTTATTGGCTCCGTTTTAATTCTTCTTGGAATCGTATTTCTAGTTTATAAGTTTTTAGGAGCCACAATCGAAAATTTAGGTAATGAAATTAACTCGACCAAGGCACAGTTAGAGAAATACAAAAAAATTAACCTCGAAATTGCTGAAATAAAGAAAAAACTGGCAATTCTCGATCAAAAGATAACGGTGATACAGTCCCTGGAAAGAGACCGAAAAGCCCCGGTGCAGAACTTAGACAGCCTTTATCAACTCGTGGTGCAGAAGCGGATGTGGTACACCCAGATCGAAGAAAAAGGAAATATTTTCAAAATTAGCGGTGTCGCCATAGACAATCAAACAGTAGCCGACTATATGAACCTGGTTGGAAAGTCTGAACGTTTTGAAAAAGTTCAGTTAAAAGCGATCAAACAGCACATTATGAAGGAGCAGAATTTAAACCTCAAGAAATTCGATGTAAATTTCAATAGAAAAGTTCCACAGGCGCAAAAATCTGTCAGCACTAAAGGTGGTAAAAGTTATGAAAAATAAATCATATAAAAAACCTGCCACC
Organism: Desulfobacteraceae bacterium; assembly: GCA_024230435.1. Lineage (GTDB taxonomy): Bacteria > Desulfobacterota > Desulfobacteria > Desulfobacterales > Desulfosarcinaceae > UBA2230. The sequence continues at coordinate 29,294 of JAAERL010000279.1, forward strand.
GCCCAAATTTTCGAGAGCCTTGAAAAGCTGACAAAGCCACAGCGTATTGGAATCTGGGTTGGCGCCATGGTCCTTATTATCGGCTTATCAGGCTGGTTCCAAACTAAACCGCAGTATGAACAAGTTGAAAAATTAAGAATACAACTGCAAAAATTAAAAGACGACCTTGAAGTTGCCAAACGAAATGCCAAAGAGCTCAATGACTGGCGAAATAAAATGAAAACAAAGGAAGCCAAATACAAAACCGTTATGCGGGCACTTCCGGAAAAAGAGGAAATCCCATCATTGCTGGCCGGTATTTCCCAGGCTGGAAAAGACGCTGGCCTTGAATTCTTGCTGTTTCAGCCAAAGCCGGAAACTGCAAAAGGCTTTTATGCTGAAATACCCGTGGATATCAATGTAACCGGCAGCTATCATGAAGTCGCCGTATTTTTCGACAAGGTTTCCAATCTTCACCGGATTGTTAATATCCGGAATATCAAAATGACGCCCGAATCCAAAAAAAAAGACTCCTTCGGCGGGGACTTAAAGACTGCATGCCAGGCCGTTACTTATAAATTTATTGAACAGTCCGAAAAAGCCAGCTCGGCTAAAAATAAAAGAAGGACTAGGAGAAGATAATAAGGGCAGATAAAATGAACCAGAATATCATTACTATTGTTCAAGTTCTTATCATAGCGGTGGTGGTATCGGTGCTTTCATGTGGTGATAGCCCTCCGCAGTCTGTCACATCCGCTGTGGTAAGCAAAAAGATTTCCGTTTCAAAGGAAACGAAGACGGTGCAAGAGGGTACGCAAAAGACATCCGAACAAATGAGCGCCGATGAAAAGCAGGCAGCCGATGCTGAGATCAAGACCGTTAGCGATGAAAAGCAGGCAGCCGGTGCTGAGATCAAGACCGTTAGCGATGAAATGCAGGCAGCGATACAGATGGATAAAAAGATAGAAGGAAAAGATACTGCTGAGCTGGTTTCTCCACTTGTTAAGGAATCTTTAGAGATAGCATCAACCTATATTGCAGAGGGACGATTTGATCCTTTTGAGCCGTTGTTCAAAGAGGAGGCCCAAGTTCAAACGCCTATTGCAACAAAAGGAAAGTCAAAGAGAAAAAGAATACCCCAAACACCCCTGGAGCGTGTCGCAATAGCCCAGCTGAAACTGTCGGCCATTATTCGCGCCCCCAGCGGAAACAAGGCGCTGGTGGAAGATGCTACTGGAAAAGGATACGTTGTTAGAAATGGAACATATATCGGTTTAAACTCCGGGCAAGTCGTTCGGATTGAAAAAAACCGAATTGTCATCGAAGAAGAGGTTGAAAACATCTTAGGTGAATTAACCCTTCGAGATAAAGAGCTAAAACTGCAGAAACCTGCCGGAGAGCTATAATATGAAAATTTTTAACACCAAATCCGCGGCCCTGGCGATTTATTTTTTAGGAACAATTGTCTTATTTTCCGGTTGCGCTGCAACGCATCGCTCAGATCAAGCTGAAGAGACTCTTCAGCCAGTCCCGAAAATAAAAATCACATCCATATCCGCCTATGATGATATGGATAAAACACAACTTACCATTGCGGCTGACAGCCCTTTGACCTTTTCTTCCTTGAAACAGCCCGACCCGCTTGCAGTGATAGTATACCTGCCGCAAGCAAATGTTGATAAGTTGCCCGAATCCATGTACGTTGACAGTGAATTGATTTCAAAGGTGATATCGCGTACCGGAAAAAAAAAGGGCGCGGCTAAAATAGAAATCCGCCTTGCAAATGACGCCAACTATACAGCTACACGGGAAGGCAACGATTTAATACTGGCGTTTAACCGCAATATTGAGTCCGCCGCTGATGCCAAAACGATATACGAACCTTTTCAGGCCCTACAATCCCCACCGCTGACAATTAGCACATATCCATCTGTTGAATTGGAAAGCGGTACTGAAGCTTCAGGCGATATCACAGAATCTTCCATAATTTCTCCGGAAAGCAAACCACGTGTTTCTCCACCTGTCACAGGCAAAACCGCCTGGATGAATAAAATTGATTTTGTTGGCGGTACCGTGGGAAAATCAACACTTTCGATTGGGACCACGGCGCCCATAGAATTTCTTATTGAAAAAACAAATCAGCGAAAAATTGCGGTCAGGTTATTGAATACCCGCATCCCGTCATACCGCCAACGCCCGTTAATCACAACGCGTTTTAACAGTGCCGTGGACAGGGTTGTTCCTGTCCAACTTAGTAAAGATGCCAGGGAATCAATCATAACAATTGAAATGCGTGAATCTGTGCCTTATTATACTGAACAAGTTGATAATTTGCTTATGATTCATTTCGAAGCATCCTCCATACCTCCCAAACCTATGGAGCAAGCCCAGCTACCACCCTGGAAACAAGCTATGATTACCGCACCGGCCTCTGGCGTTGGTGATTATCAGCCCGCTTCCCAACAGTATCCGGATCAGAGCGTACCGACTGAAACCGGTCAAATTCCAGCAGCCGATATGATTGATGAAGAAGATCTTCCCTTATCTGAGCTTGAGCAAAAAATGTATGATGAAGATTCTGATCTTAAATATTTGCTCAGACCTAAAAAACGCAATTACACAGGCGAAAGAATCGCTTTAGATTTTTTTGACACCGATATTAAAAATGTCTTCCGCATTTTGAGAGAAGTTAGTGGTAAAAACTTTGCTATTGATAAGGATGTAACCGGCAAAGTCACGATGACGCTGGATAAACCTGTCCCCTGGGATCAAGTGCTTGATCTGGTTTTGAGAATGAATCAGCTGGGAATGACTGACGAAGGAGATATTGTCCGTATTGCAACACTTGAAACCCTCAAAAGAGAGGATGATCTGCGTAAAGCCAAGCTGGCTGCAATCAAGGCTGCCAGGGATGAGGCAAAGACGCTGGAGCCGCTGATTACCCGTTATTTCCCCATAAGTTACTCAGACGCAAAAAGTGATGTGGAGCCGCATATAAAACAGATTCTAACAGATAACCGGGGCAGCGTAACCGTCGATGAAAAAAACAACCAGGTCATTGTAACCGATACTATAACAAAAATTAAACTGGCTGAAACAATTGTCCGCCGTATCGACAAGGTCACATCTCAAGTATTGATTGAAGCCAAAGTGGTTGAAGTTACCAAAAGTTTTTCCAAGGAATTAGGATTCATCTGGGGTTTAACCCATGGTCCGGGTATAATTCCAGGTATGAACTGGAGCAGTTATACAGACGCTGCAATCGATGTTTCTTCTGAAGCCGGCTCTAGCATCGGTATTGAATTTGCCAGATTGTCAGGTGTTCCTTTTACCCTTAATGCCAGGCTCAACGCCATTCAGACAACGGGTGACGGTGAGATTTTATCTGCACCCAAAATTTTGACTCTAGACAATAAAACAGCAAAAATCAAGCAAGGGCTTGAATATCCCTACCTGGAAAGAGATAGTTCAGGAGGCTCTTCCGTTAAATTCAAAAACATTGATTTGCTGTTGGAAGTTACACCCCATGTAACCCCGGACAACAGGATTGCCTTAGAAATTTATATCACAAAAAACGACGTGGCTGACGTCACCGATGGCATACCCTCTGTTTCTACAAATGAGGCCACAACGGAGTTGTTAATTAACGACGGTGATACCATTGTAATCGGCGGAATTATCAAGAAAACCAAAACTGACAGCCGCACAGGCTTTCCGTGGCTTGCTGACATACCCCTTCTGGGAGTTTTGTTTAGAAGTGACACAAAAAAACGTGGTGATAATGAATTGTTGATTTTTATGACACCCCAGATAGTCCGGCTTGAGGAGGCAAGGGTGCAATAAAAGCAATCAACACAGAGAAATAATAACTACCAGTTTGGGGTGGAGGATTCAATGAAAAGAGTAAAGAAAACAATTGGCTTGATCGTTCTTTTTTTGGGGACAATTGTGATGACTGGCTGCGGAACCGATGATTTGTTGGATGAAACCGGCGATAGGTATACGGGCAGCATAGAACTTGCTGATGATGGGGAAGGAAGCTCGACGACCCTTACAATCGACATTCATAGAGCTGATTGCATAGACGATGAAGGCAATTCTGAGCCAGAAGAATTTTCTGATACAGTGGCTATTGTTACCATAACTGCGGATGAAGATGCCCCCACAATAACACTTGAGGATTATACTTTGGAATGGTATCCACTAGAATCAGAGAATAGTTCGGGGTCTTTAGAACTTCCACCGGAAATTCCGGACCCGGACAAGGGCAATTATTCTTTTACTATTACAGGTAGTTCTACTAACTCTATTACCATGGAATGTTTAACCGCCACATCTAAATTAAATTTACCTGCCCGGGTTGCGGCTGAGGGTAATTTTTCAGCTGCCGATGTTCTTAGATATACAGTAAGGATTACTCTTTATTTCGAAGATTCATTTGGTAAGGAACGAGTTATTCAATTAGAAAGAACGGTGTATTTAGGCGCCTATGATCATTGTTAAAAGAAAGGGAAATTTTACTGTTGCAGGTTATATGCGGATAATAAATAATTAACAACTGCTTGAAAAGCATTTTGATAAAACAATAATATAAAAAGGCTTGCTGGAAAAACAACAGCAAGTCTTTTTTGCTTTTAATATTCGGCCTGCAATTTCATTCAAAGCTGCTTTCAAATAACTTAGGCGATTGGCGGAAAAGAATATACCATATTGGGCAGGATTTTTTTTCGTCTTCAAGGCATGCCAAAGTTTGCATACTTTACGTATTCGGACTTTGGCGTAACACAGAAGACGGGAAAAAAGACATGCAAGATGGTATATTATTTAACACAAATCGCCTTATTTAGATAAACACCCGATTATAAATTGAATATAGTGTAACGAAAATCCAATTTACCTGAGATGCGATAGCTGTTGTTTTGATTGCATCGCTATCGGGCTGTCCATAGGGGCCAGGTCAATAACACTTTCGTAAGAAAATTTTGCTTTAGCCGTGTTTCCCTGCATTAAATGAGCCTGAGCTAAGTCATAGTGAATTTCAGCAACTTTAGGAGCGCGTTTTACGGCTTTTTCCAAATAGCGCAGGGCAAGACTTGACTGGTTCGTTGCCAGGTAAGTTCGTCCCACTCCCCGAAGAGCAAGCACAAATTCAGGTTCGATTTTCAAAGCTTCTTTGTAGTACCGCATGGCCATGCGGTAGTCGCCTTTGTTATAGTAAGCCAAGCCAAGGTTGGACAGGGGATAATGAGGGTTGGCATATAAAAGGTCATTAGTGATTTCCTTGAACGTTTGAATGGCAAGATCCCATTTTTTTATGGTTAGATAAGCGCTGCCCAGGTTGTTTCTCGCCGGGGCGTATTTGGGGTTCAGTTCTACGGCCTTTTTAAAATGGATAATCGCTTCCGGCATTCTTTTTTTTGCCATATAGCATAACCCCAAGTCATTATGTACAAAAGGATCATCTGGATTAAGCTGATGGGTGGCGAGCAATTCGCGTAAAGCCGCGGTATAGTCGCCCTGACGCATATAAGCCTCACCGATTTCGCGTTTTGCTTCCGCTAATTCAGCTTTGCGATTAGATGTTTGGCCGCCGCAAGCGGTCAGGGTTAGTAAAATAGTCATTACTAAAGCGAATTTTTGTATAAAATGCCTTTGAGTCATTGCTTATCCTTAGCTTTTTATTTTTAAGATTATTCACGAAGAATTCCCGGTAATTTATTGCCGGGAGCATTTACATATCACCATACAATCATGCGGACATCCGCTTTTCCCAGCAGTTCGCTAACCGCCGGGTGAAGAGCCGCCGGGGACAGCAAAACCTTTTCCTTTTCCTGCTTTGTGTAAAGCAAGCCGGGAATTGTGAGTGAAACATTGTACTCAGGGGTCCGGCGGGCGGCTAAAAATATTGGATCTTTTTCATAATTAAGTTCAAGGGCGTCAAATATCTTTCGCGTAATCATAAAGTTGTCATCAGTTGCAAAAATTTGGACAACAGTTGGCCCGGTACTTTCAATGGCTTTTACCGCATCACCATAAAGATCTCCAAAATCAATGAGTATCTCTTTGCCGCTGGCCGATGAAAGCCAATGGGCGACTGCTTTTATTTGGATTCCGGCATAGGGAAACGATACAACTACATCAGGCGAAAATGTCAGTCCCAGCGAACGGGCCAGGTTACGCACAAAGTCTTTAGGGCCAGCGGGGGCCAGGTCCAGCATATTAACGATGGCATGACGCTGTATGCCACTATTGAGAGCTGAAGTTGATTCCTGGAATGTGTCAGGCAATATTTCCTTGATCACAACATCGTTTTGCTCAAGGTAGCGGCGCATGGATTCAGGGGTTTGCTCTTCAGCGGATTGAATTGGAGTGATACAAATCGTGCGCTGGTCCTTATGCGTCCTTGTCCATTTGGAGCGTACGACTACCAGAACTCCATGATCCATGAAGGAAATTTGTGTTCCCTGCTGTTGTTCCTGATGTGATGCAGTCTCAGAATCAGCTTCTTCCAAGGTTGAAAAAATGGCTGTCACGACCTGTTGTACAGTGGCTTGTTCGTCATAAGGCACTACCTTTGCACCGGGCCAGAAGGCTCCAAGTGATTCGCTATCAATACCCATAACTCGCCCTTTGCGGCTAAAGACGATATTGGCTATAGGCTGTTCCAGTTTCATTACGGGATGAACCGACATATCCACTTCAAAGTCTTTTCCCTGGTGAGGCACAAAGTATGTTCCCTTTTCTAACAGTTTTGCGCCAATCGCTTGTGCGGCTATCGCAAGGGTGCTTGCAACCGTTTGTTCAGGATCAGGGCCCATCGAAAGCCGGTTTGCAGCGGGTTGCTCAGTTAAAGATGAAGACCCGGCAATTTTATTTGCTTGCTGCTTGTTATCTTGTTGTTGCCGGCTTGCCATGGAACGAAATTGATCACGCACGGCCGGGTCCGGCATATAGAGTTTTTGGCCGGCATAAATCAGATCCAGGTTTTCGATATTCGGATTGGCTGTCTTAAACTTTTTTATGCCTTTTTTATAAGAAGTACTGCCAAATCGTCCAAAGTGGCGGCAAATGAGCTGTGATATTGTGTCCCCTTTTTTCACCTCGTATACCGCTGAATGTTTTCTGGCTGCTTGTGTCATTTTGGTAAGAGATACAAAAGGAATGGTTACCATGCCAGTGGCTTGACCGGGAAACGTTCCGGGCTCAAGTTTGCGCAATGGTATATCAATGATTTGGCCCGGACGAATCATATCCATGTTCTTTACGTGAGGATTCAACCTTTTGAAAATACTTACAAATTCCGTAAAATTATTGTAAGATATCTCACCTTTCTGGTGAAAAATTTTCAAGATCCAATCTTTGGGTTGAACCTTATAGGGCTCACATAAAATATCCCAGCCGCGGTCGTACCGGATAAGATAGTTTTTATAAAGCAGGCTGCCTGAGCTGGCGATTGTATGCCCAAAGGCTAGCCAGAGAGCCAAAAAAACGGCCCCAACCCGAATAAGTTTTCTGCGTAAGCTGACCAATAGCGGCAGCTTATTTTGACTTAATTTTTTAGACATGGCTAATTGTATTAACGTCGCTTTTCCTTAAAAGAACGAGGCTCAGAGGCATATTTTTAGTGTCCATCCATAAAAGGCCATTTGCCCTGTGCTTATAATGTTATCTTTGGAATATCAGCCCTTGAGCATATCAATTGCGATGCCTGTGGTAAATTTCCCGCTCACCTTGATCTCGAACAAATTTTCCCATTTTTTGATGGACACTATTTAATTTTTGCTTCCAAGTCCAAATTCGATGCGACCGCTTCGCTGACGGTCTTTATGAATTCGTCAAGCTCCCCGCCCTTTAAAGGGCGTCCCGGTTCAGGGACATGTTTTAAATTCTTTGGATGTATATAAACTGGCCGGTTGACCAGGTTTTTGTCCGGAGTGACTCCATAATCTTGAGGCATTTTATCTTCGAAATACAGATCCTGAAATCCTGCAAACTTCAGAGCGTGAGCTGTGGAGTCAACTACGGCAATTTCGGTGTTATCCACCAATTTGCGATCAATAGCGACGGTTAAACCGGCCAGGCATTCTCCTCCGTGAGTGCAGGCCACATGACCGTTTTGATTCGCTGTTAACTGCCAATCCATAATTGCTTGTTCGGTTACTTGTACAAAAAAAACCCGATTGCGCCCGGCCAAATCATTGTAAACATCCACCAGCTTTATAACCCTGGGCATGGAAACCGGATTGCCAATCATGGCTGCCTGGGCCACGCTGGGCTTAATGGTTTGTGGCTTGAAACGGCGTTTCGCAGGGTCCGGCTCGCTGTAGTATTGATACACCGGATCGGCATGATGGGATTGCACGCCAATAATTTTAGGTAAGTCGGAAATAATTCCGGCCTGTAAAAATTTGATAAATCCGCTCATTATCGCAGTTATATTACCTGCGTTGCCAATAGGCGCCACCACAACCTTATCAGCCATATCGTACTCAAACTCTTGAGCGATTTCATATGAATAGGATTCTTGTCCGAGAATCCGCCAGGCATTTTTTGAATTCAGCAAAGCAACTTCATAATTTTCAGAAAGAGCCTCTACCACTTTCATGCAATCGTCAAACACCCCCGGTATTTCATAAACCTTTGCTCCGCTGCCTAAAGGCTGCGAAAGCTGTTGGGGCGTGACTTTTTTATGCGGCAGCAATACAGCCGAATTGATATGGGGCTGCAGGTAGGCAGCATACAAGGCGGCCGCGGCCGAAGTGTCACCGGTGGAGGCGCATACCGCCAGCACATGTTTTAGTTGCCCGCTGGTTATCAAAAAATTGATATAGCTCAAAGCGCTGGCCATGCCGCGGTCCTTAAATGAGGCGCTGGGATTTTGACCGTCATTTTTGTAATAAAACCGTATGCCCGCTTTTTCCTGCAGCCGGGTATTGGCCTCAACGGCCGGAGTATGCCCCTCGCCCAGGTAGACGATGGCTTGCAAGGGAATCACAGGCCCGATGAATTCATGGTACCGGTAGATGCCTTTGAGCGCAGGCAGCCTGAGCATGCGGCGGTAGTCGAAAATTTGATGCCAAAGCTGTCCATTTATCTTTTTCAGGCGATCGAAGCGGGTGTCCTGGATCAACAAAACCTGACCGCATTCAGGGCAGGTATACAAAAGCTTCCGGATTGAAAATTCACTCTGGCATCCCAGGCAGCGGTAAATTAATTGACCGGAGGGTTCGGGTATCAGATAAGATTTTATGTGATCCGGAAAATCGTCCAGCTTCATGGTGCAAGCTTTTCCTTTCCACCCATATAGCAGCGCAATGCTTCAGGGATGATCACCGATCCGTCAGGTTGTTGATAATTTTCTAAAATGGCGGATAAGGTCCGCCCCACGGCAAGCCCCGAGCCATTGAGCGTATGAACCAATTGAGTACCTTTTTGCCCCTTTCTTTTAAAGCGTATGTCTGCGCGCCGGGATTGAAAATCCTCAAAATTGCTACAGGATGAAATTTCACGATAGGTATTCTGGGCAGGCAGCCAAACTTCGATATCATAGGTTTTTGCGGCGGAAAAACCCAGATCCCCCGTACACAATGTTACAACCCGGTAAGGCAGTTCAAGCCGTTGAAGGATAGTCTCCGCATTGGCCAGTAAACTTTCCAGTTCATCGTAGGAGGTATCCGGGTGAGCAAACTTGACCAGCTCTACTTTGTTGAACTGGTGTTGTCGAATCAAACCACGGGTATCCTTGCCATAGGAACCGGCCTCGCTTCGAAAGCAAGGAGTATAAGCCGTGTAATAAACAGGCAGATTCTCTTCATCCAGGACCTCTTGCTGGTGGATATTGGTAACTGGCACTTCGGCGGTGGGTATGAGAAAATAATCCCAGTTTTCCAATTTGAATAAATCTTCTTCAAATTTGGGCAACTGCCCGGTGTTGGTCATGGTTTTCCGGTTTACGATAAACGGCGGCAGGATTTCGGTATAGCCATGGCTGGTGGTATGAATATCCAGCATAAAATTGATGAGCGCTCTTTCAATATGAGCTCCCGCTCCAAGGTATAGGGGAAAACGCGCACCAGTGATAGTGGCGGCGCGTTTAAAATCCAGTATGCCTAATTTTTCACCAATATCCCAATGGGCCAGGGGCTCGGAATCAAACTCCCGGGGTTGGCCGATGGTTTTCAACAGACGATTCTCGTCCTCGGTTTGTCCAACAGGAACTGACAGGTGCGGGATATTGGGTATTTCCATTAGCACGGTTTGTAAAATTTGCTCTTGTTGGGCCAACTCTTTTTCTAAATTTTTGATTCGCTCACCCACAAGCCGCATCTGAGACATCAACTCACCGGCATCGCGGCCCTGTTTTTTTAACCCTGCAATCTCACCGGAGACGGTATTTCTCCGATGCCGTAAGCTTTCAATTTCGGATAAAATACTTTTGCGATAATCATCGGCTTTAACAAAAGATTCCAAGTCTGCACGAGCACCTCTATTTTTCAAGGCTTCTTGAACAACATTTAAATTTTGTCTTACGAACTTGATTTCTAACATTTCATTCCTATATTCTCTAATTATTTTTGCTTATGGGTCAATATGGCAGGTTACAAAAAAATAAAAAAACCTTTCAGATCCTAAAGTAAGTATCAGACTGAATCGATTACAACTTTACTCAATACCATCGATTCGGTCAATGATTATTACAAGTTGAACTATTTGGAAATCAAATGAAAAGCTAATAACCAATTCAAAAGGGCCGGAGAAAGTAATGGAGGAAATTCGAGTAAAAAAACAGGAAATTAGGGAAACAATGGCGAATAAAATTGCTGCGATGGCCTCTGATGCCGTTTCTACGAAAACAACGGCGATCGAAAATCAGCTATTTGAATTTGCAAATTTTCTTGAATCAAGAATAGCGCTGCTCTATACGCCTATTGCCAGTGAGGTCGATACGGCCGAGATCATTCGGCGAAGTTATATGTATAATAAAATTATAGTATTACCAGGCTTTAACCCCGTGCGCAACCGTATAACTTTGCTCAAGGTAGATGATCCGGATAAAGATCTGATAAAAGGTCCCAGGGGCAATTTTGAACCGGACCCCGGCCGGTGTAAAGCGGTTCCCCTGGATTGCCTTGACATTGCAGTTATTCCGGGCATTGCGATGGATGAAAAAGGCGGCCGGATAGGCTCAGGGGCCGGCTATTATGACAGATTTATTCCTAATTTGCCTATTACAACCCGCAAGGTCGGTTTGGTCTTCGAAGATCAGGTGATGCCTATAATTCCCATGGAATCTCACGACAAGCATGTTGATATTGTAATTACGGAAAAACGTGTCATCTATAAAATTTAAAAAAAATTAAATCGAACGCCTGCTTGGAGCCAGGGGCCGTACTTAAGGCGATTTGTGTTAAAGAATATACCATCTTGTATGTCTTTTTTCCCGTCTTCTGCGTTATGCCAAAACCCGAATACGTTAAGTATGCAAACTGATCAGCACACTTTGGCGCGCCTTGAATACGAAAAAAAATTCTGCTCAATCTGGTATATTCTTTTCCGCCAATCGCCTAAGGTCCCTGGATCAAATTTTAGTCAGGTGCAAGGGAATAAAAAAAAATAAACGGCTCTGGATTAGTTTATTTTGCCGATGCGCGCCGGTTAACTGCTATTGCGGATTCAACTCAGCCTCTAGCTTTTTCAATCCATCGGGCGTTCCCACAGCGATGACCGTATCTCCGCCATGTATTCTGGCTTCAAATGATGGATTGAATATCATCTTGTCGTCAGCTTTTTTTATGGCAATGATAATCAGATTGTATTTTTGCCGGATACCCGAATCTTTGAGCATGACATTGTTCAGGCGGGAATTTCCGGAAACGGGTATCTCCTCCATGAAGATATCATTGTGCTCATGAGCGAACGCCAGATCCAAAAAGTTAGTTACATTGGGCCGGATGATACGTTGGGCCATGGTTGCCGCCCCGGTTTCATAAGGCGCTTCCACAGTGTTGGCGCCTGCGGCGGAGAGTTTGACCTTGGCCTTTTCACTTGCCGCCCTTGCAAAAATTTGCAAATTCGGTGCGATTTGCCGGGCAGTCAATACAAGAAAAACATTTTCAGTGTCCGTGCCTAAAACGGCTATTAGAGCAGCCGCTTTATGAATTCCCGCCTTGACAAGAGTTGACTCATCTCCTGCATCTGCGCATATATAAGGCATTTTTTTGGTTTCAAAGGTCTCAATATGTTCGGATTCATTTTCAACGATTACCAAATCGTAGTTTTCACGCTGCAACTTATCGCAAAGAACTCGGCCGATACGGCCATATCCACAAATGATAAAATGATTTTTCAAACGGGCTATCTTACGGTCCAATCTTCTCCTCCCCATTAAAATACGTACGCGCCCTTCAACCATAAATTGTATCACAGCGCCTGCAACATAAAGAAAAAATCCAACTCCCGTGGTAATCAGAATTATTGTGTAAACCTTGCCCGTACGGCTAATGGGATGAACTTCTTTATAGCCGACCGTAGCCAGGGTAATCACTGTCATATAAAGGGAATCCAAAAAATCCCAACCTTCAATGAAAATATATCCAAGGGTGCCTATAATGATTAAGACAGTTGCCACTAAAAGTGAAATGATGAAATGTTTTGCGCTTTCCATGAGTCCTATACTTTGGCATTGTTAGGCTGATATTTCAATAAGCCGTTGACTTTTATTTCTAATTGTTAAGAAGATTCTTCTTAAAAAGCAAGCAGATTGATGTTATTATTTAATATTCAGTATAAAAAGTACCGCCCTTGATAATGGAAAGCGGGAGAGTGAAAATTGATTAAATTTGATCGTCTGCGCAAACAAATGGTCCAAAAGCAGATCGAAGCTCGGGGTATTACCGATGCCAACGTCTTGGACGCAATGAATAAAGTGCCTCGGCATATGTTTGTAAGCGAGGCTCTGCAGGACCAAGCCTATAGTGATTATCCGCTTCCCATCGGAGAACAGCAAACCATATCCCAACCTTATATCGTGGCCGAAATGACCCAGGCATTGCGCCTTGCCAAGGACGACAGAATTTTGGAAATTGGAACCGGCTCCGGTTATCAGGCCGCCATACTGGCGCAGATCGTATTCCGGGTGTATACGATTGAACGAATTTACAACCTTTACAGCAGGGCGCGTAAACTTTTCGACAACTTGGGATACCATAATATTGTTACACGTTATTCTGACGGAACCATGGGCTGGAAGGATGAACGCCCTTTTGACGCCATCATCGTCACAGCCGGCGCTCCTGAGATTCCAGACACGCTGGTCCATCAACTTGCAATAGGCGGGCGCATGGTGATTCCAGTGGGGGATCAATACACACAGGACTTACTCAAATTGGTCCGAACCCCAAAAGGAATCACTAAATCCAATTTGGGAGGGTGCCGTTTTGTCAAACTTGTCGGTGAATTCGGCTGGGACCCCAATTAGAATAGTTACTGTTTCAAAACCCTTAGTAATCTGAATTAGAAATTATAATGTTACATCACCCGCCTGAAGAAAGGTGTCTTGCTGACATAAAGGACAACAAAAAACCTTCAGCGATTCATTCCGGCAATAAATTACCGGGATTTAGCGCTGGATAATCTTAAATTTTCACCCTTATGAAAACCTTGACGCGCCGCAGCGATCATTGTATTGAATTTTTTGATTTTATTTGCTTTTTAAACCGAAGTATTATTTGCAATTTCCAAGACCCTTAAAATAGATATTATATTAAAATGATACGTCGACTTTATAATTGGGTTTTACACTGGGCTGAAACTCCCTATAGCATGTGGGCCCTTTTTTTCCTGGCTTTTGCCGAATCTTCTTTTTTTCCCATTCCCCCTGATGTCTTGCTGATCGCGCTTGCCGTGGCCAAACCGGAAAAATCATTTCGCTATGCATTGGTATGCTCTGTTGGGTCCGTTCTGGGCGGATGTCTGGGCTATGGCATCGGCTACGAATTCATGAACGCTATAGGTCAAAAAATCGTTAATTTTTACGGTTTTGAAGAAAAGGTGGCCTACATTGGAAATCTATACCAGAAATACGATGCCTGGGCGGTTGGGATTGCAGGCTTTACCCCCATTCCTTATAAAGTGTTTACCATTTCAGCGGGTATGTTCCGTATTGATTTTCTCGTCTTCATTGTGTCATCCCTTGTTTCCCGGTCGGCCCGTTTTTTTCTTGTAGGCAGTCTGATTTATCTTTGCGGCCCCCGCATTAAGAATTTTATTGACCGTTATTTTGATATACTGGTAATTGCTTTTACGGTTTTACTGGTGCTTGGATTCGTCATTATTAAATTCGCACTATAGTGTTCAACTAAGGCGATTGGCGCAAAAGAATATAGCATATTGCATGTTATTTAACAAAAATCGCCTAACATGGCCGGGCAAGGCCGTGAGCTGATATTTGCGGATAAAACATCAATGAATTACAAATCTTTAACCAATAAATTCATTTTGGAGCTGTGTCTTTCCTGCCGCATTTGAGTCATTAGTTGTGAAATTCTTTGAAAGGTTGGATCATCAGAAGTCAATTCGGCAGGATTTTGGAAATCATCTATAAGGGATAACGTCTTGGCTACGGTTAGGGTGTGAACATCTATGGCCGGCAAATACAGTTCACTGTAATTTTCCGGGTCAGTGGCCACCATCACCAGTATGCCGCACTTGACCATCTTTTGTAACATCGTCTCGGTAAATGGAAAAGACAACTTGAAATGATCGGCTATACTTTGTGCTGAAAATGGCGGGTCGCCTTTTTCAAAACCTTTGGCGATAAAACTCAGGACGCACAAAGCCCATTGCCTGTGGATTCGCTCACTTGTTTTTTGAAAATCAAAGTTGAGTGCATAAACGCCTGCATGTTGGTGGGCATAGGCTACCTGCGCGCCTATAAATACGATCATCCAACTGATTTGCAGCCAGATCAAAAAAAGGGGCAATGCAGCAAAACTTCCGTAAATCGCGTTATATCTGGAAACAACAACCTGGGCGCTGATATAAATTGCCTGGCAGATCTGGTAGGTACTGCCTGCAATGATTCCGGCGATCATAGCCGAAGAGATACGCACCTTTGTATTGGGCATAACCATATAAATAAGAATGAACAGGGCCCAAACCAGGGCGTAGGGGAACAATTTTAATATAAAAAAGATCACTGGACTTGCGATTTTCAAAAGATCGACTTTTTGCGTGATAACAGTTATTTGAGTAGTTATAAACACATTGAAACTGCTGGAAATAATCCACAAAAGAGGACTGACGACCATAACTGTCATGTAGTCGGTAAACCGGCGGATGAATGAACGGGCATGCACTTTCCAAATGCCGTTTAAAGTGCTTTCGATATGCCACAGAACCCTGATGGCCGACCAGAACAAAACAGCCACACCAATACCGGCCATTAATCCGCCCTTTGTTTTTTCCAGCAACTTCTTGGCGAAGGTAATGATATTTTTAACGACCTCTTCCTGACCGGCCAAATTACTGTAAAGCTGCTGTTCCAGGCGCTGTTCAAAGCCGAATCCTTTGGCAATTCCGAAGGCCATCGCGGCAACAGGCACTACCGACAAAAGGCTGTAGAAGGTAAGAGCCGATGCCCTTAATGCGCATTTGTTATTAACGTATCCCTTTATTGATAGTATAAGGATGCGAAGTATTTTTATTTGATACTTACGAAATTTGGATAGACTGTCCTGCTCTAAGCGCCAGATATCGGTTCGCAGAAAAAAAACCAGCCTTGATTTTACGGTTTTGAGTTTTTTCATGGGACCATCCTACGGGCAGTGGAAGCTTAAAAATATACCGGTCTTGCTCATCTAAGCTTATAACACCCTTATTTATTATATCTGTCAAAAATCAGGGGACCAATCTGACCGCATCAATATATAGCGTGCGTTTCCTATCCAATTGGTGGGTGAATAATGCCATATTGTCAATACGGTTCATATTCATAAATCGTTTCGCCGGAGCAGTTCGAATATCGTTAAGGCTGATTTCAACGGTATGCCATCGCGGCCCGCTTTCAATTTTAATTCGACGGTTAAACCTGTCTTCAAACTGGTAGCCGAGTTCTATGTGCTTCAAGTCGTTTACACAGCACATTACTTGAATAGGCGTCCGATCCGGATTATAAAGATCAAACCTGAGTGATTGAAATCCGTTCCAGTGCCCAGGCATAAAATACAGGTTTGCATCGCTGTATTTTTCCGTACCGAATTCAATTTGCATGCTGCTGCGGCCTTGGCTTTTAACGCTGTGGTCTAACTGGCGGCTGGAACTGCCCGACCAGCGATCTAGTTCAAAAGGTGTTTCAAAATTGCTCAATACCGGAAATTGCAAACAGGCCGTGACTTCATCGGCTACGGATTTAATAAATGGCAGTGTTTCAAAAAATATCATGGCGATTACAGCTATCCGAGCCCACCGATACTTTCCGGCTGTATTTTTGTAGAACTCCGGGCGGTACAAACAAAAGCCTAAAACACAGCCGGCAAGATTTTTACGGATATCCGATACACTGAAGATCCGGCCTGCATACAACTGAATATATTCAATACTTAAACTGACAGCAATCACTGTAGCCGTCAAAATAATAAATTGCCATTGCGGTTTTTTTCTTCCGAACCAAGACCACACCGGAATCAGTAAAACCGTCCAGAAACAAAAGATGACAATATGCCCCAAGTCCCAGGCATGCGAAAAAGAGCGTTGGGTAAATTCGTTTTTTCCCGCAAACATAAAGACAAAAAGAGCCAGCGCAACAGCAAAGGCAATTCGCCTGCTCAATTTATTAGGGAAATAAATTACACTCTTATCAGTTTTTAAGATAATAACATTATTCCAATTTAAAATCCTGTGGAAGTTGAACGGCTACCACTTTTCCGCGGACGCACTCTTGACTCTTTGAAAATAAGCTGACACTGACAACCGTTTTGCGGCCTTTTATTTCATCGACTTTTGCGCGTAATTCCATGGGTGCGTTGATAGGAGTGGGTTTTAAATAATCCACATGCAACGAGGCGGTTACGTACCTTAAGTCCGGTTTGGTTCCCATTGGACGCCCTTGCTCCCGATAGGCCATGGCTGCTGCCGTTCCGGTGCCGTGGCAGTCAATTACCGATGCAATCAAACCACCGTAAACGACCCCCTTAACGGCCGTATGATAAGGTTCCGGTGTAAAATGGCAAACCGATTCATCACCATCCCAATAGCTTTTTATTTGAAGACCTTGTGTATTTAGCTTTCCGCATCCATAGCAAACGCTGTAATTTTCTGTGTAGAAGTCTTGAAATGCTTTTTCAGTCATAATTTTCCTCTGTGTTTTCCCGATTGATTACATAAATCAGTTTGTTTTTTTAAATTTGATACCAAGTTAAAAAGAATTCAAATACAGAATCCGTTTTAGGTAAAATGGTTTTTGCCAAGCTCATGCAACTATCCAACAGGCACAAAGTTGGGATAAACACCTGTATGCAATTAACCCCAAAAGGCGCCTTCGGTTCCGATATATTATCTAAAAACAGGGCCGTAAGAGCCGTAAGGGCGGCAACAGGCAAATACCAACAAAATAGTTTACCAAAAAATCCCTGGCAATCATACAACAAGTTCGTGACTGCTCCCGACAATAAATTGCCGGACATCTAAACGCCTTGCGGCGTTAACGTATCGAAGCCCGATACGCAAAACATTTCTCGTGGCGTTATGATCACGATTTGCAACAAAGGTGCAAAAAGGGCAGCGATGAGTTTTATCTGAAAACAATTTTTTTACAATCTTATCACAAGCAGAGCATTTTTGTGTCGTATAATTTTGTCGTATAATGAGGGGACATGTTTGCCAAATATCTTAGCCATATATTCACACTCACCGTCACCGGCCAAAGCGCCACAGATGAATGTATCGTCAATGTCACTGCGCAAAAAGCCGTAAAACATGATCCGAAAAACTCTCAGATACAAACTCGGCCAGCAGATGCGGGCGAAGACCAGACTGTGAAACAAGGCGCACAAGTTACGTTAACCGCACAAGCAACCATCGCCGGTGATGATCAAATTGAATCTTAACTTTGGGGACAAACTGAAGGCGAATCAGATAAATCGTCTGATCCGGCGGTTTAAATACCTTGAATAATTAGTGTGCATTTAATATATTTTATTTTCGTAGTTTGCCGTGCGTCACTGCCAGTTCGCCTGGATTTCTGGTAACCATCTGCCTGGGAAGCGAATCCGGCCGGCTTCCGCACTATAATAATAACCAAATTCAATCGGTCAGGAGGTATATAATGAGCAAATGCAATATACTTATCTGCGCATTAATTCTAATGATAGCTGGTTGCAACAGAGGGGTGCAATGGGCGCATTACGGCAGCAGGGGACCTGAGAATTGGGGCAGTCTCGATCCCGAATTCAGTGCCTGTTCGGAAGGCAAGAATCAATCTCCGGTAAATCTAACAAAATTCACAGAGACGAAATTGCCCGGCATCACTTTTTATTATCAGGTTGGCGGTTTTGAGATTATCAACAAGGGGCATACAATAATAGTAAATCAGAAACCCGGCAGTAAAATCATAGTTGGCGGCAATGAATTCGAACTTAAGCAATATTATTTTCGCAGCCCCAGCGAACACAATATCGACAATGTTTCCTTTCCTCTTGAAGCACACCTGGTGCATCAGGATAAAAATGGGAATTACGCGATAATCGCCATTTTTTTTATTGCAGGCGAAAAAAACGAAAACATTTCACAAGCGTGGGCCAATATTCCTGAACAAGTGGGAGATCGCAATAAATTGTCTATAAAAATCGATGCCGAAACCCTTGTGCCCGATGACCGCGATTACTACTATGTTAACGGATCTTTGACGACACCGCCATGCACAGAAGGTGTCAAATGGTTCATCATGAAAACGCCCATGACTGCTTCAATAGCACAAATAGAAAAATTCACATTTGTTATCAAGCACCCCAACAATCGCCCATTGCAACCCATTCATTCGCGCAAAATACTTAAATAGTAAATTAATATCCACATTAGTGGTCTTGCACGGACCTTACAGCGAAAAAAAGAAAAAAAGCAGTGAAAAACGCAAGCAGCGCCCGCCTTGTGCAATGTACTACCTTATGCTTCGTTAGCGCCCATCGATAAATGGCCGATTTGCAAATGGCCGATTTGCCAAACAAGCTTTAGAATCGTGGAAGATATAAATCTTTCGATATTGCGCCAAATCCGAATTCGTTTTCAAGACGCGTTAATGAGGACATATTCAAAGTCTTTGCCCATTGACGCAATAGACGAAAACGGATTCAAAGGTTATGCAGCAGTGGATTCGCATCTTCCACGACCCCTAAGAGCCTGTGACAAAATTTCGCACGTCTTGATCTGGAACAAATTTTCCTATTTGTATATGAACACCTGTCAGGCTTTGCCGCTTTGCTGTAACGTTTCTTTGAAAATAGCATTTGATGCGCGATTGGCACAATAATCACCGCACATGGTGCACACTTTTTCATCGCATCCGGGCAAACGTGAATCTCGTATACGAACGGCGTCTGTTCCAAACAGGGCGCTATCGAACTGCCCCTGCCAATCCAAATCCCGCCGGGCCTTACTCATTGTCAAATCACGCTGCCGGCCTTTTTCAGGATATTTTGCTAAATCTCCTATGTAAGCCGCCAGCCGGGAGACTTTTACTCCCTCTACGACATCGGCTTCATTGGGAAGGGCCAAATGCTCTGCCGGTGTGATATAGCAAATTAAATCAGCGCCAAACCGGGACGACTGGGAAGCCCCAATGGCAGCGGCCACGTGGTCGTATCCGGCGCCGATATCTGTCGGTAAAGGTCCGAGCATATAATAAGGAGCGCTATTGCTCATACGCTTTTGTAAAATAATGTTAGCTTCAATATCTTCCAGAGGAACATGGCCGGGCCCCTCAACCATCATCTGACACCCCATTTTACGCCCTTGTTCGGCCAGTTCGCAGTTGATGAGCAGCTCCTGAATCATAACCCGGTCAAAGGAATCAGCAATCGAACCGGCACGCAATCCGTTACCCAGAGACAGCACCACATCATATTTTTTTAAAATCTCCACAACGCGATCAAATTTGGCATATAACGGGTTTTCACGATTGTTGGCTTTCATCCAGGCCACCATGGACGCACCGCCTTTGCTCACAAGCCCGCCATAACGATAGCCTTGTTTTTCAAGCCTTTCAATGGTGTACAAATTAAGGCCGCAATGAATGGCCATAAAGCTGATGCCATCGGCACATTGACGCTCTATGATTTCAAAAAGCAAGGCCTCATCCAATTTATTAGGATCTCCGTATTTTTCAGCAGCTTCACAAAAAGCCTGATATAAAGGCACATTGCCTACGGGCAGATTAACAGCGGCCAAGATCTCTTGCCGAATTTTATCCAAATTTCCCCCAACTGAAAGCTCCATTAAGGTATCGGCTCCGTTTTGTTCTGCGGCCTGGGCTTTGCGGATTTCCTCATCCAGATTAATGATGTCCGTTGATGTGCCGATGGATGCGTTTACCTTGGTTCGCAAACCTTTACCTATGCCAACGATATTTGCTGAACGTTTTTTATTCAACGGCACGATGATTTGCCCTTCGGCAATCCTGTCCCGCACTAATTCGGCCTCCATCGATTCGATTTCGGCTATTTTTTTCATTTCTTGCGTTATTGTCCCGGCTATCGCCAATTGCACTTGTGTTTGTTTGATCATCGCTTACCTCCATTTAGGCGATTTCTGTTAAAGAATATACCATCTTGTATGTCTTTTTTCCCGTCTTCTGCGTTATGCCAAAGCCCGAATACGTAAAGTATGCAAACTTTGGCACGCCTTGAATACGAAAAAAAATCCTGCTCAATCTGGTATA
>JAAERL010000280.1 GCA_024230435.1 Desulfobacteraceae bacterium
AAAGACTGAAGTAGTCCGGACCAAGTCTATTTCCGTAGCATTTTCATAGTCAATCTTTATCCTCTTTTCAAATCCAAAAAGATTACTGTAGAAGAAAACGGCATCTGTCGAAACGTAAAGTCTCCCAGCTTGCCTTTGATAGGAACAAGAAAAGTCACCAACAACAATTCCCGCCTCACCAAACAGAGCTTTGATGAATTCAGTCGTGTACATTTGTTTACTGCTGTTGCCGTTGCTGCCGTTCATAGGCCTTGGTGGCGTCGTAACACCACTTGAGTTCGTAGATCTTCCAAAGCGGTCACGAACTTCATTCTCAGAGGCAGTTCGTTGCCGAATCGGGGTGGTGAAGCTCATTGTTCCCAAAAGCAAAAGTTTATTTATTTTGATTGGACGAGGCACGCATATGAACCATCAGCGGATATGACAGCGTCAGTCATAAAGAGGTGGAACGTGAGTGAATGAACGTTTTACTGCGTTAGCATCTTGCCCTGCCTGATTAGCGGTCGGTTAGCATTATTCGGCTGGATAATAGTGGTCATGGAACATGAAAATGAAACATAAAACATAAAAATAGATCATGATCATGTTTCAAGCCCGCCCCGTCAATCACCAGCCCGTCACCTCCTATTGACCTTTCTACAGCGGGC
>JAAERL010000281.1 GCA_024230435.1 Desulfobacteraceae bacterium
GTATGTCTTTTTTCCCGTCTTGTGCGTTATGCCAAAGGTGCGAATACGTTAAGTATGCAAACTGATCAGCAAAACTTTGGCGCGCCTTGAATACGAAAAAAAATCGAAGCTCAATCTGGTATATTCTTTTCCGCCAATCGCCTTAGTAATTAGTTCACAAAATAAAACCACTGGCTCTGCCGGTGGTTTAAACACCGCGTTGCTTAGATGTATTTGTTCAGACTTAATCTGACAGAAGCAGGATAGTTTTGAGAAGGTGTCTGTCAGTTCAAAAGCAGGCTACTTTTTTTTCTTGCCAGATTTGTTTGCCATCTTCAAGCGTTTCCATCGCAGTTGTGCCACAGCACATTTTTTCCTGACGGGTACGATCATGGTGATACTCTTAAATCTCTTAGCCAAGTTCTTGTCTCCAGTTTATTGGATAAACACCCCATTTATAAACAGCCTCGGAAATGTTAAGCAGAACCTCATCGGGAACCTGCCAGGGAATCTCACCATGATTATCAGATAAGATAAAACCACCACCAGGGCCTGCCTTGGCAATAGCCTCTCTAACAATATTTTCGGTTTCCGCCGGAGTCCAGCGCCGCATTGCAATACCGTTTAAGTTACCTATTACCGTCAGTTTGCCAAGGCAGACCTCTTTGACGTCAGTCAAATCCTCCATTACACTGGTTGCAATGGCCGCGGTACCGGTCCGGGCGATAAGATCGATCACCGGCAGACACAGGCCGGAGGCCATGTGCGTTGCCGTAGGGCCTTGGATTTGACTCAGAGTGCGTTTTGCAGTTTCAAAGCCTGTTTTGTGGTACATTTCACGTGTGCTGACAGTTGAAGAGGCAATGGGATCAAAATAACAAATCGCAGTTGCTCCTGCCGCCAGTTGGGCATTGGCCCAGTCGATGCAGAATTTTTCATTCATCTGCATCAGGCGATCAAAAAGATCCGGTTGCTCGTACATCAGGTCAATATACCTGTCAAAGCCCATTTGCATGACCGGCAGGGAAAATGGCGACAGTTACTATTTGGAAAACGAAAATGCAAGAAATACGCAACAAAAAAAATTTTATCATTTACATCATTGTTTATCCGATGGGTTCAAGGCGCATAGCAAAATGCACCCGAGTTATGATTATACAGGGAACCGCTACCGTGGGATAGATATGGAAAGATTCCCATCTTCACTTACACGAAAAAATTATGGCCCTATATCAACCACAAAAAATTATAAGGTCGCAAGAGGTTTTTCCGAAGGCAAAGGTATAACATTCTCTGTGGCGCCTGCTTTTAGCTCGTATGGAGGATTTCCGGCCTATAAATTTAGTAAATTCCCGGAAGAAGAAATGCTATATTTCAACCAGCAATTGGAATATAAAAATATCTTACCTCCGGATGTAGACGTTAATAGCGAGGAAGAAAAAGTGTTCGCTATCTCTTGTACTGCTCTTTTAGCTATCAATCCTTGTGAAAAAGTCATATCATTTCAAAATCAAATAGATTATGGCTCTAATCTTGACAAGGGCGATTATGCATATGCTTTATACAGAATATTCTCCAGTCATATTTGCAAGAATCCTTTGGCTCAATCCGATAAAGATCAAACAAGCACTGATATCGAAAACAATAGCTCACATCGTGCCGAAAAATTTTTTCAAAAAATATTTAATGGATTGGCATGGAACACCGAAAATATAAATTTGTTGGGAATAGATGCGAATAAGGATATTGATATATCCAGCGATTTGAACAAAATTTTAAAAGAAAACCAAATAAACATCAAAATTCAAGGAAAGGGAGTAGATTTTTCCCTTGAAAAATTTTTTTGCAAAACCAGAAAAGAGTGCATAGATGTAAAAAAAGTTTTTAGCATATTTCCAAATGTAAAACTAATAAAGGTGGATGCGAAACACTGGGATTGGACATTTGACTCCTTTATCAATGATATAAAGTGCATTGAAGATGCTTCATTAAATAAAATAGAACAAATTAATATTCAATTCCGGGACCGCGATGAAAATGGCAGAGATCTTGGTCATGTTGAGGATAAAGAAAACAATGAACGCGCTTTAACCAAAATTGATGAAGCTAATTTGATCAATTTTGAGGCAGAAGAAGGCATGGATTTGGAAGATAAATTGCGGCAAATTGGATGGCAATTCTATCCGGGGTCGCGAACGTGCTTGATTCGAACGAGCGATTCTCCTGGATTGTCTGTGCCTTTGAATTTGAATAATTTTCATAAACAATTGAACGAAAGGCTAAATGAAAAAGAGGGGGCGGCAGATAAACAGAATTTTGAGCCCCAAATTTTTGACCGCTATGCTGTGGTGTATAAGGAGAAAGATATAAAACCACTAACAGATTTAAATAACCAGAATCCTGACTCGGCCAAAAACCGCGAGAAAGTTAAAATCTTAGTTGCAGATAAATTTAAAAGTAGCGAATTAATGGAAACATTTTATTCCAGCAAAAATAAAAAGAGCTTAGTCAGTAAAACCGAGGAGGTCAATTTTGAAAATATCGTTAAATTTTTTCCGAATATACAAATTTTAAATTTTAAGCAAACACCTTTGTCATTATATAATTGTCAAAGATTAAAAAAGATAATGTTCCCAGACCCCGGCGCCAATTGTAAGCAACCGCCGCATTTGTCGATAGTTAGTGTCCATCCGAGAATATAACACTCTGTTATGATATAAAAAAGCGCATTTTGTGATGACTTTTTTCACTAAATGTTGTATAAGTATTTTGGATAAACACTTAAAATAACAACAAAAGTGATAAAGGAGTCAAACACA
>JAAERL010000282.1 GCA_024230435.1 Desulfobacteraceae bacterium
CCCATGGTACGGGGTGGACCCTTCTTTAAGTTTTAAACCTACCGGTTTGGTTTTCCAATCACCTAGAGTACCATTGAACAATTCCTCAAAATCGAGTAACAGCTTTAATAATTGTCCTTGTTGATATGTACTTAGGTGTCTGCAGTTTTCTGCAATTATTATTGGAAGATCGGCCTTTTCATATTTGGCATCCAATATCTTGAGTGCACGATTAGTTGCCTCGCGCATCGAAATAGGTTCCAAAAGATCCCGAAATTGGGCTCTAATGGATTTCATGTCATAATGGCCTTTTGCTCGCATTGGCAAGGTAACTTGATCAATAGTTATAGTTGCCTCGGCGAAATCGAGAATGGCGCCCATATTGGCCAAACTTTTTACGCCAAGAATCAAGTCGTATACTGGAGCGGCAGCTGTTTTCGGGACCTCGACTATGTCGGGTTGAAAGCTGGCCACTTTAGATCTCGAGAACTCCGGAAAGCGTAATTTGAGATCGCCCACATTTTTAGTCATAAATGTGCCGTTTGAGGTTCTCCACTTTTGGGGCAAAACCCTCTTTTTTAACGGAATAATACAATTTGTTCCTTTTTGGACAAAGAGCAGGTCCCCATCGGAACCACTGTCCAGTAAAACCTTTAACACCTTAAATTTATGTTTAGGATTTTTACTCTTGCTGTTCTTGTCTTTGATCATAGCTACAATGGTGGTAACTACGCTGTTGCCTTTGACTACTTGATTTTACACGATTTC
>JAAERL010000283.1 GCA_024230435.1 Desulfobacteraceae bacterium
GCCGTCGGAAAGAGAAGATGGAATCCAAAATTAACCTGTTTTCCGGCCACACTTTTGGGCATCAAATATCAAACATATTGGTGCCAGGGCCGGACAGGCAGCCGCATAGCCTGCAGGAGAGATGTCTGGACATATTGTGTGTGTGACTCAAGTGGCATAACTTGCCACAAGGGCTTCGTTATGCATCGGGTACGGAGCCGCCAAAATCGATCCGCTTAGATACGCTCCGTTTTACGGGATTTTCTGAGATTTCGGGCCAGCGGTAGGCCGCCATGAAAAATATTAATAAAATTAAAAACAATATATTTAAAATCTGCAGGAGTTCAGCTTTCCAAAACATCCTTCCATTTACCGTGATTTCATTTTGCCGCTGAGATATTTTTCCCAGAGCTCGAGTCTAATTAGTCTTTTTGGTGCACAGATTACCGAATAGCGCACAGAAGAATTATACAACAATGGAAAAGGAAATGATATCCATTGTAGCTGCATTAAATGAGTTTCAATCCATGCTCTTAGGAGCAGTAGTTCATGTGTTCACTGACCAC
>JAAERL010000284.1 GCA_024230435.1 Desulfobacteraceae bacterium
GCGTAGCTTTGGCCTAGATCGTTGCACCTGGAAAGGATTTCGCTCTTTCAAATGTTACGTTCTAGCATCGGTGGTAGCAGCAAATTTACTTACGATGGCAAGGAAGAAGTTAGCAGTCACCTGACAGCTTTTTTTTGTCAATAGTTAAAAAAACACAGGACAAGTGTGCCCAAAATTCAGGTTTTGCTCCTGGTTTTTGTTTTCATGAAGAGAGATGTCGATTTGGTACGTTTGATTTTTGACTAATAGCAATCTTTGCTAATTATCTTTCTGCAAAATCCTCAATTTCTGGATGGACACTAGTTACTTTCAAACCTGGAACAGGAAAAGACTTGAAAGACTTGAATCCCGGGATGGTAAAATTAATACGCAAAGAACTCGATGAGGCGGGCTGGAAGCTGGATTTGAAAAATGATCGAATTTTTAAAGATGGGTGAGAATAAAATTCGATGATTAAGTATGCAAACTTTGGCATACCTTGAAGACGAAAAAAAATCGAAGCCCAATATGGTATATTCTTTTGCGCCAATCGCCTAAGTTGGGCCATCGAGATTCAACGCCCATATGTATTGCTGAATAAAATACATAAATTCAGGATGATATTAAACAATGGCTTGAATGCCTCATAGTTAGCGGACGATGTTAAAACCAAGCCCAATTTTTGTAACTGCCCGTGTAACCGTTGATAAAAATGCTGCGTACCCGCCGGCAATTCAACAGCTCAAAGATGATAAAGTAATGACTGATGCCTGTGAGGTGAGGCGGGTCAAGTATTTACCATAGCCAACCTGTCCTAAGAGTTGCCTCTCAAGCCCCTCGGTCTTAGGCCGAGGGGTTGTTGGCAATCAGGCTCGACTGAAGAATCAATCGTTAAAATCGAAGACAAAGCCCCCTTGCTCGTTCAAATCAAGATAAACATGGGCGGGCATTTGCTCTTGCCCCATACGCGTAAGGATTTCGTGGGACATCCGGGGCATAATCGCGCCATTTGTGATATAGTCTATATTCCTGGCCCCGGTTTCAACTTCGGTACACCTTGCAGCTATCTGTTCGATGACTTTATCAGAATAGGTCATCTCCATCTTATGAGAGGTTTTAAGACGCTGAACCAGCTTTTCCAGCTTAAGGACGGCAATATCCTTTAGAACATCAACCGGCAAAGTGAAATAAGGGATTACCGTCATGCGCGCAAGCAAAGCAGGTTTGAAATGATTGCTTAAAATAGGCCGTACAGCAGAGGTGATGACATCCAGATCGGGCATAGTGTCACCCGAACACATTTCGGTAATAATGTCGCCGGCCAAATTGCTTGTCAAAAATAAAACCGTATTCTTAAAATCGATTTGCCTGCCCTCACCATCAGACAAAGAACCTTTATCAAAAACCTGGTAAAAAAGGTTCAGCACCTCGAGATGAGCTTTTTCAACTTCATCCAGCAAAACCACTGAATAAGGCCTTTGACGCACTGCTTCGGTCAAAACTCCTCCTTCGCCGTAACCAACATAGCCCGGGGGGGAACCGATAAGGCGGCTGACGGTGTGCTTTTCCTGGAATTCGCTCATATTAACACTTACCATGAATTCCTCTCCACCAAAAAGCAGATCGGCCGTGGCAAGCCCA
This sequence comes from Desulfobacteraceae bacterium, assembly GCA_024230435.1. GTDB lineage: Bacteria > Desulfobacterota > Desulfobacteria > Desulfobacterales > Desulfosarcinaceae > UBA2230. Next base: position 1,621 of record JAAERL010000284.1, read on the forward strand.
GTTTCGGTTTTGCCCACTCCGCTCGGTCCCACCAGCAGAAAAACACCCATGGGCTGATTAGGATCTTTGACTCCGGCTTTTGAGGATTTGAGCAGCTGGCTGATCATTGATTGTGCTTGATCTTGACCTTTAATCCGCTTTTTAAGATTACTTTCCAGTTTAATGATATTCGAAGCCTGGTCGCGCATCACTTTTCCCAGGGGGATCCCGGTCCAATCCGAAACCACTTTTGCCACAGTATCAGGGTCAACTTCCGTGCGCACCAGCGGATTGTCTTGCTGCAATCCGGCCAGTCGCCCGGATATGTGATTGAGCTGCTCTTTTAAGACTTCAGGGTTTTGCCCTGTATCTTCTTGATTGCTTAGAATCAACTGCCTGCGGGTTTCGATAAGCTCATTGGCCAGGGATTGCTCTTGGCGCCAGCGTGTATGCAAATTTTCCAAATCCGTTTCAATTTTCCTCCGCATCTGCTGCAAATCAGATTCCCGCTGGGTATCAACTTCCACACCATGAATTTTATCACGCCCGATGGCTGCAATTTCGCGATCAAGGGCCTGCATACTGCGTTCTTTATCTTCAATGATATCCGGTTTGGCGCTTAACAGGACTTTGACCCTCGCTGCGCTCGTATCAAGTAAATCAACTGCTTTATCGGGCAATTGGCGGCCTGAAATATACCTGCTCGACATCTCTGCAGCGGCTTCAATGGCGTCATCCCGAACGAGAACATTGTGCGATGTTTCATATTTTTCTTTTAGTCCCCGCAGGATTAATTTTGCTGTATCAACACTGGGTTCATCAAGTTTTACCAATTGAAATCGCCTGGCAAGAGCAGCGTCCTTTTCAAAATACTTTTTATATTCCGTCCATGTCGTAGCAGCCACCGTGCGAAGCTCTCCGCGCGCTAATGCGGGTTTTAACAAATTGGCGGCATCGCTCATACCGGCTGAACCACCAGCGCCTATCAGTGTATGGGCTTCATCGATGAAAAGAATAATCGGAGTTTCAGATGCTTTGATTTCGCTAATAACGGACTTGAGCCGATTTTCAAATTCGCCTTTCATACCAGCTCCTGCCTGCAGCAATCCCATATCAAGCCCTAAAATGGACACATTCGCCAGCAGCTCCGGTACATCACCTTCTACGATTCTCAGTGCAAGCCCTTCCACAACGGCGGTTTTGCCCACGCCAGCTTCACCTACGACAATAGGGTTATTCTTACGTCTCCGGGCCAGGATATCAACCATTTGACGAATCTGCCGATCCCTTCCGAACACCGGGTCAATTTCACCGGAAGCCGCTTTGGCCGTAAAATCAACGCAAAATCGTTTTATCGCCGTTGCCTCCCCGGCTGGACCAGGCCCTGTCTCAACGGTCTGCTCTTTTACCGCTTTTTCAACAGAGCCTTTGACTATATTCCAAAACTGAGCCAGTAACTCATCACGGCTGATACCATGTACTATATCCACGTAAGATACGTTGGCCAGATGGTTTACCCGGTTAAGAAGCGCCGCTAATAATGCCCCGGAACGGATTCTGGCTTCATCCAAGTCAACGGATGCCGTCAACCAGGATTCCTGGACCCATTGCATCAATAGTGGACAGAATACGGGTTTTCCGGCATTTCCGGTTTTGAGCCCGGCAAGACTGCTTTCAAGGGCTTTTCGCAACCGGCCCGGATCGATATCAAAATGGCGGAAAATCAGCATTAAATCCGCCTGGGGATTTTCCATCAATTTTACAAGAAAATGCTCTACGCTAACTTCGTAATGCGTCCTTGCAACACACAAACCGGCTGCACCCTCCAACGCACTGGTGCAATAATTGTTCAAACGCTGAAGCAGAGCCTTGATCTCTACACTAAGCATGTTTTCCCCCTCTTTGTTTCCCCATTAGGATTATTATTTAATTCAATTCCCGGTTAACCAAAAACCTAGTTCGGACTTCCCCCATTTTTTGTCCGGAAAAAACCCATGTCGTAACACCTAACGCCGATGTAACCTTATCGCCCAGACAAACGGTGTTTGCCTGGTTTTCAGCCAGGATAAGCTCAATTTCATATGCCAAGGGGTCATTGATAAAGATATCCGTCAATGCCACCAACTCATTATATCCGGGGTTACCAGGGGTGTAGTGCAAAAAATCCTTTTGTTGCAAAGGTCCAAGCTGTATCCTGAACATACCCATCCGGTCTTCAATTTCTTCGCCTAAAAATGTACTTTCCCCCAAACAATGGTTGCAAACACCAGTCTTGAGCCTCTGGTGTTCAGGAATTTTGGCTTTACGGAAAATGCATGGCACTATATTAACCGGCGTTGGCTTTAAAGCATCCCTCAAAAGGGTTGACAAACCGAGCGCGGATCGCGGAAATTGCGTAAACAGCCCGATATACCGCAATAATTTTACGCTAAAGCAATCGCCGCCGCCAAGACCGGCAGCGGGCAGGCCAAGAAGACAGTAAAGTCTTTCAAGATTGGATGAATCCTTTTCTTCATTGACCTGAAAAAACAGGCGGTACTTTTGCCACCCCTGATATAATAAGGTGAATAACCGTTGATGAATAATATCCAAAAAATCTCTGGATACATTTTCATCTTCCGCCTGTTCGGTCAGTAAATCTTCTGTATAAAAATTGGGCAGAGGTGAACAGCTCCCGTATAGCCCAAGAAATGTCGCCGTTAATTGATATTTTTCATCGTCATCGATATCATTTTCAGAATCAATGGTTTCGATGCGATCGATATCGGCTGCGGGAAAAGCAAAAGAAATTTTCGGACGAATTTTAATGGCGCTTTCGAGCTGCTCGTCTGAAATTTCTCCTTGCGCCCGCCTTAAATGGCGCAATAAACGTATTGCCTGAAAAAATGAATACTTATGCCCTTGGCGGCAAAGATCATGAATTATTTTTTTTTCAGGAAGCGCACTTAGATCAGAGGATGATCTCCTAAACGAGCGGGCCATTGGTAAACCTCACCTTTTAGAGTTTCTTTAACATACAACCGTGTAAACGAATTCAAGGAGGCATAAGAACCTAAAAAGTGGTCCAATACCGAACTAAACAAATAAAGATCTCCTAAACCGGCAAAGTGATCGGAACGAATATCTAAGTGTATCTCCTGGCCACGCATGATAATACGATTCACCAATGAATCAACATGGGCCGTTTTTATATTTTGCAGTCCCGTCAGCCGCTTTTGATTGGCTAAAAATGCGGGCCTGTCGGGATTTTCTTCAAAATTATAAAGAGATAACAAGGCCTTCAGGTTATCTATATTATTTAAAGATTTGTAATTCAGACAAAGATGCGACAATAGTTTCCATAATAGATTTTTGCCGATTGGCGGTAAAATAGCAGATGTCGGCGGCCTTATGTTTTTGAATTCGACAAGCCCTGGCATCGAGCCCCCCGGCACACAAATATCTCCTATTTGCAGGTTATCGGTTAATACTCCATTGGTACATTGCAGTTGAACCGACAAGGTTTCAGTCGCTAGTGCGCCGTCTCCGGGTGGATAGGCTACGGATAAGTAAAAATCAAATCCCTGACGCACTGGAGATTGACGGATATTAGTATGATACGTCGGGCCGGTCTCTGTGGCCGGCAAAAAGACCTCAAAAGGAAAATATGTTCGCTCTTTTGCTGTGCCTTGGATAAAACCGGTCACATTTGTCACCGAGTAAACCTGATAATTTAAATCATTACTTCCTGCAGGCCTTACGATATATTCAAACTGTCGATGGTCCAGGCGTATCGGATCGGCATCGTGGTCAAAGATGTTCACTATCGGTGTGGCGGATAAAACAAAATTTTCCAAACGTGGCTTGGGAGGGTGTTGAGGAAAACTCTTGAGAACAAATTTTATCGTAAAATTCTTATCTTCCAAATTGCGCTGCCATTTTTTCAGGCCTTTCAAATCGAAAAAAAGAAATTTTTCTGGTAAAATAAAATATTCTTGAATAATTCTATACCCGGGAAATACTTGTGAGGGATATGGAACCAAATCTTCGCCGGTAGAAAATCCTGCGGGTTTGACAGAATCTTTTGGCAAAGTGAACTCTATGCCGGATTCGTTCTGAGTAATGACTACCCGTACTAAATACTGCATCAACAAGAGATAGATCTCGGCCGCCTGTTTAACATCTCCGCCCAAATGAAACCGCAATACATCAGGTTGCCATTCTTCCATCTTCGCATCCTTTAACTCAAAATCAAGGTCGATGGACAGCGGCTGTCCCGGCTTGCTGGAAAGGCTGACTTTTTCCAATGTCACCGGATGAACATCAACATCATAGCAAGTCTTGAAATTGCAAGGCGTGCCTTCTGTCTTTTTCGGATCCGTAGAGACCATAGTCCCCTTGGGAACCGTAACGGTATGCGTTAATGATGCGCCCGGATCAAAAGCGATAAGGGAGGTTGCCGGCAAAGGCCTTAAATAATGAGGCCAGATTAGTTGGAAAAGCTCATGAATGATTTCCGGAAAATCATCATCGAGTTTACTGCGCAACATAGCCGTCAGAAAAGCCACTCCCTCCAGCAACCTTTCTACATCCGGGTCCGCGGACATCCCGCTTAGCATAGGGGCTACAGCCGGATGTTTTTTTGAAAATTCACTTCCTAGATCTCTAAGATTTGAAAGTTCCTGCTGAAAGTAATGATTGAACATAAATAGTTTCCCGCCAAAAAAGTACAAAAAAAAATCGCAATTTCAGGCATCAATGCAACCGGTATAAAAATCGATATACAAGTTGCGAAAAAAATTACATATCAGTAAATTATAATTTTCGCAGCATAGCACAGCCGAATGCAGCGGCGTACCGGGGGCTTTGAAGCTGCCTATTGTTTTATCCGCACCCTGCCTCCGGAATCCACAACACTTTCAAAGGTAACCAGCGTATGATTTTGGGTAACAAGCGTCGCCTGAATTTGAAAACTCAATGTCAAACCCTCATCGTCATCCGTAAAAGAGGTAACATGAATACTTGTTAACCGTGGCTCGTATTTTTCAAGTGTTTTGCGAATTGCTCGTTCAATGTTTTTTCCCGCCTCGGCTTTATTATTTTCATAATTGGTAAAATCTGGAATACCATAGTCCTGGGCTATCAAAACGTTGCCTTGACGCGTATTGAGAATCCGTTGAATATGGCCCAGAACCGATTGAATCATTTTCAGAGGGTCCTTCCCGGCTTTGCGGGAGTTTTCCTTGTCAACCAGCCGAATCCGGTCAAGCAATCTAAATTCATGCATATGCTGTTTTCACTTCAATCAAGGGCGCAACAAATTTGCAATTCAACCCTAACGTTGCTAAGTGTCCTGGAAGCTGCGAATACCCCGCCCCTGCCTATCTTGATCTATATGGCCTTTTGCCGGATTTGTAATCCGAGCTGCAAATTTGTTGTCGTGGTAAAATGGGCCAAAACCTTAATGGTATATTTGCATCTTCAAAGATTCTGAGTTGCAGGGTAAAGCCTTCCCTTAATGCGCCTGTGAAGGAAGACTTTACCGTGTCTATAGATTAAGCTACAGGTGCGCGCCAGTCATCTTCACCGGCTGTACCAGCAACTTCATGGGTCCAGGAGATCTTACGATAAGAAAAAGCAACTTTTTCCAAATGCGTAAAATGCTTCATATTTGGATCTTGGCAATTCGGCATATAGGCATTAATGTGCGTTATTATCGCATCCTCTAAAGCAATGGTAAAGTAGTGCTCCTGGGTTCCTGTTGTACTGGTGCGGTAGAACTTAAGAACACATGTTTTCATCTTTTCACCGGTACTCAGGGCAACATAGAGCAGCGGAGATGATTTGTCGAAGATCTTTGTAATGGTCAAAGGTTTATGCAACCGTTGACCAGTGGGTTGACCGCTCTGAACATCCGTGGGGACAATGCATTCATGATCAAATGCCTGCACCAGAATTTCATTGGCATGATCGGATTGGTAGATGTTCCCAACACTTTCTTCGGTAAATGCGTTTTCTGTAATTGCTCCTTGAGTTTCACCTTCGATTTCCAAATACGCAGGTGTCGGCATGATGTTCCTCCTTTGGTTTTAATGATGTGCTGATTTAGTACTACTCTTTATCCAGTTTGCCCACCAAGGACAAGGTAAAAGAAGCCCCCATATATTTAAAATGAGGCCTTACTTTCATACCCACCTTATACCAGCCGGGTTCGCCTTCAACTTCATCCACAGTTATTGCTGCCTGACGCAAAGGCTTCCGGCTCCGCACGGCTGTCGGCGGGTTTTCCTGGTCCGCGATATACTGACGTATCCAGGTGTTTAACTCACGTTCCAAGTCTGTTCTCTCTTTCCAGCTGCCGATATTTTCACGCTGGATTACTTTAAGATAGTGAGCCAACCTGTTTATCACGAACATGTAGGGGAGCTGAGTACCTAGCTTGTAATTCAATTCAGCTTCCTTGCCTTCTTTACTAATACCGAAATTTTTAGGTTTTTGTACCGAGTTCGCGGAAAAAAAGCAAGCGTTATCACTTCCCTTGCGCATGGTTAATCCCATAAAACCTTCCTCGGCCAATTCATATTCACGGCGCTCAGTGATGAGCACTTCCGTTGGAATTTTGGTTTGAACAGCGCCCATGCTTTCGTATTGGTGCAAGGGCAAATCTTCTACTGAACCGCCGCCCATGGGGCCGATAATATTTGAGCACCACCGGTATTTTGCAAAACTATCGGTTAACCGTGTTGCAAAAGCAAAAGCCGTATTGCCCCATAAATATGTTTCATGAGAGTCTTTAACATCCTCTTCATAATTAAAGGCTTTAACCGGCTGGGTATCAGGGCCGTAAGGCAACCGCAGCAAAAAGCGCGGCAGTGTCAAGGCTACATAACGAGCGTCTTCAGATTCCCTGAAAGACTGCCATTTGGTATATTGGGGGGCTTCGAAAATAGATTTCAAATCTTTCAGATCCGGCAATTCATTGAAGCTGTCAACTCCGAAAAAACCGGGCCCGGCCGCTGCAACAAACGGCGCATGCGACATTGCTGAAACGGCTGCCACATATTGAAGCAGTTTCATATCCTGGGGCCCCGGCCCAAAATCATAATTGGCAATAATATTTCCATAGGGCTTACCGCCAAAGGTACCGTATTCAGCAGAATAAACGGTTTTATAAAGACCGGACTTGGGAACTTCCGGAGAATCTTCAAAATCTTCCAGCAACTCGTCCTTTGTTGCATTCAGGATGCCTATCTTGATATTTTCTCTAAAGTCTGTCCGGTCTACCAGGTATTTTAACGACCGCCATGCGGACTCAAGCTTTTGGATCTCAGGATGGTGCAAAATTGCATCCAACTGACAACTGAGCTTATTGTCTATTTCCGCGATAAAATCATCAATTACGGCATTTGATATTTTATCTATTTTACGGCCCGGTGCAACCAATTGCTCCAAAAGCGCTTCGACCCCTTTTTTAGCAATAGCATATCCCTCGTCAGCCGGTTTTAATTTAGTAGCGGTGACAATGTCATCAAGAAGACAGAAATCTTCAGCTGCTTGCAATTGTGCATCTTCAACCTGTTCCATCACATTTTCTTCAGCCATGGCACACCCTCCTTTCAGGCGTTTTCATCAAGGTCCAATTCTTTGAGCAACCTCTTGCGAGCCTCTTCGTCCGTGATAATTTCCTGAATTTTTTTTCGAAATTCAGGTCTGTTGCTCATAGGCCCTTTCAAAGCGGTAAGCGCTTCACGCAATTCAAGCAGCTTATTAAGCTCCGGGGTTTTGCGAACAATGGTCTCGGGACTGAAATCTTTTATTGATTCAAAGGTAAATGAAAGACTTAGTTCGCTATCCGGATCATTTGTCAGCTTGTCCGGAACATTGAACTCCGCTTTAATATTTTGACCTTTCATGACATCATTAAAGTTATCTTTGTCAATATTAATCGGTTCACGTTCTTCTATCATCCGATCATCAGGTTGAGAAGTAAAATCACCGACAACAAGCATTTTTAACGGAAGTTCCACCTCTTCTTTAGCATCACCGACGGCAGGCCGGTAAACAATGTTTACTCTCTCCTTCGGAGCGACAGTAGCTTCTTTAGCCATAGCTAATCTCCCTTTTTTGAAATCATCTCGTGCCCATCCGCTTCTGAATGGTCACCATTTCCACCTATTGAATTTCGCCTAACGTCCATCGATAATTCCAATTTTGCCTATCTCGCCGATGGACACTACTTATGCAATCGTAACGCCTCGACCGGATTAATCTTAGCTATCCGATGCAACAAGTTTTCCGATTGTTCTTTATTCTCGTTTCCATTTTGGATTCTGTAGCCCTGCAATGCAGTGGTTAATCCATCCAAGGCAAGTTGCGGGTCCCAGGACTCCAGTTTATATTCATCAATATCCGATAAAATCTGCTCCAAATGCGGCAAGGCCAATTGGCCTTTTTTATGGACAAGTAAAACTTGCGCAATGGCAAGCCTCCATCGCAGGGCATCGCAGCGTGAAAGGCTATGGTGCATCTGCTCTTGAAGCATGCGCACAGCATCAGGTATTTTCTTTTTCCGAACCAAAGCTTTGGCTTTCCGCACAACTAATTGATAGTGCTCATCGTGACCGGCCCCGCTTTTTTCACTACCCTGGCCCGCGCTGGAGCTATTGCCGGCAGATAACGTTTTTAACCAGTTACGGGTTTCCGGATCGGCAAAAGGTGTTTCATCGGAAAAGCTTAAATCACCGATACCAGGCAAGCGCTGAATAAAATAAGCCGTTTGCTGGTTCACAGCCTCCAGAGCTTGCTTGTAATCGTTTCCCAAATCCATCAAGCCTTCAGCCACCTGCCTTCCCAGGTCAAACCAGAAAATGAAACGGGAAAGATTTTCTTCCGCATTTGCAATCAGCGCCGCCCAGTTTCCGTTTTCGCGCAACTGATTCAACGTATCCATAATTTGAAAATTCGGTGGCGCCATCTGGGTTAGACCATCCGAATTTTGCGGCAAAGCTTGCACCTGGGACCAACTGGCCATTCTCCGGTAATGATAAGCCAGGGGCGATTTAAGATCATTGCGCAGCATTACAGGACAAGCCGCTAATACTTTCTTAAAAGCTGAATCCACGGCCTTTATGGCATCCGGAAAACTTTCCAGCGATTCTGCAGGCTCCTCAGCAGCTTTTGGTTTTGGCGCCGTTTTTTTAGGAACCGTTTTTCCGGCCTTTGAGATTTCAGCTTTTTTTTCTTTTACTTCGGGGGGTTTTTCCGGCGCTGCTTTTTCAACGGGAATCCTGCCCAGTTCCCGTTGAATAGGATTCAACATAGGCGCATTGGGCATATTTTCAGCCAGGAAAGCGTCCAGCTGCGTAAGGTTTTCATTTAGCTTCAGAATTAACTCTTCTTTAACAGGCCCCTTTTGCTGTAGATGTGCAATCTGTGTTTCAGACCGTTCGATCAGCCAGGTTATGGCCCCAATTCTTCCGCGCATACGCTTTTTCGCCGGGAAAAGCGTATCCCAGAAAGTTTGCGCCAAATCCTTTAAAATCTGGATACCAATTTCAAATCCTTCAATTTTTCTTGTCTCAAGCAGCCCCCCGGCAAGATAACAGGCAATTGTGAAATCCTTTGATTTAGCGGAAAGAATTTGAACCGAGTTCTCAACAACACCATTCCAATCGGTATGAGAGCTTGCGGTGGGAGAACTTAATTTATCAATCTCGGCTTTCACCGATTCATAGATTTCATCGTAACGCACATCCGATCCGCAGGGATTTTCTCCCGGTATCGGATCTTTACCCAATGATATCAGACCCATGCTTATCTACCCGTCAATCTTTCCAAAAATTTTATTGCAGTTGCAGTTATGCCGCGGGATTCCAAAGTTTTATAAAATCAGCGGTGTTCAAGGCATCCTGAAAAACAGCCAAATAGGTCTGTTGCGGAGTCCCCCCCCAAAATACCGCCCTTGGGATATCCGTGCCGTACTTTTTTACAAACGCATGCCACAATAATGCTTCCTGTGCGGACTTCTCACCTTGGTGAGCATGCATTGGTATCATCGCCCGTCCCGATTCAACCAGTTGTTTTTTTAAAGATACAAGATAACTGTTCCGGTTCGGATCAGTCGTCTCCGGGTGCGCCAGCGGTTTGACCATCGACTGACCGCTGGGCTGCTCAAGTGTTCTCAACTCCTTTGCCAGTGCGCTAATTTTTTCATAACGGCAGGAGCTGATATATTCCAGGCGTTGCCATGTTTTCACCAGAAAAGCAGGGGCTGATTCCCATTGCTTTTCCCACTTTTTTAAACTGCCTTCTCCCATGATAAACAAAGGAAACGGTCTTCCGATATGGTCACTGCTGTCGCGGCCCACGCCGCAAATAAGATTGCTCTTTTTTGCCCCCCGCAGCCAAAACCGCCATGAAATATCGCCCTGCATCGTTTCCCCGCGGCGATTGATTTGATCATAACCCTTGGCGGCCCAGTCAGCTAAAGCGTCCAGTAAAGACGACTCGCCCTCTAACCGGATGTAATCCCTGGCTGCAGGATGTTTTCCTGCCGCGGTCCAGATCCACGGACGCCTTTTGATTAGCGATCCCAGCATGGCGCTATCTTCTGAGGCGGTTCGCCAGGTGCTGCATACAGCAAGCCCAAAACAGGTCTATGGCCCTGGAACTGGTATTTTGCCTTTATGTATCGAATTCCGATACGCCTTAAAGCCGCCTCTTCGCTTGGAAATTCTTTTCTATAAAAAATACGCTGTCCGGTTTTAAAATCATTTAAAAATTTTGCGAAAGCATTATGCCCCAAATAGTTTTTTGTCAAGATAAGATTTCCTACTTCGATTTGGAATTGCACATCCCGGCATCCCTGAACAGACCAATTGAAAGTCTCTGCCACCGGATAGTTAAAATTTTCCAAGCGCGTTTTACTATCCGCACACTGCATTTCCAATACTGTACTATGCGGTTTCAGTTGCGCCTCAGGGTTAGTATCCGTGGGATAGGCCCTTATTTTTACGCTATAGTTTGCCCTGGTAGGTTTAGCGGCCCTGGCGCCTTTTGATAAATAAGCAAAAAACTCTTTATGGAAGGCAATATCCAGGTCAAGTGTTTTTTTTGAGTGGTATCCTTTTGACAGACTTTTGTTAATAAACGGCGCGCCAAGACCATTTATAAACGTATTGGCATAGCCTTGGCTGCCCATCATTACCTTGGCCATGTCTTTATCGGAGCTGATTCCCTGTAGCTCCATCAAGACATCTTTTTCCCAGCGTTGCTGCAAATAACAAGCTGCTTCCCGGTTGATGTAGCGGTGCAAAAAGCCAATGTTGCCTTTTAAAAGATTCCAGAACACTTTTTCTTTGTCGTTCTGCGTATCAGCCAAAATGGTTCGCAAATGCTCCAGCGATCTGTGCGCCACAAGCACTGGAGACTCCCCGGTGGCAGGGTCCTGCTGGTAAAGATCCGATGCAAGTTTAAAAGCGACGTTGCGGGAATCCGCACCTTTAATGGTATCTGTCAGCGCCTGCTGATACTCCATCTGAGCTTTAACCGCCTTTAGCCGCGCCTGTGTGTCCAGCGGCGTGCGCACCTTTACTCCAAAAGCGCGCTCAGCCTTTTTTAAATTGGATGTTACCTTTTTGGTAGCCTTTTTTATGATCCCCGCATTTTGTAAATTGGATGTTTTTTCAGCTACAGCTTCCTCGTTTACGGTTTGCCAATCGTAGACCAGACCTACCCAGTCCGGCAGCCAGCCGTCCTTTTGGTCAAAAGGTTCAAATTCATCTGCGACACGATGAACAAGAGCGTAGTAAGGGCCGTCGGTTTTCGGTATTCGTTTTACAATTGTCCGCCATTGTTCGCGTTTGGCCAGGTAGTGCTCCCCCTCGTGGAATTGACCGGTAAACGCTTCCCAAGCGGCGTAATAAGCGCCTTGATACCATTTGACAAAATCCACTTTTTGACCGGCGATAATCAGCGGATCAAACAGGGCTGATTCAATTTCACCGATGGCGTTGTCAATTTTTGTTTTTCCCGCCTTGGTATAAGCAGGGGCCACGGTGATTTTGTCTTGCACCAGATCTCCCCCCCAAAAATCATGCAGCCCGACTGCAACCGCTCCAGAATCATTGTTTGCCCAATCGGTCAGCCAGTTTAGAGATGCTCCGGGAAGAGACATCAAATGCTTTAACCAGGTCTGCAAATGTTTCAGTTCTTCATTAAGAGCAGTGCCGTCGGTTTGCCAGGCAACAGCATAAAGATATTGCGTCGTCAGTTTTTCCTGCATTTCGGGAATAAGAGAGCCAGAGGCCAGGAGCCCTGAGCTATAAGCGGGCTGGGAGGACGAGCCCAATTGCTCTAGTTCATGCTTTGACAAACGGTTTTTAAGCAGGTTTATGCGCCGTGCAATATGCATCACATGAGCGCCGAATTCCTGATTGGGTGTTTGAACGCTGAAACGGGTCATGCGCTCGCCCAACTGTTTATCAAAGTTGTTTAAAAAACCACTGCCGAAAAGACGTATGTATTTGTTTTTAAGTTCTTTTTCGACTTTTACGGACTCCCCAAGCCCCAATCGGGGAATCCACCACCCTCTGTTTTGCTCTTCCACTTCGATAAGGGCGGATCTGAATCGCTCCATGGTGATGATATCCGCCATTAAATCACCCTGCAAAACCGCCGGCTGCCGGAATTCCCTGCGAACATCAGACAAGGCCTTCAGATTTTTAACAAAAGCATAACTGAGCAGCCCGCAGACAGCCACCATGACTGCTATCCAGGCGGTAAGCCCCAGGTTGCGGGTTAGCCTGCGCCACTGATGCATGTGTTGGGTAGGCCGGAACAAATTCCGGTCAGTTGGCAGTATTTTTGCAAAAAAATCGTGTAAAAAAAGCCCTTTGCTTGTCTCTTGAAGAACCTCTTGCCCCCTGATAAGTCCCAGTTCATTCAAAAAGTGGGAAAAAGGAGTTCCTTCCTGCTTTCCGCTGCTGAAAAAAATACCGCGAAGTAAAGGCGTTTCCATGTAAGGGCTTTCCTGAAAAACGCCCTCGATAAACGATGTCAACGGCTCTTTGAGCCTTTCAAACTCCTCAGGAAACAACAGCATGGAGCCAGCGGCTTTGGAGTCTTTATTCTGATTTAAAAGAATAAGCCGTAAATCCCTGAGCCGGTCTCCGACATGGCGAAAGGATTTGTCCGGCAATTGCGCGGTATTGGCGCTAAGTTGTTGATTCAGCTCTCCCATCGCCTGATTCACGGCATCTTCGGGAAGCGCGCTGCAGAACTCACTTGCGCCTTGAACCAGGTCACATTTTGTAACCATGATATAAACCGGAAACTTGGCGCCCAATACCCGCATGAGCTCTTCAACCCTGAGCCGGATGCTGCGCCCGTCCTCTTGGAGCTCCTCGGGTTTATGCTGGGTCAAACGATCGGCCGCAACCGTAACAACAAGACCGTTGAGAGGTTCTTTTTTCCTGAATTTTGCGAGCAGACCAAGAAAATGCTGCCATTCATCCTTATCCCTGCCTTCATCAACGGGAATCGCATAACGTCCGGCAGTATCTATGATAACGGCTTGTTCAAAAAACCACCAATCACAATTTCGGGTACCGGAAATGCCGGATGTGCGGCTGACTTCGGCAAAAGGCGAAGATAAATTGGCGCTGGTTATGGCGGTTGTTTTTCCTGAACCGCTCTGGCCTATTACCATATACCATGGCAAGACATACAGCGGGTTGCCGTATTTACGAAGCTGGGAACCGCGCAAGGCATCGATGGCTTCTTTCCAGCGGGCCTGCACTTGCCTTGCCGAATCCTGTTCCTTGGGGGTCAGCCGCTGCCGGGCGGTTTCATCCTGTTCGATAATCTCATGGACGAATTTTTGTTCCCGCCGTCGCGCCCATATTTTCCGAAACAGCCAGAACCCGAGAGCAAATCCCGCCAATCCAATAAGGATAAAGCATCCCGCCCACCAGGACCAGCCAGCCCAAAGCACAAGGCCCAATACTACCAAAACGGCCAGCATCAACACCATCAGAATCAAAAACGCCTTAAAAACCGTGCTTAATAACTTTTTCATCAGGGCACCGTACCGATAAGATTATTACCGATATTATGAAGAATAAAACGGTAAATGATATATAAAACGCCGTAAAGCAAAATCGGAGACGCGCCGCAAGCCAATGTAAACGTTGACCAGCGCCGCTGTTGGGGCATATGAGGTGCTTGAGCTGATTGCATGGGGTATGCTTCCGGAAAAAGTTCCTGATCCTTTAAAGCCGGCAAGCCCACCGAACTTCCGGTAAGCAGTTTTAAGTTGGAAATACGCAACTGCTCCAGCAAAAAGTCATCACCGGCATTGCAGTATTGCCCGGTAAATCCAAGACAAAGACAAATATAATAGACTTCACGGACATCTCGCTGATGCGGGCCGATGCTGTTAAGCCTTTCAAAGAAAAGCTCACCGGATTCGGCGGTTTGATAGTATATCCGCTGCAGTTGCTCGCGCTGCCAGTGTTGGCGGCCTTGCCAGTTTGAAGCCAGAATTGCCTCGTCTGTCCAGGCAAAAACAGCAAAACGCGCAAGATCGTAGTCCTGCTGGCTAAAGTTGCCTTTTTCACGACTAGCATCACTCTGGCAAATCAAGCGTTGAATATTGTTACGAACTTGCTCATAGGGCGGTTTTTCACCACCGGTATCGCCAACAATATATTCCGTATAAGCAATTATCTCGATAAAACAATCAGATAAACGCATGGATCAACTCCTTCCTGCAACCATCAACTCAATTTTTAAATCCTGGGGGGCCGAATCCCAATAGAGCCCGATATTCTTGTGTTTCTGAATCTGAGTCCATTGATCGCTGTGGCGATCCACTTGGAAATAAAGCGCATTGGCGCGGCGGGGCAACTCCTGGGGCGTAGTTGGCAAATGCGTTAAATTGAGCCCGGAAAGCGACCGCGCAATCAAAATCGGCAAAGATTCCCTGCAGCCTAGCTTAGCGATACTTTCCAAAGACGGCATTATCTGCGCAGGATCGGACTCGGTTTCCAAAACCATAAAAACACGGTTGCCTCCCTCAAAAATGGGCGGCGGCAGCTCAGCAGCATAGTAAGTGCCATCAAACGGCATGGGGATCACATATTCGGGGCCCGCGGTTATCTGATCCAAAAGTCTTGTAACCAGGGCTTTTGCGGAAAAGAAACAGGGGCCGATCTCATTGTGATCGTAATCAGGCAGAGTAAAATTACCTTCCCGGTCTTCACCGTTATAGGAAATATCGGCGGCAAAGGTGGAAAGTTCGCCGATCAGTTGCCGGATAAATCCATAAACCTGCCAGGGATGCCCGTGCTTGGCCTCTGTCAAATGGGTCAACACCGGAGCATAACGGTTCAGCGACCGCAACGCCAGCAGGTAGACCATATCCCGTGCGCCAAATTCGGCCGAGTGCAGCCCCCGGTCACGCTTATATGCTTCAAGCTGGCGCGCACGAGCGCCAATTTGATTACGAATTTCCTTAACAATGCCAAAAAGCGCCGGGTCAGCGTTAATCGAAAGACTGGGCGGAACATAGCCTTCAGATATACGGACCGTGTCCTGATCACGTTCAAGCCAGGTCAATGGAATAAGATCGTAATTACCCAGATTTTCTTTTTCCGATTCCCAGAGAATTTTTAATACATAATATAACTTCTGAACCCCGGCCTCAGGGCCGTCATTATGCATATCGGCGATTTCTTCGGCCGCGGAAGGTGTCACCCAGCGTGTCTGGACATCCGGGATATCGTCCAAATCATTTACAATTGTTACATTCCGGGCATATGGATCAAATTTGCGGACTCCGATATAAACCCCGAATCCTTCCTCGCCTTTTTCCCAGGCGCCTTCAAAAGACCGCGCCGGAACCAACGCATTCTTTTGCACTACGGCATGGGTCATATCACGGAATACAAATTCTCCGTCCGCCAATTTAAAACTCCCATTGGCTAAACTTCCTTGCTCGATCTTCCAGTTGCCGACTCCCCAGAAATACGGCTGCAGATAGTCTTTAAAAGGCTGGCATAACGACTCGCTATAGCGAGTGAGAAGTTGAAGGTGCTGGGGTTGCAAAAATAATCCCTGGTGCCAGAAAAGAGCTTTTTCCATAATCAATTTCCTTCGATCTGAGACGGCCCCAGCTTCAATTGAACTTCTATTTTTCCGGGCTTGGATATCCGGGTACGCCTGAGCCAGCCTTTTTTCTCTTCAACCACCGGAATATCATACAAGCGAATCATGCGCTGCTTTTGCAAAGTGTAATAACCGGCCGCCATGGCAATGTACTTGCTGTCCTGCGCACGGTCCAGAGCAATATCGATGTCTTGTCCCGGGCTGATAATAAGGCGCTTGGCCGTGGCCACAGAGCTGTCAAAAAGGCCGCACTGAAGCAACTTGTAGATACCGTCCGTATCATCGGAAAACTGGTTAAACGTGTTGGGGTCTTTGAGTTGATAAAGGCACGCCACCAGCGTATGGGCATCACCGTCATCAAAGTTCAGGTTCGGATGAGCGGCTATATGGACCTTTATGGCGTCTTTCTCATAAGTCCACTCCGGCGCTGGAAGTGGCTGTGAAGCGCAAGAAACAACTAACGCACTAATAAGACATATTGCTATTATTGGCAGATACCTCATGAATAAACCCTCCTACTGCATGGAAAAAGATTGGCAGTTTTTTTCAAATTCTCTTAAAAAATCTTCCATAAAGCGCCCTGAATCAAACCAGCGCTGAATTCGTTCGATCTTGGCTTTCAATATTTCAAAATCTTCGGCCTTTCGAAGCGGCCCGATTTTTATACCGCCGCTTCTTTCGGCGGCAACACTTTCAGGATTTAAAGCCGACAATATCTGTTCCACTTTTTTTTGCGCCGCTTTTTTAAAGGCCTCCTGAGTGGTCAAAAAGGCCTTGTTGATCTGTCCCAAATATTGTTCCAGCGAGTTGGTCTGATCTGAACCCTCCAGATGATAGCCGATAAATTGACGAATGGTCTGATCACCGCTAGAAGCCCCGGCGGTCAAGGTGTTGTTAATGACGCTGATGAGCTGATTAAGAGTATCAAATATCGTATTCAACGACTGGGCCAGCCTTTCCAGCAACTCTGTTGAAGTCAAATCATCCGGGGATACTTTACGGCCCAATAGCAGCCCGAACACCCTGGTCACAGCCTGAGTATCCAAATTGGAGACAGGCCTGCTTACGTTGAGTTCAGAAATTATTTTTTCAATTACCCGGCGGCCTTCCTGAACAGGATATCCTTTGAGCCGGCTGTGAACCGTATCCTGAATCCGCTGTCCGGCCAGGTGCGGGTCTTGGTGATAGGCCGCACGCAGATCGGAAAGCAATTGTGCGGAATTCATTTTGCTATTCATGAGGATTTACCCTTGTTGTTCAAGCTTCGCGTATCAATAACCATCGTTGCTTCTAAATCCTGTGAATTTACCGGCGGCGGTTTCATTTTCTTTTTTGCGTCTTGCCCAGATGCTTTTTCCGCCGAAGATGAACCGGCGTCATCTGTTTTTTCGGAATCTTGCTCCTGTGCGGCTATGACCGGCGCTTGAATGACTACGGTTTTTTCGAGTTCAACCACAGGCGGCAAAACCGGTTTCCGGCCGGATGAAACGTTTTTCTCCACATCGCTTCCAGCACCGGTATCCGGGGCAATCTTGATCACCATGGTTTTTTCCAACCCTGCGTCAATCATCTCAGGCTTTTTGGGCACAGCCGTTACCACTGTCTTATCAAGCTGTCCGGGACCGGATAAAATCGTATTCGCTTCAGGGGGCGGCTCTTTGCCGCTTGAGTCCGTTAAAATAATGGTTTCTTCCACGTCCCCGTCTTCATCCGGCAGGCCGGCTTGGGTAGCCTCGGAATCATGCTTTGGCGGCCCGCTCAAGGCATCCGGGCCCGGAATCACAGTTTCCTGTTGATCCGGTTCCGGGTATTCCGGCCATTGATCCAGAATATCTTTTAAAATAGATGCGATTTTGACGTCAGCAGCATCAGCTTTGCTTGCCGGCGCCTCTTGAGAGGCATTGAGGGTAAACATCGTTTGACGGATATCTTCAATAAGCCCGTCTAATTGCTTATTAAATGATTGCGCATCCCAATTCTCCTGTACTTTCGAGGCCGACCGCAAAAGTTCATACCCCAATGACAGCGCACGGCGCCATAACTCGTCCCAATGGGAATCATCCGGCGCAGCTTTTCCCAACCAGGTAAGATGCGCTGAATCAAAGGCATCGCCAATCTGCGCGGAACCAAAGGGCTTGTGCTGCCCGGTCTCATACAGGTGATTCAAGGCATCCAAAACGGGCCGGAACGAATTCCGGTCATTGGAGGCCAACACATAAAACCAGGCCTTGGCCCAGAAAAGCCGTGCCTGCGCTTTTTCCAGATTTGCCTGAAGCTGATTGACCATCGGCTGGCCAACCACATCAACAATGGACAGATTGAAATTCCAGAACAAGGGAAGCCTTGAAGCCGTTTCAGGTAAATTAATCCACAGTGAATCCAGGGAAAATTGATCAACCGCTGCCGTTGCCAGCCTGGTATGTTTTTCGAAAAGAACACCCATTTCTTGTAAAAAACAGAGTTTTAAAAACAGAATTTCTAAAAACAGCCTGCACTCGCTGGTGTCCTGCGCATATAAATAAGGAGAATTTTGCTCTAATATTTTTTTTATACGGCCAAACCTTTCAGACCGAACCGGCGCCTTATCGGAAATAATCAGCTTTTCCATCTGCTGTATACTTGCACCTCCCAACAAGGCAACAAAATCAGCAGCACTCAAAGTGGCGGTCGGCTGATGAATCATATAAAAAGGATAAAAACTCACCGGAACCAGCCGCTGAACCGCCAAATTTTCCTGCCCGTAGCACTGCCCGGATTTATCACAATTTACACACGGCAGTTTGTCAGCCAAATCATGGCGCTCCAGCAACCGGCTGAAAGCTTCAATCAGTTCATTACAATTGCGGACATTGGGCTCGCCCAAAGACGTCTTCGCATAAAAAGAAGGATTGTCCGAATGACATTGACGGCAAAAAAGATAACGCTTCAAGGATTGATGATACCCCGGCAAACCGGCTGCTTCCAGCAAACCGTCATCCGTGCAAAGGCAAAGCTCATTTGCGCAAACAGGACATAAGATGTGCCCATACCGATTTTTATACCCGCACCTTATCAGAGGTCGGAATTGGAGCCATTCGCCATCTTCACCTTCACCTTTCTGATCAGGTAAGACAGCCGCAAATCCATCCAGCCTGAAAGTGTTCTCGCTTAAAGCCTGCCTCCACAACCCATCAATATCCCCATTGTTCAAAGGATTTAATTCGGTTGCAGATACGGGATAATTGTCCGGCTGGACCAATAAAAAAAGATCAACTAACCCCTGCCTGCTTCCCGCCGCAACCTGCGCCCGGATGAGCTTGACAAATGGATTGTTTACACCTGCCTGATCAGCCACAGACTGATCAGCCACAGACTGATCAGCAATAGATGGAACGGCCTGCAGATCCGATTCGCAGTCTTCATGCAAAAGGTGCAAAAAAAATCCTGTACTGCCACTAACCTTCAAGTAAGGCAACAAGGATGGACCCGGCTCCGGAAGGTCCCTTGTTTTCACTTTATCGTCCATATGATGTTTCACGCCGCTAAATTTTAAACCTAAATTAACACAACAAAACGTAGCAATCAGAGGCATTGACTCCGTTCATATTCTGATCATCGCAAAACTGAAAGATACCCGCACCCGCGTATTTGTCTGGATGGACAAGCCCTAAGCAACATATCTTACCAGAAAGATCCAAGTGCCTGAGGGCCAATTGCCCCGTCAAAAACAAAACATAATCTTAAAAAACTATATGGAAAAGAAATATCCCTTACCGCAGCAAACCCGCCCCCCAAGGGATCAAAATTTGAAAAGATGGAAATTATAATAAATCCAAGCAATAGTCAAGCGCTTGATCTAAAATCAAATACGCCTTTTTTTATTCATCGGCTCGTGATGGTTTTTGCGCCGCTTATACTCAGACAAAAAAAGGTTCTATAAGACAGGAATAAACATCACATGGATGTTGAAAATCTTTTATTGTATTGAAATGATTTTAGCGAACTTCGTTGCAAAAGACCTTGCCAGTACCTTTTTCGCAGATAAACGGATTGCCTTAAGGGCTTTGGGGCAATTCAGATATTACGCCGCTTTCAACCAGCTCCTAAAGGGATATTGGCAGCCGGTTTTCTCGTGGCCATATTCCGACATAAAAAAAGCTTAATCATAGAAAGATTAAGCATCCCGTTGTTTGTTTCCGGTGGCGGAAAACAGTTAAATTTAGCCTCAAGACTTTTTTTTCTTAAAATTGGAATTAAGTTCCCCCCTGCGGAAGAATAGACGTTGTCCTTCTAAGATGAGTGTATCAAGCCCCTGCAACAGGAGCTTGATACACTCATTTATAGTTTTTTATTATTATTTTGAATCTGTTTGCATCATTTGATAGTCAACGCCATTGTAGATTTTGTTGTTTTTTTTGCGCATTGACGAATCAGCCTCGACACACGGCTCGAACTATTGTACAGGAATATAAATGTTGTCGATCCAAGCGCTGTCCTGACCTGCGAATCTGGCACTGTCTTTGGAATAGACCCACTCAAACAGGTGTTCTCCGGCCAATACGTTGTATTTAACAAACGTGTAAGGCTCGAAGCCGGACCAACTGTCTTGTATAAAGCCATCGATATAGAAAGACAATGTATCCCCAGTCCAATATGGTTCGTACTCTGCTTGCGAATTTACCTTATAGTAAAATCCGATAACACCTTCTCCACAAATTACAGTCGTTTTAAGCGTTGCGCTTTTATCGTCACCGATTTCAGGCGATTTAGCAGCGTATGTACCGTCATAAGGCGCATACGTGTCCAGTTCCCAGTCGCCGTCTCCGGTTGTAGTCCAGGTAAAATTACCACCGTTCAAACCGCTTTCGAAGCCTTCGATGCTTGTGGCGTTTTGACTAGCAAATTCATACAAATTGATAATTCCGTCACCGTCCGAATCGTCTGCCGCATCGTCCGTCAAAGGATCAAGGCTGTTGTCAATTTCCCATTTATCGTCCATTCCGTCACTGTCCGTATCACTTTTTTCTGGATTAGAAAGAACCTTTCCCTCTTCAAGATCGGATAACCCGTCACCGTCACTGTCTTGGCTCATATCGTGGTCAAGGGCTCCAAAATAGTCCAACTCCCAGGCGTCGGCAACGCCATCGCCGTCACTATCGGCCGGTCCTGGAAACGAGATAGTGTCGATCCAGGCCGCGTCACTGCCTGTGTATCTGGAATCGTCTTTAGTATAGACCCACTCAAATTTGCGTTCTCCGGCCAGCACTTCGTATTCGGCAAACGCATACTGCACATAGCCGGACCAGCTGTCTTGTAAAATGCCATCGATATAGAAAGACAATGTATCCCCAGTCCAATGTGGTTCGTACTCTGCTTGCGAATTTACCTTATAGTAAAATCCGATAACACCTTCTCCACAAACTACAGTCGTTTCCAGCGTTGCGCTTTTATCGTCACCGATTTCAGGCGATTTAGCAGCGTAGATACCGTCATAAGGCTGACTCGTGTCCAGTTCCCAATCTTCGTCTCCGGTTGTAATCCAATAATAAGCATCGCTGAAACCGTTTTCGAAGTCTTCGATATACTGACTAGCCTGAACAGAAATACCTGACAGTAAAATAATAGACATCATTGCGATTGCAAGTGCAAAGCGGCAAAGAGTTCTTTTTCTCATGCATAACCTCCATCATCATAATTTAAAAGTAGTTTTTTCATACGCGAACGATTCGCAACCATAGGACCAAAATAACGAGCATGCCGATTGGAAAAAGAATAAAAGCCGAACCGGTTACATTAACTTACAACGCATAGGAAATGCGTTGCGGAAGGAAATAAATATTATTGTTTTTATGAGTAAATACTGAAATACAATTTTGACAAATTGTTGAGTTGCTATTCTATAATTTAATTTTCACTCCGTTTTTAAATCTTTATATAACACTATAAATCAGAGAACATGCAAATTTTCAACACGTATGTATGCCTAATAATCTCTGCAAAACACAGCAATAATCGAAGAAAATTCTTTGAATAATCGAATAACGGACTATTATTTAAAACTGCCGCTATGTCAATAAAAAAACAATTTAACGTTTTGGTTCAAAATTAATTGCTCCGGTTTTAGATTCATAGTAGAACTTGTCAAACATAGTATTTTCCGGAATTTGTTCAATAAACCCTTTTTCTACAAGGTCTTCAAGGGATTCGGGCAAATGCTTCATTTTTTCATTGTAAGCATCACGCGCCCGTTCCAACTGATAGACCCCCAGGTGGGCTTTTAGACGAGTTGTCAGCATCCCTTTCGTTGCATTATCCTCGGCACGTTCAATCATCATTTTTAGAAAAGCGATAGCTGTTAATGTGCCTCCACTGCGTTGCATCAGCCGGGCCGCAAGACTTGCCACAATTACTGGCGCATTGGGCAATTTAGAGGCCTCAGTTAAATAGTAAGCTCCCATCTTATTATCTTTAAGGTAATAAAAGTAATCAAATCCCAGGTAAAATTTTGGCTCCCAGTCCCAATGCCGGTGATCCGCATGAATTGTTAAAATATCGATAGCCTTCTTGTGCATGCCATTGCGCCAAGACATCATTCCTTGTGTGTAATAGGATGTATGAAAGAAATAAGGATCTAATTCAATGGACTGCTTGAAAAGCATGTTCAGCGCCTCCCAATCCTCTTCTGAGACTTCCTTGGAACCACCCTGAAAAATGGCGGCCTTCAGGTTGAGATAATCGGCCATCAGCCCCTTGAATTCGCCACTGGTGATTTTCAGCAGAGTCGGATCGACCATCAATGCCTCGGCGCGGATATTCTTAAAAGAAAGATTTTTTCGGTACCCATGCACCTTGGCGTTTGTTATCAAAAATCCGGCAAACAGCAAAAGACCATACGCCATTCGAACAACTATTGAAGAAGTTAACTTCATCGCAACTCTTTACGGTTGAAAATAATAATTGTCAAATAAAGCAGAACCGCAATATAGACCAAACCATAGACGCCAGTCCAGGCAAGATGATGCCAGGAAAGATCAAGGCCGTAACCCAGATAAACCTTAAGATCAAAAGCGCTTAGATTGGGCAAAATCCAGGTCAAAAATTTCATCACGCCAAGGTAGGTTGCACTGGCCTGAAAGAATTCACCTGCTTGCAAAACGTTAACAATAGTTTCCAGGCTGTTTCCAATAATGTAAATGCTGATGGTGAACAGCATGGAAAGATACTCATTCGTAGTCAAAACAGTGAAAAGAAAAGCTGAGGCCATCAAAATTAAAAAGGATAGATAGCGGTAAAGAAAAGTTAGAAACAGAAAGCCCCAGGAAAAATTTCGAGGCGCAGATATCTCCGGTATAAATTTAATTCCTAAGGCAGTAGCTAAAACCCCCATGCCGCCGATGATAACTATTGCAAATAATACGGTTAACCCCACCCCGCAAAATTTTCCTATAACGTAAGTTGGCCGGTCGATAGGCCGTGAGAGGATCATACATACGCTGCGTTGGTGAATATCTCTAACCATAAGAGCAATACCCAGAAAAATAACAATAGCCAAACCGGCAAGCGTGATGGATGCAAAGGACAAATCCACCGCGACCTTGCCGGTATCAAAGGCAAATAGCGGAATAATTATCAGATATACCGCACATAAGAGGGCCGCGATAAATAAAATGCCCTGCATGGCGCGGTTGCGAATTCCTTCACGAATTGTAATGGCGGTAATAGGCCAAATTTTATTTAATTGCATGGTGTTCTTTTGTAGCTTGGATAATGTTTACAAATTTGTTTTCCAGCTCCCCACTCGTATCTGAAAAGTCCTTTGTTTCACCACAAAAGAGAATGCGGCCTTGATGAATGACTGCGATCCGGTCACACAGCGTTTCAACGTCATTGAGAATATGGGAGCTGAAAAAGATTGTTTTACCTCTGGCTTTCAGATCGATAATAATTCTTTTAAGCTGATTGCGCCCCAAAGGATCTAAACCACTCATCGGCTCGTCGAGAATTAGAATTTTTGGATCATGGATCAATGCTAAGGCCAACCCTATTCGCTGCTTCATACCTTTGGAATAGGTCTTGATGTGGTGTTTTTTGACGTGAAGAATCGAAAGCATATCAAGCAACGGATCGATGGCCTTTTTTGCCGTCCTGACATCCATCGATGAGGCCTTAGCCGCAAAGACCAGCAGTTCCTCCGCGGTCAGGTTTTCGTAAAATCGCGGCCCTTCCGGAAGGTATCCGACAAAACGCCGGGATTGGGATTGATCAGGCGTCAAACCATTTACTTTAACAGTGCCTGCATCCGGCTGTGTAAATCCCATTACCAGATTGATTGCAGTGCTCTTTCCAGCACCGTTGGGCCCAATAAATCCGAATATTTCATGAGGCTGGACATCTAATGAAATCCCATGCAGTATTTTACGCTTGCGCCGCATTCCATCCGAATAACTTTTAGTAAGATTGTCAATAGAAACTGGTAAATTCATAAAAAGCAAAGTGGCAAAAATCATCTAATGAGCAAATTGAGAAATTGGCGCTACAAATTGTAACGCCAATATATGATATTAACCCTTCTAATACTACTATGCAATTACTTTACAGCGGTCCAAAGCCCCCCGTTTATACTTGAATCACCGCCCCCATCAAGACCTAGATTTTCAACACTACCGGCTGTAGCATCACTTGGTATCGACATTTTAGCTCCAAAAACAGCTGGTGCTGGAAGTGAAGCCCAAGTATCATCCTGTACATACAAAATAGTACTTTCGGAATCACTGTCAATCTGGAAAGCTCGGTTTCCACCACGGCAAAATGCAGTTGAGGTGTATGCTGCATTAGCTGTGTCCGTATCTGTCTTTGTGTAAACACCATTTGGCACAGCGCACCCAACTGCGCCATTGGTTACAGATCCAGACCCACGAATACCAGCGCCATTCTGAGTTGTAGAAGCTGCTACTTGGGCGCCAAGAGTATCAGCATCGATTTCTCCTCCTTCCCCTGTGCTACCGGCAGTTGCGGCACTAACAGTATTATTCCCTGAAAAGCTAATACCATATCCAGCAATATCTTGATACAATGCGGCCTCGACACTTTTAAAAACACCCACAGTGGATTCGGCTTTCGTATTTATGCTGCGCATACGATATGTCATGAATTGGGGAACAGCAATAGCTGCCAGGATTCCAATAATCGCGACAGCGATCATCAATTCGATTAGTGTAAAGCCTTTTTGATTGTTTTTCATTTTTATTTTTTGCAACATTTTTCCCCTCCTTTGAAAAATAAAAACATTAAAAATGAAGCCAAAACTGAAATACGTTTAAATTTGGAACTTTTTTGAAATGTTTTAAAAAATCGCCGCCACACTAATTATTTTTAACATCAGCTTTTATCTGCATAACATTTCGTATAGGAATCTACATGCAGCAATCTCTGTGCCATTAACGATAGACGGATAAATAAAATCAGAAGGGAAGAAAAAAGAAAAGAAAAAAAGAACAGATGTTTCGTGTGATGGAAGTTACAACCATGTTTTATAAGGGCTAAGTTGTTTTTATCTTCAAAGACGGTAAAAACCGTGCAAATGCGCAATTAGGGCGTATTGAAGCACTTTATCAGGTGTTTGGATTGTAGGTCGGATCACGACCCATCGATCCGACAAAGGCCGTGCGCGAATCCATGATTGGCGGCTACTGGCAATGTTGGCGTTAAGGTAAAGCTAAAAAATAGTTTGAGTAAATCAAATGTGTTTTAAGCAAGGCCATATTTTTTACATGCGATCGCTCTGTTAGGTGCAGCTCGATGGCTTGCATGATTTTGATTATGAGAAAAATCAAACCTGCGGTAGAGGCGCAGTGGTTGCGTGTTCCTCTATGCTGTATCCCCAGGGGGAAATAGTAGATGCATTGTCGATAAGTTTATTTGTTAAAAGAGCTACAAACAGTTTTCCATACAACCAAGCTTTAAAGCTGTCATCGTTGTGTTTTGGAAGGTGCCCGGTTTGGGCAATGGATTTAAATCTATTAAAAACGCGTTCCATTTGCCACTTCGCCCTGTACGAATCAAGAACTTGAAAGTCTGAAAAGCCGGTTTGCGGAAAATTAGTAAAAATGATTACATATTTCGCATACTCAAGCATCTCCGGCTTTAAAGAACGCCTTTTCCTTTTGGTTTCGTTTTTTATTTTTTTCTGAGCAATTTTTATTGCCGCATTGCTTTTACGGATGACACAAATTCTTCCTTTGACGCAATTATCTTTGCGGCCTGGAATTAAAATTCGCCAGGACTTTACAGATCCGGCTTTTTCAATAGACTGTAAATTTTTTGTCAGTGAAAACGGTTGTCCATTTAAATTGAGAATGGACAGGGCCTGCGTGTTTAGCTCTACCATTAGAAAGGCCTTTTTTGATGCGGCATGGTCAATTCCCGATGCGGTTGAGTAGCCTTTATCCGCGATAATGTAATCTCCCTTTTTAATAGAATACTGAAAAAAAGATTTGCCGGTTCCTTTACCCTTTGTTGCACTAAGTTTAAAAAAATCGCATGTCAGACAAGGAAGTTGAACGCTGTAGTGTATACGCCAGATGCTGCCGGTCTTGCCGGGCTCTGTTACATTTGCTGCGTCAAAAAGCCTTACTTGAAAACCGTTAGTTACAGCCAGGTCAATTTTCTGCTCTTCAAATAATGCGGCACAAAGACGATGGAGCCACTTTTTGGCTTTTTTAAGACGGCCTAGCAGCGCGACATCGGAAATGTCCGCCAGGCCCAAACGTTTGGCCCTGGCTGCTGTCTCCCGCAGAGAATAACCATCTGCAATATGAATTAGCAGCATTCTTATATAATTTTCTACATCCTTATTTTTTCTTAACCCTTTAATCGCGCCACTGCTATACGCCATTTCTATCCAATTTTCCGGAAAAAAAGATAAGAGAAGCCGCCAATTTTCCATACAACTCTGCACTCCCACTGCAAATATTTTGCTATCCATTTGTTAATATTGAGCATATACATATATAACAACTTAGCTCTTTTACCAAACATTCCGGTTTTTTGCTATACTTGATTTTTTTTATAGACATGCAGATGAGTGCATTTTAATTGTCTGTACACACGGATACAACGTGCAAAATGGATCCAAAGATAAGCAAGGCAGGGTGATTTGCGAGCTCAAAAACCTTTAAAAACAGAATTTATGTTAACATTTTACGCGAGATCTGACATTTTTTGTCAGCAAAATGAGTATTGTCTTAGAGCCCTGTTTGACATTGACAATTATCGTGACTGCTTGTCCGAAGCGCCGGAATATTTCAAATATAGGAGGGATTTTCTTTTTCCGGTGGGCCTCGGCCACGCACTTTTTTGCAAAATTTTCTATTTCCCAAACAAGGTTTTAGGGGATTGGCGGAAAAGAATATACCAGATTGAGCAGGATTTTTTTTCGTATTCAAGGCGCGCCAATGTTTTGCTGATCAGTTTGCATACTTAACGTATTCGGGCTTTGGCATAACGCAGAAGACGGGAAAAAAGACATACAAGATGGTATATTCTTTAACAGAAATCGCCTTAGGGCTCTGTAAGCAGCACATCCAAGGCGATAACGGTATATTTTGCAGTTTCCGGAACCCTAACGAACTTTGTCGAAAAAGACCTTGCCCGAATCTTTTTCGTAAATAAACTCCTGGTCATATGGGTTTTCCGGCATTTCAGGCAAAATACCATTTTCAACCAGCTCTTCCAGGGATTCAGGCAGCCGGTTTGATTCCATCTTAAACTGTTCAATCGCTTTTTCAAAAGAATATATGGCCATATGCGCTTCCAGCCGCTTCCCATAATATATTTTTTCGTACTCATCTTGTGTTTGATCATGCATCATTTTGAGCAACGCGATTGCAGTGAGGGTCTGTCCCGCCCTTTGAGCAACACGGGCGCCCAAGGTAGCCGTAATAGACGGCGCTCCTGGAAGTTTTGCAGCTTCATGAAAGTAATCGGACGCCTGGGTATTATCTCCCAAATAATAAAAAGAATCGAAACCGATATAAAATTTCGGCTCCCAGTCCCAATCCCTGTATTTTGCATGATATTTCAATAAATCAATAGCCTTGGCATGCATCCCTTTCCGGATTGCCAGCACCCCTTGGATGTAATAACCGGTTTGCATAAAGTAAGGGTCCAGGTATAAAGATTGTTTAAAGAGCGTATAGACTGCTTCCCAATCTTCTAAAAGCGCTTTATCCGTACCGCCTATAAAAACGGAGGCCTTGAGCAACAAGTAGTCGGAAAGCATCCCTCTGAACGGACCGCTTACAAGTTTGAGCAGGGTTGGATCAACATCCAAAGCCTGGGCCCTGCTGGCTGCCGGTGGCGGGTTTGCACGATAATTTTTTACATGGGAAATTGAAACAGAATAGAAACTGATCGTGATGATTAGGAAAAAAGGTATTATAAAATAGTTCCGAATACGCATCAGGTAATCTCTTTTCGTTTAAAAACCCAAAGTGTAATCATTGCCAGCAATGCGATGTAGCTGATGCCGTATACCGCGGTCCAGCCAACGTAACTCCAAGGCACAGACAGGCCATAGGCAACATAAATCTTAAGGTCAAAGGCGCTGAAATTGGGAACAAGCCATGCAATTGTTTTTAATAGTGTCAAGTATAAATTGCTTACTTGAACAAGATCTCCTTCCTGGGCCACAGCGATAAGCGTTTCGAGACTATTTCCGATAATATATATACAAACGGTCAGAAGCATGGAAAGGTATTCACTGGTCGTCAGGCAGGTGAGGAAAAACGCCACGGCCATAAGCATCAGCAACGAAAGGTATTGAAATAAAATGCTCACCAAAAGCACTGTCCACGAAAAGTTGCGTGGAGGCGTCATCTCTACTATGAAGTGAATTCCTATCGAACTGGTAACCACGGAAAGCAAAGCGATGCTCAGAACCGCAATTAGAACGGTAACGGCCACGCCACAAAATTTTCCAATGACGTAATTCGTGCGCGAAATCGGACGGCTGATGATCATGCACACGGTGCTCTGCTGAATATCACGGGAAAGCAAGGCGATCCCGAGAAAAACAACAATGGCCAGCCCGGCAAGGGTCATGGAAGAAAATCCCAAATCAACGGCGACCTTACCCGTATCAAAAGCAAACAGCGGTATGATGGTCAGATAAAACAGGCAAAGCAGCAAAGCAATGGTAAGAATACCTTGCAGAGCCCGATTGCGCATTCCTTCCTTAATCGTAATGCCAGCAATTAAACCTATTGTTTTCATAGTATTTTTTTAGTGTTCTGCTCGCCTAATGTCAATTTTACAAAACGGCTTTCCAAATCGCTTGCGTTTTCAACGAACCCATCAATGCTGCCGCAATAAAGCAAATCGCCTTTATGGATCATACCTATACGATCACACATTGTTTCGATATCATTGAGAATATGGGTGCTGAAAAAAATGGTTTTCCCATCGGCTTTCAGATCCAGAATAATTGTCTTAAGCAAATTGCGGCCAATGGGGTCCAGGCCGCTCATGGGCTCATCTAAAATCAAGGTATCCGGATCATGAATCAATGCCAGGGCCAAACCAATGCGCTGTTTCATGCCCTTGGAGTAAGTTCCGATGGGTCTGTTTTTGGCATGCAGGATTTCCAATTTTTCCAGTAAAGGATCAATACCTTCCATGACCTGCTTTTTGCTCATGCCCGAAGCACAGCCGCCGAAGGTGAGCAGTTCGGCTGCTGTAAGTTTTTCATAAAACCGCGGGCCTTCCGGAAGATAACCGATTTTACGCCGTGATTCCGGCATTTTAGGAGACAAACCGTGGATCAATACCTCTCCGGTATCAGGACGTATAAATCCCATAATGGCATTGATCAGTGTACTTTTACCTGCGCCGTTGGGCCCTATAAAGCCAAAAACCTCCCCCGGTTTAACGGACAGCGAAACGGCATGTAAGGCCTTGACTTTGCGCACCCCGGCAAGAAATGACTTTTCAACTTTTTCAAGGAAAATGGGATTAATCATAAAAATTTAATTACTATAAGAAAGAAAATAAAGCAAAAAAAAAAGGCCTGACAAGCATTATGCGTGTCAGGCCAGAAAGAATCTAACTGAAACAAAATTAACATGGCTTGCGCCGACCGCTTTCCTTTCTAAATCCGGAATATCACCATCAGCTTTCTATCCAATGTATCCTATTAGTTGGAGAGCGGGTTATAATTAGCATTCGCTTGCAGATCATTTATTCCGTCAGTTGCCCCAATGACATTGGTCGTAGCATCAAAGCTACCATCATTATTACCATTCCCAGGAATATTTGTTTCATCTTGAAAATAATATGCGGTATCTTCAGCGTCACTATCTATTGCAAAAATTCTCATTCCTTTATCTGGTTCAGCATAGACAATATAAGAGCCCGCGTTGCCATCAACTTCACCAGTACAATCTACACTTGCAGGAACACTAAAGCCAGCCGCACTCACCGGCATGTTCCCGGCGGCAGCAGCACTTCCTAATCCATCCCAACTTACCCGTCCGCCTGGATCAATAACCGATGATTTGCTCAGAGGTCCACCAAGAAAACCAGCAGCGCCTGGAGCCCCGGCAGTTATAACCAGTTCATCAGTAAATCCATAGAAACCGCAATCCTGATTCAGGGCAGCTTGTGCGTTTTTCATAACACCAACTGTAGAAACGGCCTTGGTGTTATTGGCGCGAACGCGGTACGTATAAAACTGGGGAATGGCGATGGCCGCCAGGATGCCGATAATCGCGATAACGATCATCAATTCGATCAGTGTAAAACCTTTTTGATTGTTACTAATTCTCATTCTTTGGAACATGTTTTACCTCCTTTGGATCATAAATAACATTTGGATAAATAAAAGCATTAAGTTGAAAATTAAACTAAAATGGGGTTAAATTGTTTTAAAAACTCTACTGTTGTGCTGTTCGCCTCCTTTATAAAATTAACTTTGGATGACATAACGTCTTGCAAACGCTGTGCCGTTAAAGAATGGCAGACAGATAAAGTCAGAATCAACGTATTTTGAGCGGGTTGAAAATCAGGGAAAGCCGGGTCCTATCAATATGATTTGAAGGGCCGAATGCATGCCAAACATTTTACGCGATATCTGCCATTTTTTGTCAAAGGCATAAAAATAACCACAATTGACAATAATAAACAGCTACTCGATATTCAGCTTATCCAGGCGGTAGCGGAAACTGCGGAAAGTGATGCCCAGTAATTCGGCTGCCCTGTTTTTATTGCCATTGCTGCATTCCAGGGCCTTGGTAAGGTAAGCGCGTTCGATATCCGCTAAGATTTCATCCAGGGCTACTCCCCGGACCACTTCATCAAGGTCGAAACGTTTGTCCTCAATGCCCTCGATCCAGCGGCGTTTGTGAATCGACATGGCCAGACTGTCGGGCAACAAGATGTTGGTGCTAGATAGGGCGACAGAACGCTCGATGAGGTTTTCTAATTCTCGGATATTGCCGGGAAAATCGTATTTATTAAGTAAATCAATAGCGTAGGAGGAAACCTTGGTGACCTCTTTATCCATTTCGCGGGCGTATTTTTCAATAAAGTGCTGAGTCAATATTTTCAGGTCGCTTTTGCGTTCACGCAATGGCGGAATCTTGATTTCGATGACATTCAATCTGTAAAAAAGGTCTTCCCGGAAATTGCCGGCAATTACCTCATCTTCAAGTTTTTTGTTGGTGGCTGATATAATGCGGATATCCACGGCAATGTCCTTAGTGCCGCCCACACTTCGGAACATTCGCTCCTGGACCGCCCTGAGCAGCTTTACCTGCATGGCGACACTGAGTTCACCCACTTCGTCCAGAAAGATGGCGCCGGTGTCGGCTGCTTCCATAAGCCCTTTTTTGTCATGGCTGGCCCCGGTAAAAGCGCCCTTTTTATGACCAAACAGTTCACTTTCCACCAGGGTATCGGGAATACCTCCGCAATTTACAGGCACAAAAGGTTTGTTAGCGCGGTCGCTGTTTTCATGGATAGCCCGGGCGATGAGTTCTTTGCCAGTACCACTTTCACCGGTTATTAATATATTGGTGCGCGTTTTGGCAACCTGGCGGATCATTTGATAGATATGCATCATACGCGGGTTGTTGCCTATGATTTTATTAAAATGAACGGTTTTCTTCAGTTCATCCTCAAGAACCTGCCGTTCCACTGCCAATGTTTTGCGTTCCAATGCATTGGCCACCGTCTGCTTGAGTTCATCGTTATCGAAAGGCTTGGGCACATAGTCGTAGGCCCCCGCGTTCATGGCCTCGACTGCGGTTTCCGTACTGGCGAATGCTGAAATCATAATTACCACGGTGTGTGGATTTTTTTGTTTGGCGGCTCTGAGCACATCCAGACCCGTTATATCCCCCAGACGGATATCGCAAAGCACCAAATCAAAATCCATCCCATCAATCTTAGAGATGGCTTTTTTTCCGCTTTCCGCTAAGGAAATGTTGTAATTTTCCTTGGAAAGCATGAAATCCAACAGCTCGCGCATGCTGCGTTCATCGTCCACCACAAGAATGTTAGCCGGGCTTAAATTCATAGATAGCCCCAATATACTCTTTTTTTTAGGGTGTTGGAGGTTTCAAATATACCGTTATTGAGCCGGATCCGGATTCATTTTCAAGAAGCAAAGATGGGTGCAATGGGGTGCATACTAATTATATACTAATTATCTGTGTCCATTGACGCAACAGGCGAAAACGAATTCAAAAGGCCATATGTATAAAGACAATCAAGAGCGGTATATTTGCAGCTTCCAAGATCCTTAATTTATAAATATTAAGTTTTATTGAAAATCTCAACTCTTATTATCGGATTTTTCCGAATATACAATTTTTCCGTCGACCATGGTCATCATTGTTTTACCGGTCAGCTCCATACCGCCAAATGGCGTATTACGCCCTTTGGATTTGAACGCGCCGGTTTGAACCGTAAAATTCCGGTCCGGGTCAATAAGGGTCAAATCGGCAGGCAAACCAGTGCGAATACCGTATTCGATTCCTAAAAATTTAGCGGGGGCCGCAGCCATGCGCTCGATTAACACTTCAGCGGATAAAAGCTGCTCCCGAACCAATTTCAATCCAAGCGATAGCGCTGTTTCCAATCCAACTATGCCGTTTGCAGCGCGATCAAACTCCACTTGTTTTTCAAGGATGGCGTGGGGGGCATGATCAGTTGCAATGATATCGATAACCCCTTGGGCCAGCGCCTGCCGGATGGCATACCGGTCAGCCTCCTCACGCAGGGGAGGATTCATTTTGGCGTTGGTGTTATAGCCCTCTACAGCCTCATCTGTGAGAGTAAAATAATGGGGCGCTGTCTCGGCGGTCACGGCAACGCCCTGGCTTTTGGCGGCCCGGATAGCTTCGACCGACTCTTTGGCGCTCACATGGGCGATGTGAACAGGAACACCGGTCAATCGTGAAAGTTCAATGTCCCGCATAACCATGGTGCTTTCCGCGGCGCTTGGAATTCCGGGCAGCCCCATCCGTGTGGCCCTGGGGCCTTCATGCATGGACCCTGCCGCGGCAAGATTCAATTCTTCACAGTGGGAAATAACTCGCAATCCAAACCCGGAGGCATATTCCATGGCCCGCCGCATTAAGCGGCTGTTGATAACCGGTTTACCGTCATCGCTGACCCCTATGGCGCCGGCTGATTTAAGCTCGCCATATTCACAGAGTTGTTCGCCCTTTAATCCTTTACTGATTGCAGCCACGGGATAGATACGCACCAGCCCGGCCTGCCTGGCTTTTTCCAGAATCAAACCGGTAACCGCCGGATCATCATTTACCGGGTCGGTATTGGGCATGGTGCACACAGCGGTAAAACCTCCGGCAGCAGCGGCCTGGGAACCGGTTAAAATGGTTTCTTTGTATTCCTGGCCGGGCTCACGAAAATGAACATGCAAATCAATTAATCCCGGTGTCAACCATTGTTTCCGGCCATCGATAACCGTCATGTCATCCTGACTCACCTGCATGGTATCTGCAGGTTGAACTGCTTCAATACGCCCGTTTGCAACAAGCACATCACATATATCATCCAAATGCCCGGGATCGATAACCCGTGCGCCTTTAATCAGAATCGACATTCCGGTTTCCTCCAGATACAAGTAACAATAACGCCATACGAACGGCCACACCGTTGGTGACCTGGTCCAGGATAATAGAATAGGGGCCGTCGGCCACTTCAGGATCTATTTCAACTCCGCGGTTCATGGGTCCTGGATGCATTACCAGGACATCGGGCTTGGCTCTTTCCAAACGTTTCAGGTTAAGGCCAAAATAACGGGCGTATTCGCGCTCGGTTGACATCAAGGTGTCCTTTTGGCGCTCTTTTTGGATACGCAGCATCATGACGGCATCAGCTCCTTCAATGGCGTCATCCACTGTGGGCGCCACGCGAACCCCCAAACTTTCAATTCCTTGTGGAATCATCGTTGGAGGCCCGGCTAAAGTCACCTGGGACCCCATCTTTGTAAATCCCACGCAATTGGAACGGGCAACCCGGCTATGGGCAATATCTCCGATAATGGCGACTTTCAGACCTTCTAAAGAACCTTTGCGCTGCCGGACGCTGACCATGTCCAGCAAAGCCTGGGTAGGATGAGCGTGGGTTCCGTCACCTGCATTTATCACTGAAGCTTTCAGATGCCTGGCCAGAAAATGGGGGGCGCCGGCGTAGGAATGACGAAGGATCACAATGTCCGGATTCATGGCCTCTAAGTTTTTGGCCGTATCCAGCAAGGTCTCGCCCTTGACCAGGCTGCTCATGCTACCGGATATGGAAAGACTGTCGGCGCTGAGCCGCTTAGCAGCAATATCAAAGGAAAGTTTGGTTCGGGTACTAGGTTCATAAAAAAAGAGAATAACGGTTTTCCCCCTCAAGGTGGGCACCTTTTTTATAGGACGCTCCGATATCTCCCTCATGTTTACAGCCATGTCCAATATACTATGGATCTCATTCACCGAAAGAGAGTCCATATCAAGAATATCTTTTTTCATCCTGGATCCAATAGTTATTTGTGGGGGTTAATGCATCATATCTCCCAGCCTGCTCCAACGCACGCCGAAATCTTCTTTATTCCAAGACCAATAAATCATGAACGCCTTACCCCGGACCTCGCCGACATCCACATATCCCCAGAACCGGCTGTCGTTACTGCGATCGCGATTATCACCCATCACGAACAATTTGCCTTCAGGCACGGTTGCCGGACCGAAAAAATCCCGAAGCGGCTTTTTGCCGGATTCAGAGAACCGGGCAAATGAACTGTCCTGCAATTTGTCGTTTACATAAACCTTTTTATCCCTAATGTGTATTTTATCACCGCCTACCGCGACCACGCGTTTAATAAAATCCTTACTGGGATCCTCGGGATATTTAAAAACAATGATGTCTCCGCGCTTGGGATATTTAATGGGAATCACAGTAATGTTTGAGAACGGGATTTTCACGCCATAGATAAATTTGTTAACCAGGATGTAATCGCCAACCAAAAGGGTGTTTTTCATGGAACCGGAAGGTATTTTAAACGCCTGCACCACAAATGCCCTAATAAACAGCGCAAGCAGGATTGCGATAAAAAGCGCTTCAATGTTTTCCCGGAGCTTGCCTTTTTTTTCACCCTTAAGGGTGTGATTAGCCTTTTTAGCTTCAGCTTTCAAATAATGCCACCTTTAAGTATCGTTCAAACGATGTAAAAAAATCCTAATGCTATATACAAAGGATTTCAATTCGTTTCAAGGCAACTCGTAATGAGTATCCTTGATTTAAAGACAATTATGCCAGCGGGGCAGTTAATATTACAAACACAAAAAAACACCGGCAAAGATAAAATAACTCATTTTCATACCTTAGGCGATTTCTGTTAAAGAATATACCATCTTGTATGTCTTTTTTCCCGTCTTCTGCGTTATGCCAAAGCCCGAATACGTTAAGTATGCAAACTTTGGCACGCCTTGAATACGAAAAAAAATCCTGCTCAATCTGGTA
>JAAERL010000285.1 GCA_024230435.1 Desulfobacteraceae bacterium
GGAAACACCCGTTCCCATCCCGAACACGGAAGTTAAGCCCTTCTGCGCCGATGGTACTGCACGGGAAGCTGTGTGGGAGAGTAGGTCGCCGCCGAAATTTTTTTCGACCCGGAAACATTCTCTGTTTCCGGGTCTTTTATTTTGTAGATTTCAGGTTTTAAAGCGATTTGTGTTAAATAATAGACCATCTTGCATGCCTTGAAGACGAAAAAAAGTCCTGCCCAATATCGTATCTGTTAAGATGCTATATTTTTTCCGTCAATCGTCTAAATTCTCATTCCAAAATTAGTGACCATCGATATTATTGGTTTTTTTTCTCCTATATGCTATCGTCTTTGTGTATAGGTTAAGATTGGTTTTTCAAACTTTTTATACTAACTATGGGTTTGAAGTTGCTGATCAATCCAGTCATGCTTATCTTTTGAGTCCGTTTCCGTTTGTTGTGTCAATGGGCGCAAAAAACGAGCATGCACCCATTCACATGATTTGAAAACGAATCCAAAGATAAGTGCGGTTCCCATCAAGAAAGAGGTAAATTAGGTTGCAGTCAAAACGTACGAAAAATTTTATCACAACTTAACATGCCGGATAAATTAACTATTTTTCGGTCGGGAACTAAGCAATAACGGGTGACTTGCAACTTGCAAGATTTTTAAAAGGGACCATGGTTCTTTGGCTATCCGAGGATTGAAAACAAAAATTGCATTCAATATCGGGTTACTTCTTCTTTTGTCAGCCCTTGTCACAGATGTCTTAGTTATAATAATTTTTCAAACCCTTTGGGTCCGCAAGGAAATACAAGAACAGCAAGGCAACGTAAATACCCTTTCTCAGATTTTACTATACTCTCCTGTCTTTGAAAATATGGCATCAAATCAGTTTATTGGTCAAAAACGTAGTGTTCTTAATTTTTTATCGGAACATTATGGATTAGAATCTTTAGTAATCGTTGATTTGTATGGAAAAGTCAGCTTCCGGTTTTCCAAAGATAATCAGAATTCAAACTTTTTGGATCAATACGCACTTCAAGGTTTAAAGCAAGGTTTAAAGAAAGATTTTATATATCAAAAGAATATTGGTAGAGAATGGGGTTTTTTTTGGTGGCATCCAAAACAAGTTATGTTGGCCTTTAATATTGTAAAAGATTCAAAAAAAATGGGTGCGGCAGCGGTCATAATTCCTATTAATCATATTTTTAAACAGATAAGAAAACAAAACAAGCCAATTATTTTCTATATAGTTATTAATTCAGTAATATTTGCGATTATTGGTTTCTATCAAATACTTAAAATTCATCTTCGTCCTATTGATCGAATTATTTTGCAAGCTGCGGAATATCGCGAGGATGATGATCTTTTATTTTCCTTCAGGAGAGAAGATGATGGGCTAAATAAGCTTTCTACTGCATTGAATCGCATGCTGAAGAGAATTTCACACGATAAGCAAAATTTAAAGACAGCTGTGCAATCCTTGGAAAAAGCCAATAATGAAATAAAGAAAACCCAAAAAGAATTGATTCGGGGGGAAAAGATGGCCTCTGTGGGGCGTCTTGCAGCCGGTTTTGCCCATGAAATAGGAAACCCGATTGGCATTGTTTTAGGATATATTGATTTATTGAAACAAGACGATATCCCATCCTCTGATAAAAAAGATTTTTTACAAAGAGCTGAAAAAGAAATTCAACGTATTAATACTATCATAAGGCAGTTGCTTGATCTGGCCCGACCGAAGGAAAGCCATTTAAGGTGGATATATGTGCATGAAATTATAGATGAAGTAACCAAAATTATGACCTTGCAGCCAATCATGCGTGAAATAAAAATTGTTTTAAATTTGCAAGCCCAATATGATGGAATAATGGCAGACGATGAACAAATAAGACAGGTGTTCTTAAATCTGTACATCAATGCAGCAGATGCCATTAAAAGCTGCCCTCAACCTTGGCCAGGTCAAATTAAGGTAAACAGTTATAATAAAAATGATTACGATATGATACCACCTAAAATGTTGATAATTGAAGTTTGCGATAATGGCGCCGGAATTGAGCCATCATTATTGGAAAATATTTTCGATCCTTTTTTTACCACTAAAGAGCCAGGAAAGGGAACAGGGTTGGGATTATCCGTCTGTTATATGCTTTTGGAGAAATTGGGAGGAAAGATCACTGTTTATAGTGAGCTTGAAAAAGGAACTACTTTTAGAATCAGATTGCCTCAAATCTAAGGGCCCCGGGAAAAATGTTTTATACCAACTGATTCGTCTATCAACTCGTCTTCTGCGTTGTGGAAAGCTGCGAATATCTCGATATGCACGGCTTTGCGCGCCTTGAATACAAGCCCATATTCTGCGCCAATTGGACAAAACAATTTTACCGCGACCCTAAACGGAATATCTGCAATGGCTTATAATAAAGAAAAAATAATTGTTGCAAAAGTATTAGTCGTTGATGATGAAGAAAATATGCGTCACATGCTTTCTTCCGTTTTAAGGCATGCTGGATTTCATGTAAAAACTGCTGCCAATGGAAGGCAAGCATTTTCGAAAATGGAATCCGAGTTTTTTGATTATATTCTGTGTGACATTCGTATGCCTGAAATGGATGGTATGAAATTTTTAAGTGCAACAAAAAAAATATCTAATGCCTCTACGATAATTATGATGTCGGCTTATGGTACAATTGATTTGGCAATTGAGGCTTTGAAATTGGGAGCCTATGATTTTATTTCAAAGCCATTTAAACGAGATGAAGTGATTTTGACGATCCGAAAAGCTCAAGAGCGAAATCAGCTCAAACGTGAAAATGTTCAGTTGAAAAAGAGAATAAAAAACATAGAAGAAAAATACCGTTTCGGAAGTATGGTTGCAAAGTCTCAGATTATGAAAGCTATATTTGACTTGGGAGAAAAGGTGTCTCAGTATAATACTACCATTCTTATCATTGGTGAAAGCGGTACTGGTAAAGAATTGGTGGCAAGAGCCATACATAATGCCAGTCCAAGGAGTAGTAATACACTGGTGCCTGTCAACTGTGGAGCAATTCCAGAGACTTTATTGGAAGCAGAATTGTTCGGCTATGTAAAAGGAGCTTTTACCGGAGCAGACCGAAACCAAAAAGGATTGTTCGAGGAAGCTGAAGATAGCACGCTTTTTTTGGATGAAATAGGTGAGTTGCCCGTATCTCTTCAAGTGAAGCTTTTGAGGGTTTTACAGGAAAATGATATTCGCCCTTTGGGTGCAACACAATCAAAAAAGGTGGATGTTCGTGTCGTTGCAGCAACTTCGCGAGATCTCAAACAGATGGTCAAAGATGGGATGTTCAGAGAAGATCTTTACTATCGTTTGAATGTATTACCCATTGAAATACCATCTCTGCGAAAGCGATGCGAAGATATACCTTTGCTTTGCCAGTACTTTATATCTAATTTTAATAAAATTTTTAATCGCAATGTCAAAGGTATCGCTGCTGAAGCCATGACCGTTTTGCTGGGGTATAAATGGCCTGGAAATGTTAGGGAACTTGAGAATGCAATTGAAAGGGCCATCGTATTATCTACTGGTGATCTTTTGGAGCTGGAGCAGTTTCAGCAATTTTTTAATCCAATTGACGATGATAATGGCAAGGAGAGCGCTGATGTCTATTCGCTAAAGCACGCCCAAAAAATATTGGAAAAGGAAATGATAATTAAGGCTTTGAAAGCTACGAATGGAAATCGAACCCAGGCCTCAAAATTGTTACAGATCAGTCACCCATCCTTGCTAAGCAAAATAAAGGCAT
Organism: Desulfobacteraceae bacterium; assembly: GCA_024230435.1. GTDB lineage: Bacteria > Desulfobacterota > Desulfobacteria > Desulfobacterales > Desulfosarcinaceae > UBA2230. Next base: position 3,776 of record JAAERL010000285.1, read on the forward strand.
ATCATATTGATTTATGAGATCAATTTTGCTTGTTCAAATAATTTAACGATATCCAAACGATTCAAAAGGTCCGTGAAAATATCGCTTAATACTGTATCAGCGCCTTTACGGCCCAAAATTTTTATGCGCTCGGCGCTTCCGGTGACACGTTCCCGGGCGATTAATTTCGTGTCACTGCTTAAACTGGCTTCATAGCTGATGGTTGCAATCCATTTTCTATCCAGTTGATCGATTTTCAGGTGATTAATGGATAGCTGCATTACAGGAACATGTGTCGCTTCGTTGCTGGCAATTAGAACACCAAGATTTTGTAAACGTTTGGCAAATGCCTTTTTAAAAATTCCTTTTAAATCAAATTCTCCAATGAGCGCTCTGGATCCGTCTTGTTTGATCCAGGCAAGACTGTAACGATTCTTAAATCTGCTGAATTGCTCTTCCGCTTCAGGTGAAAAAATTTTTTTATCCTCACGAAGGTCTTTAATTTGTAATTGAATGGTTTGACCTTCAAGATGAGAGGTTATTACCGGAACCTGATAATCTACGATAAGATAATATCTATCCGCACACCCTGCGATTATGGCGGTTAAGACGATAAGTGCTGTAAACAAAAGTGTATATCGAATGCGCATTTTATTAGACCTCCATTATTATTAGTTTTCTATAATCCTTTATGGATTGCCTTTCCCCTACCTTTTAAGGCTTCAGCTGTCAAGTCCGGAGAATTAAACTTGTTTTGCCAAGAAACTTGAAAATCTGCGGCATGAGCGTTCTAAGGCCATTTTTTTTAAACAATATAACATCTTAACAGATATCAACTCGGCTATCTTTTTTTTGCGTCTGATTAAGTTGTACCAAAGCTTGTGAATACGTCAAGTATGCAAATTTTGGCACGCTTTAATTGTGGCACATCTTTAAGACAAAAAAAATTTAAGCGCAATATGATATTGAAATATAATATATTTTTTCCTGAAATCGTTTAATTTTCTTGATAGGCTGCATCAATTTGAGATCTATAACGTTCAGCAACGATAAGGCGTTTGAGTTTCAGGGTTTGGGTAAGTGTTCCGTTTTCTATACTGAAGTTTTCTTCTATCAAAATGAAACTTTTTGGTATTTCATAACCGCCGAATCTATTGCGCAGGTGGTTTGTGATCTCCAAAGATAGAAAGGTGTTAAGTTCTGGTGAAACAATCATTTTTGCCGGTTCAGTGGAGATTCTTTTTGTTTTGGCCCATGGATTCAATTGTTCGAAATCAGGTATGATCAGGCATACGTTGTAGGGGCGGCCATCTCCGAAAATCATTGCGTTTTCAACGCCGGGTACCATTCGAATTTCTTCTTCAAGAGATGCAGGAAAGACATATTTGCCGTTTTCCAACTTATATTGTTCCTTGATACGCCCGGTAATAAACAGAAAACCATCTTTATCGATGCGTCCCTGATCACCAGTCCTGAATCCGCCATCCGGAGTCATTGCTGTCTTTGTTGCTTCCTTCAGGTTGTGGTAACCTTTCATTACATTTGGGCCATGTACAACAATTTCCCCCTCATCTGATCCCAGTTGACTGTATGTTTTATCGATAATAACTTTTACCTGATCAATAGGGCGGCCTACACTTCCAGGCTTATTGTCTTTCATACAATTCATTGTTACGGCAGGAGACGTCTCAGTCAAACCGTAGCAGTCAAATATCGGCAGTCCAATATCTGAAAAAAATTGAGTCACCTCTTTGTTCATCATTGCGCTTGCAGTCATTGCCCCACTTAGATTTCCGCCAAATCGCTGCCGGATTTTGCGGTATACAATCGTATCAGCAATTTTAAATTTTACTTTAGAGCCGATATCAAGACGTCCTTTGGCTTTAGCTTTCCTGATGTTGGATGCGCTATCTAATCCTATGCGAAATAGTTTGTAAGCCAGACCTCCTGTGTCTTTCATTTTATACCATAATTGATCATGAATTTTATTGAATACTCGCGGGACTGCAATCAGAATCGTAGGACGTACTTTGACCATGTCTTCTGCGATAGTTGTAACTTTCTCAATAAAGCCGATGGATGCGCCGACAGAAGAAAATGTGTAAAGCTCAGCGGTTTGACCATAAGAGTGCGCCCACGGCAATATGGATAAGCTGCGGCTTTCTGAGGTTATTTCCGGGAATTTTATTTTGGCCGCATTGACATTACTTGTAAAATTACCATGGGTAAGAAGCACTCCTTTTGGGTGTCCGGTGGTTCCCGATGTATAAATCAAGGCTGCAATTGTTTGCGGATCAGGACGAATTGAAGAAATGGGCTTTTTGCGCCCAACGGCCTCAAGATCAGCCATAGTTGGCTGGCCTTGACCGTCAATGATAAACACGTGCTTGAGATCGGGAGTTTTTGAACGAAATAATTTTATCTGATCGAAAAGTTTGGTGTTGCCCACAAACAGCGCTTTTATCTTGCCGTCTTTGATAATGTGCTGCCAAATATGCGGTAACTCTTTTTCATACATCGGAATGAATCTGCCTTTCAATCCGAAGGTGGCAAATGCCGCTACGGCCCATTCTAGTCTGTTATTTGCGATGATACCTACAGAATCATTAGGGCTTATTCCCAAATCAGCAAGCCCGGCTCTTAAATCGTCAATACGTTTTCCAACCTGGCCGTAAGAGCGCCACGTGTAAACGTCGTTAATTTGTTTTGTACCAAAGTATGGCAGATCGGCATATTGATTAATACTGTATTCAATTAAACTTACCAAGTTGTCCGGCTTATTGTAGGCATACATCGATTATCCCCCCCTCTAATTGTGTGTTCAGTATTTTGTTCTGACCAATCGAGTATTCAGGATCGTGGACAGATGCAATCAACTAATTTTGCAGTTGTTTATCCAGAAATGACCAATTTATCCGCTACCTTCATTTTGTTCAAATTATTATCTGTAATATCCGGATGTTTTGTATTTTTTCAAGGCTCGGAAAATGAGTCCGACTCCAGCATAATATCAGGTGATTTGCATCTGCCGCGTTCTTTAGGAGTTTATTTTAATTTGTTTTTTATAAATTCATTTCATAGGAATCAACTAATTTGCTGATATGATTGCCCCAAATGGCCTCAAACCTAACCGGGTTGGGTTCAGGTGTTTTGATCATTTTCCGGCAAAAATCAATTTGTGTTTGATTCGTTAAAGGATGACTTAAAACATTAAGCGCATGTTTAGAAAAATCGCGGATCATAAAGTCAAACATTTGATCTAATAGATCATCTGAAACATTATCCAAAGCCGCCTTTTCGATAAGCAGTTGGCCATAGGCCACTAAAGTAAACAGTTCTCCAATATTCAACAGAAAATCGACTTCTTTGATTTGCTCTTTATCCGGCGCAGCTTCGAGTAACATAGTGCTTAGTATGTCGATCTGGCTCTTAAACAGTTCAATGTTAGGCAGGTTGATGCTGTTGTACGCGATTCGATAGTCATGAAAGCCAATGCCGCTCAATCCTTTCGTGGGTCCTTGATTGAAAAGAAATCTGTCGTTTTTGCTCTCCGTGAATTTCGGAATATCATCATAAGTTGCCGGGTTGAAAAAATAGTTGGCCATGAATTTTACGATTAAGGCCATGTTGACATGTACAGTGCCTTCCAGTTTGGGCAGTGCCCGGATGTCCCGGACAGCGTTTTCAAAATACATATCTTTTTCAAAACCCCGGGCGGCTATCACATCCCATAACAAATTGATAACTTCTTCTCCCTGGGTGGTAACTTTCATTTTTACCATTGGATTATATAAAAGATAACGCCGGTCATCCTTGGATGCACTTCGGATATAATCACTTGTTCGGGTGGCAAATAGTCTCATGGCGGCAAGCCGGGTATAAGCGTCCATAAAAAGCCGTTTGATATGCACAAATTCAGTTACATACCGCCCGTATAGATTGCGATGAGAAGCATGGTTGATAGCTTCATAAAAGGCGTGCGTGCAAATGCCGATGGAAGCCAATCCAAGGTTGTATTTACCAACATTTACTGTATTTAAAGCCATGTCCCAGGCATCCCTGCCGTGTGCCAGAATGTCTTCATCTTTTACCGGATAACCGTGTAGGGCAAATTCGGCTACATAACTTTGCCAATCGACAACATTTTGAATCAATTCGTAATTTTTATGTTTTGGATCGGCTATGAAAAAAACGTAATCGTCGGTTTCTGTATTTTTGCCAAAAACTGAAACCATCGCCGCTTCATTGGCATTACCAATATAATACTTGCCTCCGTCGGCTACGTAGTGGCCTTGTCTTAATGGTGTTAAGGCCATTTCAGAAGAATAAAGGTCTGCACCATGCGCTTTTTCTGACAAGCCGAAGGCAAAAATACCACCTTGTTCAAGTTCTTTTGCAGCACGTTGTTTGATTGTTTCATTGGAGCTCATCCAGATTGGGCCAAGTCCTAAAATGCTGACTTGCCATGTATACCAGTACGCCAAACCGTAAAAACCCAGTATTTCATTAAAGCTGCAGTTACGGTTTGTATCCCAGCGGGCTTCCGGGTTCTGTCCGGCATATTTTTCTGGTGTAAGCAGTGTTGAAAAAATTTTATTTTCATGTACAAATTCTAAAAAATCAGAGTACCAAACCCTGTCGTGGTAGTCTTTTTTGAGCTTATTTTTGCCTTTACTCTCAAAGAATGAAATGGTCTTTTGCATGATCTCTTTGGAGTGTTGGTCAAGGTGGGAAAAATTGGCAGTTTTAGGGTTGAGCAACATAAATTTCTCCTTTTTTTATAGGTTCGTACGCGAACAATGAGGCTGACTATATCCTATACTTTTCGAATCTTGATTAAATTATTCCTAAAGTCGCATTTTCCACGAGCCTTATATTAAGACTCGAAGTAAACGCTTAAAGATAATTTTTTCTTCAGGAGTAAAGTCTGACAGCAGCTTTTCATTAGTATCGATACGCAGTTGGATGAGATCATTTTTTAATTGATTGGCCTTTTGTGCCGGGTATAATCTTATCAAGCGTTTATCCACGTCATCTCTAACCCGGCTGATCCAACCCGAATCTTCCATTCTATCCAGAATGCCACTGAGTGTGGCTTTGTCCAGGATCAGCAATTTACTGAGTTCAGCGGCTGTTATCCCCTCTTGATACCATAATCCCTCAAGCACAAGGTGTTGCATATTCGTCAAACCATAGGGTTGAAGTTGAGCTTTAAATAACCCATGTGCCGACTGATAGGCTTTTGCTAAAAGGAAAATGGTACAATCCGGAATGTTTTTTGGTATTGAGCTCATCTTACTTGTGTGTCCTTGCTTTGATGGCAAAGCCGAGAACGGTTTTTTTGCATTTTAAGGCGATTTGCAGTTAAAGAATATACCATCTTGTATGTCTTTTTTCCCGTCTTGTGCGTTATGCCAAAGCCCGAATACGTTAAGTATGCAAACTGATCAGCAAAACTTTGGCGCGCCTTGAATACGAAAAAAAATCGAAGCTCAATCTGGTATATTCTTTTCCGCCAATCGCCTAAGCTTTCAGCAAATGAGGGCAATAAATCACCCGAACACCTTAGACCTAATTTTTTAGGGTCTTGGAAGATGCCAATATAGACTTTATTGCGCTTAGATTTGGATTCGTTTTTAAGACGCGTCGATGGGTGCATACTAATTGATATACTAATTGTCTGTGCACATTGACGCAGCACAAAAAACGAATCCAAGGGCAAGTATAAGTGGTATATTCGCATCTTTGGCGACCCTTAACGCTTGTGCCACTGAACCATCGGCTGTATATCATTCATCGCTAAATCCATTAGCTATGGATGGGCACTATTTCAGTTAGTATGCAAACAAATAGTTGGTATTGAGTTAAAAGTCAATCATTCTTATAGGTTTTTCTGACGAATTTCTTATTGAATTACTATTTGGAAAGGCTCCAGTGGTAACTCCAGGGGTGAATTATCTCGTACCGGCCGAGAAGTGCCGGGCATGGCGCCGTAAAGATAGCGGACTTTCAAAGAACCGGCGGCAGGCTCTTTTAAAAGGATGCGAATTGTTCGGCAGTTGTGGCGTTGAACGCTAAAAATGGGCAGGGATTTTTTTTCTTGTAGAATTTCAAAGCCGCTTATGCCGGTATCGGGGGCAAAGTCCGTACCGCCACGATGATTCAGGGTAATATCAATTTTATCATCGCTAACGCGGCAGGCCTCTGCAATTTTCGGCCCCTGGTAATAGTTTGCTTCGTTCATCAAATATAAAACCGCTTGCGCTGTGCGTAAGCCAAGCTCAATATAAGCCTCGGGTGCAAGATGCTGTCTTCCCAAGTTTGAAAGGTCTAAAGAATGGGCTGCCAGAAAACAGTCCGCTATTTGATTTGACGCCGCACGCTGAGCATCACGCACCGCTTGGTGGGAGGGATCTTTGCCAATTGGCCGTTTGGGCATACCTACGATTAGGATGGGAAGATGTTTTAAATGAGAGCCGTTTATGATATCAGACCGGATTTGATTTGATATAAAAGTCATCAAGGCCTGACGGTATTGATTTTGGGTCAGTATGCTCCGGGCGGCATCTGCTTCGCCCTGCATCCAGATGATGTATTCAATAGCACCGCCAGCGGATGAAACGCCTTGAATAAATTTATTGTAGATACCTGTCTTGGATTGATCTGTCCAATATCCTTTGCCCCAATCCGCTTTTTTATGTAACCCCGATCCATTTACTGCGTAGTCCAATAGGCCAACGGGTATGGAAAGTTTATTAATTAAACGATTTCCAAAAGCAATGGCGCCGTTACCTCCCAGGTTTTCAGGCTGCCATTTGTTGTGCCTGTGGAGGCTTAACAGGGTGTGGGCTTTTAGGCCGGAACCGGTGTAAAACCATTCGCGCATATTGGATTGACCGATACAAGCCGCCAATATTCCAACGGCCCAGCGGGATTCGCTTATATCTCGAATGTCCGGTTGATTATTGAAGCGTACGGCGATTTGATACCATCCGCCTTGGGGTACGTTTGCTAAGATACCCATAAAAACCCCGGCGTCAGGCGCGTTATCGATAACAGTCCAATCCGTTACAAGCTCTTTGGTGCTGTGATGCAGCACTCGAGCCTCAATGGCAACGGGTGTTCCTGCATAGGTTCCGGAAATGACGATGTCGGCAGATTTGCCATGACGTTGGAAAATTCGGCCGTCCTCAAAGCCGGTTAGTCTGATCTTTGGCGGCAGCATAGCATCCGGATTTGCGGCGATAGCAGACGTATTGCGCTTATTTAATTCGAAGGCGGAATCTTTTAGGTTTTTAACAGGGGGCATTGCTTGTGGTTTGTAATTTTCGCCGGAGCCAGGCCTGGTGAATCCGGCTTGCAGCTCTAAAACACAACTCTGCTTCAGGCGAAATAATCCTGTTTGCATACCAGGATTGATGGAAATACGGGCACGGGAAGCTTGGGGCACAGGCAGGTAGATCGTAGTGTCTCCAGGCTGGAGTCTGCGCTTGCCCTGGAATAGCTTATCTGTTTTTATCTCCCAGGTGAGTGTATCGGCTTGAGGGCTTGATATTGGAATTTTTACAAAACGCAGTGTTTTTTTATCCGATCCGGGAAGGGCCGGAAAATTAAAAAATGACTTTTCGCCTAAAGATTTGATGACGATCTGATTGTCTTTGTTTTCTAATGATAAATGCTTGCCGGCGGAAACCGCGCTGCCGGGAATGTTCGCCTTGCGCACTGAATGCTGATCTGCCCCGTAAAGTTTGCAAAGCCGATCGATATCGATGTGTATTTCGGCTAATTGATATTCCGGTACAGCGATAATCACAACTTTATATTCAGCTGGATTTTCCGAATGTGCAGACGAAGGAATAGTACGAGACATGACGATATCTATTCGATCAAAACGATGTGTCAGTGCCGGCAATAACTGACCGATGTCAGGGCTACCATAAATCAGTGCCGTTGAAAAACCTTTGGAAAGAGGGCCTTGCGTGGCGCCCGGGTTGTTTTTTACCGAAAAATTTGTGTTGGCCAATAGTCTTGATTTAAGATCATCGTCGGCAAATATGCTTGTGTGATTTTTATATAGGTATTCTAAAATCGCTTGTGCTGCAATACCAACGCCCTTTTTGGCAGGCGCCGGACCGTTTTCTTCAAACACCTGAATTTGATTTTGCTTGGCTTTTTTAAAAATTTTATCCAGTCTTAAAAAACCAGGAAGATGATGATCTTCAGACTCGTTTAGCAGCAGATCATAAAAGCTGTACCGGCAATTAACGGACTTGGGGATACCGCCAACAAATTCAGGATAGATGGTCGATTTGTTTGGGATGGGGCAAAACAGAAAAAGGCGGCCATTAATTTCATTAAGGCGGGTCAGTGCTTGCAGTTCGAGTATTAATTTACGGGCAATGTTTTTTTTATCGCAGGCTTGTTTGCGGTAATCCTTAACCGATTCTGCTTTAAATAACCATCCTTTTCGTCCTGCATGTACTGCAGGGTTGTCCGGTATATTAAAAAAGCAGTAATCTGTCCATTTTTTAAGTCGGGTTAAAGTAGAGAAGCAAGACAGTTTTCTTTTTAGATAAGTATGCCAGGCTTGATAATAGTCCGGCTCCTTGAGAGCGTTTAAATCAAAACCTGGAGATTCTATCAGGCAAGCCTCGTCCGGCGCAAGGTTTTCTAAAAACGTCAAAGCCGGTGTCATTAACATCACTACAAAAACACAAGAAAAAAAATATCGCATTGAAACATCCTACGAATTTAGAGGCTTGGAGTCTGAAAATATCCTACTGTTGCTTGTCTTGATTTATATAGCCTTTTGAATCCGTTTTCGCCTGCTGCGCCAATGGCGCAAACAATTAGTATATAATCTGTATAAACCGATATTTGCTTTTCGAAAACGAATCCAAATCCGAGGCAGTAACGTTATATTTTCAGCCTCCAAGATCCTTAGAATCTAAAGTAGATAAAGGGTTGATCTGTGCCTTGTAAAACAAATGCGGCGCAATAAGGCAGTACAATAAAAATCATGATTGCGCTGAAAGCTTGTTTACGCCGTCCATGAGTACGGATTATTTGTTCTCCGGTTGGCAGCAATCCAGCACCAGTGACAAAAATACATCCCAGAAGAAAAAACGTCAGATTACGTGGATGCATTGCCTTGTAAAGTTCATAAGGCATGGGTAAATGACCGGGGATGATCATGACTTTAATAAAGGCTGCAGCATCCGTTAAACTGTCCGCCCTGAATAGAACCCACCCGAAAACCACTATCAAAAAGGTAATCATTCGGCTAATCCAGGAATATTTTACTCTAAGCAGATTTCGCAAATCCGTTATACGCTCTATCATAAGAAAAAAACCATGGTAAAGTCCCCATGCCAAAAAGGTCCAATTGGCTCCATGCCATAACCCGCAAAGGCAGAAAACAATAAAAAGATTGGCATAGGTTCGCAACGGTTTTTTTTTGTTTCCGCCCAATGGAAAATACACGTAATCTCTGAACCATGCGCCCAATGAAATGTGCCAGCGGCGCCAGAAATCCGTCAGGCAAACCGCTGAATAGGGGCGCTTGAAGTTTTCCGGTAACTCGAATCCAAACATACGCGCCAGCCCGATGGCCATATCCGAGTAGGCCGAAAAATCGAAATAAATTTGAAAGGTATAGGCCAATGCTCCAAGCCATGCCGTTTTCGTGTCCAGCATGGCCGGGTCTAAAGCGAATACCGCATCGGCTATTTGTCCGCAGGCATCCGCAAGCAATACTTTTTTGGAAAGACCCCAGCAAAGCCTGAGGATGCCGGAATGAAACTCTTCCCATGAATTGCTGCGATGGTTGAGTTGATTACAGATATCCTTAAATCTTACAATCGGTCCGGCGATCAATTGGGGGAACATGGAAACATATAAAGAAAAATCAATAAAATTATTTGCTGATTTGGCATGGCGCCGGTAAATGTCAAGAATATAGCTCAATTTTTGGAACGTGAAAAAAGAGATTCCGATAGGCAAAACAGTATTGGACCATAATATATGATTTAATCCTAAGAAGGATAAGACCGGGTTCAGCCCGGTCAGCAGAAAATCAGCATATTTAAAATAAACCAGCAATCCGAGATTCACGGCCACCGAAGCGGCAACCCAAAGCCGGGCGTATCTACGGTAACGTGTGATTGCCAATCCCAGTATGTAATCGACGGTGGTGGAAAACAGCAAAAATATAAAGAACTTAGGTGCGCCGATGGAATAAAATAAATAACTGAATAATAATAATATACAATTGCGTAACCGTTTTCTGGCTAATAGGCCTAGTCCATGGTAGCATAAAATAGCCAGAGGTAAAAAAATGAATAAAAATATAGAGTCGGCAAAAAGCATATTTTATTGTAAAGTGGATATAAGTTTCCGTTTTATTGATACATGCATCCTTTTTATGGAACCAGGGATTTATATGTGCAGTTGGAATTGTTGTCAAGAATGCGAATAGAGTTCAAAAAAAAAATCTCGGTTCGCAATTCACAAGATATCAAATAGTTGCATTTTTGTGTCCGGAAAGATCAACATAGAATTGGTCATTCAGGCAAAGAATGTTTTGTGTGATCAAATTTATATATGCTTCAGATAAATAAGACAATTGGAGCTTAGGCGATTGGCGGAAAAGAATATACCAGATTGAGCTTCGATTTTTTTTCGTATTCAAGGCGCGCCAAAGATTGATGATCAGTTTGCATACTTAACGTATTCGGGCTTTGGCATAACGCACAAGACGGGAAAAAAGACATACAAGATGGTATATTCTTTAACAGAAATCGCCTTAAGATTCATCATGGTTAAAGTGCAGAGGCTGATGTTTTGTTTAACCTGAAAAATCAAATATTAAAGTTTTGTTTAAACAAGGTCGATATTAGGTTTCATGGGTCGTGGAAGATGCGAATATGCCACTTATGCTTGTCCTTAAATTCGTTTTCGTTATGTTGCGTCAATGTGCACAGACAATTAGCATATAATCAGAATGCACCCGCCGGCGCCTTGAAAACGAATCCAAATCTAAGCGCAAAAAAGTGTTATATTGGCATCTTCCAAAACCCTATGATGAAATTGATTTTGCACAAATTTAGGCTAAATATTACAAAGGAAAGGGGAGCCGTAAATCATCTGATAGCGTACGGGTGTGTTTGATAGAATTCCAGCAGGAGGGAGATAGTTTACATCGCTTTCAAACCTATAAAATTCTTGCCTCGTGCTGGCCTAACAAAAAGGTAAAAATGGCTCCCTTTAATATCTGAGTTTATGGATAAGAATTATCGTAAAATTTTAATTATTGAAGACGATATAACGGATCGTATGGCTATTCAACGGTTCGCAGAAACGTCTGATTTCGCACATGATTTTGTGATGGTGGGATCTGTGGATGAGGCAACGCAGTTAATTGGCTCGCACCATTTCGATGCTGTCGTATCCGATTTTTTGTTGGTAGACGGTACGGCCCTGGATCTGTTTGAACAGCTGCAAAACACCCCTATTATAGTTGTGGCCTGTGCCGGCGATGTGCAAGTTGCTGTAAAAGTGCTCAAGCAAGGAGCCTACGATTATGTGGTCAAAGACTTAGATAACCGTCACCTTCATCTTTTATCTAAAACAATCGAAAAAGCCATTAAGCATCAGGAAGATAAAAATGAATTGAACCAATACAGGGAACGTTTGGAAGATCTGGTCAAATTTCGTACGGCCGAACTTGAAAAGGAAATTAGCGAACGCAAACGGATAGAAAAAGCACTGCAAAAAGCCCATGATGGATTGGAAAAACAAGTTGCCGAACGCACCGCCGAGCTTAGAAAGACCAACGAGGAATTATTTATAGCCAAAAAAGCCGCTGAGCGAGCAAATCAAGCCAAAAGCCAGTTTCTAGCAAATATGAGCCACGAGATCCGCACACCTATGAACGGAGTTATTGGCATGTCCGATTTTTTGCTTAAAACGGAGCTGACTGATGAACAGCTTGAGTATGCTCAAATTATTTCTCAAAGTGCACACCACCTGATGACGGTAATTAATGATATTCTGGATTTTTCAAAAATTGAAGCCGAAAAACTTGAGTTCGAACACATTGATTTCAATTTGTTTTTCACGATTGAGGAAGTTAAAAATATGCTGGTTTACCAAGCCCGCGAAAAGAAGCTGGAGCTGATTTGCCGGATCGAACCGGATGTGCCGCTTTTGCTGCGGGGTGATCCTGGACGTCTTCGCCAAATTATAATGAATATAGCCAGTAATGCCATCAAGTTTACCAAAAAGGGGCAAGTGTCCATTATTGTGAAGTTAGTGCAAAGTTGGCAGGATCAGATTATAATCCGTTTTATCGTCAAAGATACCGGTATCGGTATTCCCAAAAATAAAATTGACTATCTGTTTAAGTCCTTTTCCCAGCTGGATCCCTCAACCACACGACGCTTCGGCGGTTCTGGCTTGGGGCTGGCAATCTCTAAAAGGCTCACTGAAATGATGAGCGGTGAAATCGGAGTAGAAAGTGCACAGGGAAAAGGGTCCACCTTTTGGTTTACATTAAACTTCGAACGACAGGTTTTACCGGATCTAAAGGATCGCTATTCGTCCGCAGAAGTGAGTAGTAAAAAGATTCTCGTTGCTGACAGTGTCAGAGCCGACCGCGAAGTGTTAGGTCTTTATCTGGAAAGTTTTAAGTGCCGTTATAGTTTGACCGGAAATGGGCAACAGGCTCTAAAAATGATCCGTCGGGCCGCTGCCGAAAAAGATCCTTTCGATCTGGTCATCATAGCTCAGAAGTTAATCGATGGGAACGGCTATGATTTTTGCTCCAGGATTAAGACAGATCCCGAGCTATCATTTATTCACTTCATTTTATCATCCTATGGCGGTTTAAACGGCGAAATTGAACGGATTGGTAAGATCGGGTTCAGGGGTTATTTGAAAAAACCGGTCGACCAATCAATGTTTTTAAATTGCATGATAAAGGTTTTTAATCCCCATCACCAAGATGATCAAATCGAGAAACCGCCCCTCTTTATCGCGGACCATTCATCGAAAGAGGATCAGGCAGAGAAAATTCGGGTATTATTGGCGGAAGACAATTTCATTAATCAAAGGGTAGCTCTAAAAATTATGGAAAGTCAGGGGATTAGCACAAAGGTTGCTCAAAATGGTCTTGAAGTCCTTGAATTTTTGAAGTCTGAATCATTTGATATGATTTTGATGGATATTCAGATGCCCGAGATGGATGGGGTGGAGGTAACTCAAATCATTCGTAATTCGTCCAGCGATGTTTTCAACCCGGATATTCCGATTATCGCCATGACAGCAAACACCATGAAGGGGGACCGGGAAAAATACCTGCAAAATGGAATGAACGATTATGTTTCCAAACCGCTCAACGCACAAATTTTGATTAAAAAATTGAAAAATTGGGCATCAGTAGTTGATCATAAAATGGTAACATAATATTTTGGCTCAAGTTGTGTTTCAGGGTCTTATTTTGCAAGCACCTCAATTAAGGCGATTTGTGTTAAATAATATACCATCTTGTTTGTCATTCTTTCCCGTCTTGTGCGTTATGCCAAAGGTTCGAATACGTTAAGTATGCAAAGCTTGACGCGCCTTGAAAACGAATCCAAATCTAAGCGCAATAACGTCTATATTGGCATCTTCCAAGACCCTAATTATCGCTATAGCAGCAGCTTATTCAGAAAAAAATCCTGCAAGTAAAAAATCCATAAAAATCTACGATCGCTATTTTTTTAGACAACAAAATTGGCGCCAAAAATGAATTCTATCAACGTTAGAGCCTGTTTGGGAATTATTAAATCGGCTGCAAAAGCGCGCAAACGAATTATTGACGGGCTTTGGCGCTGCAGCCGTCAGGCCGCACCAAAAGGGCAGACTCAATTTGTGCTGCAATCCGGCGGACGGTTTCAACAGGGTCGGCGGCATCGCGGATCGGGCGGCCGATCACCAGGTAATCAGAGCCATTGCCAATTGCCATGGATGGAGTTAGAACCCTTCTTTGATCGTCTTTTTCGGCGGTATTGCCCTCAGGACGAATACCAGGAGTAACCGCCAGAAAATCAGATCCAAAATTCTGCTTGATGGTTTTGGATTCAAAACCGGAGCACACAATGCCGGAGCACCCCGCATTTTTAGCCATCTCAGCTTTGTGAAGGACCAAACGTTGAATTTCCACATCCGGGTTGTAAAAATTACCCGGCGCCAGCAAGTCCGTCTTGGAAACACTGGTTAAAACCGTTACCCCGAGAACACGGACCTTGCCTTGACTTGCCTGTACCGCGGCCTCCAGCATTGCCCGGCTTTCGCCGCAATGGACCGTGACCAGGTCAACTCCCAGGTCTACAACGCCATGCATGGCCCGTTTCACGGTCGCGGGTATGTCGTGTAATTTTAAGTCCAGAAAGATGCCGGCCGGGCAATTATCGGCGATCCATTTTATCATATCCGGCCCGGATCGAATAAACAGTTCCAAACCAACCTTAAACATGCCCACATGGTCACGCAGTTTCATTACCCACTGTCTTGCTAATGATTCGGTTGGAACATCCAAGGGAAATACAATATAGGATTTGGCTGATCTCATGTTTACTTTAACTTTCTGTTTTATATTTTGGTTATAATTTGATTTTACTATGCTTAGCCTTAACCATCTGTTTTTATTATTTTCGTTGCTTTGTTTGCATTTTTGTCTTTATACACCAGATATACCGGTGTATAAAGACACCACGTTCATAATTGTTTTAATTTTTAAAAAACATTGATATCTAAAAAAATAAGATGCTAATAATTTATATAATTAATATCATGTTGTTTATTATTTCCCGCCTGGTGTTTTGCGCAGGAATTGAGAATAACACCTTTGGAGGATTTTTTGAACGGCGCAATGAGTCAAATACCGTTTATCATCCGCTTTTATCATCCCGGCAAACGCCAATCCGTGTTGCCGTTTTATCTGCATGTTGACCCGTGGGGATATCTTAGATCGTTATGTCTCTGAATAAAAACCAGCAAAACTTTTTAAAAGCCATTCCCAGTGTCGATCGTTTGCTTACGGCTGTTCAAAATGAAACCGAACTGGATTTAATCCCTAAAAATGTGATTGTGCGCGCGATCCGTGAAACCCTGGATGAGTTGCGCCAAAACATCATTGCAAAGCCGAATCAGGCCAATTTGAATTCACCATCACTGGCCTCGACTTTAGGCAAGGTCAACCTTCGCGCCTTTGAGTTATACGCTTTGAATCTGAAAAGGGTCGTCAACGCCACGGGAGTTGTGGTGCATACTAATTTAGGCCGCTCTTGCCTGCCGAAAGCGGCCATAGATCATTTGGCCGAAATCTCAGAAAACTACTCCAATTTGGAATTTAATCTTGAAATAGGCAAGCGCGGGTCCCGGTATAGTATAGTTGAAGACCTGCTGTGCGAGATCAGCGGCGCTGAATCCGCCTTGGCGGTCAACAACAATGCCGCAGCCGTATTGCTTTGCCTGGAAACCATCGCCCGGAACAAACGCGTTTTGATCTCACGTGGAGAACTGGTGGAAATCGGCGGCTCTTTCAGAATACCGGATGTAATGGCCAAAAGCGGGGCTATTCTCGAAGAAATCGGCGCCACAAACCGGACTCATCTCCGGGATTATGAAACCGCCATAAGCTCTGAAACCGGATTGTTGCTAAAAGTGCACACCAGCAATTACAGCATCGTAGGATTCACCGCCAGTGTTTCACTGCCCGAACTTGTTGAGCTGGGCAACCGTTATAACCTGCCTGTTATGGAAGATTTAGGAAGTGGCAATTTTATTGATTTTCAACGTTATGGCTTGACTGCCGAGCCCACGGTCCAAAATAGCGTAGCCTCAGGAGCCGGCATTGTTACCTTCAGCGGAGACAAGCTGCTGGGAGGTCCCCAGGCTGGAATTATCGTTGGCAAAAAGGATATTATAGAAAACATAAAATCAAATCCTCTGACACGGGCCCTTAGAATCGACAAACTCACGCTGGCTGCCCTTGAAGCGACCCTGCGTTTATACCTGAATGAGAATCAAGCATTAAATGAAATTCCCACCCTGCGCATGATTACCGTCAGTCTGGAGGAAATTAAAGCCCGGGCGCATAAACTAGCCGGCAAACTTGAGAAACTCAACAAAGCCGATCTTACCGTCAAGCTTTGTGATCTTTCATCAAAAGCCGGGGGAGGGGCTCTGCCTTTGCTGGAGCTTCCAAGCTGCTGTGTCGGCATCAGTATTCAAAACATTTCAGCCAACACCATAGAAGCTGCCTTGCGTAAGTACAGCCCTCCGATTATCGGCAGAATCGAAAACGATTTGTTCATATTTGACCCCCGGACATTAAAAGACGATGAACCGGCTGTCATTGCCGAAGCTATTGGTTATATGCTTTCAAATATTGGATAAGGGAGTTTCATAATGGCATCATGTTCCCGAAAAAACACCTCGGTAAATGATCCTTTTCTGCACACGCCAAAAGGTTCCCAGTGGACAAATACGGCGCAGGACAATGAAAAAAAACCTTTGCCAAACCAAATCAAGTATACACCTCCGGACGAAAAGGGCAAAACCTACATCAGCACTGATTTTATTGATCAGAAAACAATGGCTTATGTCAACCGGTGCAGCTCGTTTAGTTTTATGGCCATAGTGCTTGATCCACCGGCGGACCCCGAATCGGCTTCGCCATTGTTAAATGACCTTAAATTTCTTCTAGATCATATTCAAAACCATGGCAAAGGGATATGGTTTCTATGGAAAGGGCCTCTGTACGGCTGCATTCTTAAAAACCTGGACATTCAAAAAGCACTTTTGATTGCACGAGTCATGCAGGAAAAAATTTCCAAAAATAGAATTGAAACCATTTCCATAGGCATTTGCCAATATCCCTTCTTTTCCTTTACAGCTTCCCAAAGCCTGATTAACGCTTGCAAAGCACTGGATCATGCAGCCTTTTTTGGCTCTTCGAGTACCGCAATTTTTGATTCCCTCAGTTTGAATATCAGCGGAGACCAATTTTACCAAACCGGAGATATGCAAAACGCCATTGCCGAATACAAAGCAGCTCTGATGCTGGACCAGAACAATTCCAACATCCATAATAGTTTAGGTGTCTGCATGGCAAAACTAAACAATCTTACTGAAGCTGAAAAATCTTTCCGCAGTGCATTGATCTTGAATCCTCACGATCCGATGGCTCTATACAACCTGGGAATTGTTCACCTTTTAAGAAAAAAGCCTCAAAATGCGTTTAAATTATTAAAAAAAGCTTACTCTCTGGATAAGCAAACATTTGAAATTACCTATCAGCTCGGAAAATTGTTGTTAAATCAAGGCAATTTTAAAACGGCCAAAATTCTTCTCGAAAAATCAATCGGTTTAAGAAAAAACAGCGCTCCCGCATTATGCCTGCTTGGCCAGTGCTTGATGAAACTGGAAAAAGTAACCGAATCGATTTGCGCCTTCAAAAAGGTCATTAAAATCAGTCCCAATTACGCCCCGGCGTTAAGCGCTCTGGGCGTATTGTACGAAGCCAGGGGGGAAAGCCTGGACATCTGGCCTTTAGCGAACAAAGCGTCAAGATAGCGCCCAATAATGGCTTGTATCGTAAACGGCTGGCCTACTTGCACCATAAAAGCGGCAAACCTGAACAGGCGCTTTTGGAGTATGAGAAGGCAGCCTCGCTTAAAATGAACTGCGAGCTGGAAATAGAAATACTCCGAAACCGGCTGTCAGATCACCAGAGCAAGAATCAATATTGCGCCTGAGAGTCTTCTCGGCATGAAGGATAAATCCCTGGCCCTAAGGCGATTTGCAGTTAAAGAATATACCATCTTGTATGTCTTTTTTCCCGTCTTCTGCGTTATGCCAAAGCCCGAATACGTAAAGTATGCAAACTGATCAGCACACTTTGGCGCGCCTTGAATACGAAAAAAAATCGAAGCTCAATCTGGTATATTCTTTTCCGCCAATCGCCTTAGGCGATTTCTGTTAAAGAATATACCATCTTGTATGTCTTTTTTCCCGTCTTCTGCGTTATGCCAAAGCCCGAATACGTTAAGTATGCAAACTTTGGCACGCCTTGAATACGAAAAAAAATCCTGCTCAATCTGGTA
>JAAERL010000286.1 GCA_024230435.1 Desulfobacteraceae bacterium
CTCGGGAAGTTGTTTTGGTTGGATAGAGCTCATTAGGGAGATGAAGAGGTGAGTTTTGGGGTCAAAATCCATGGATTTTGCCAATTTTGACCACCTTTTTATTTCTTTCTCCTCTTCTCAAGGGAGTTAGACCTTCGGAATTTTTTTACCTGACGCGTCTTTGCAATGCCGAACAGGTAAAAATAAGCGGAAGGGCTGGATCAAAATAGCGGGCGCGTAAAAAATCCGCCTCACTAAAAAATGCGATTTAATTCGCTCCATACAGTACACATGAGAGAGGCGGAAAATGTTGATCTTCACAGCCATATGGGAAAGTACTTGAGTATCCTGGAAAGGATTGCAATGATGTGATTCTTTGATGTGCAAATGACAACCTTGGAAATTTTTCTGTAGTGATATTATGGCGGGAAGAGTTCTAAGTTGATCTTGGCTTTGATTGTTTTGTAAAGGACGGTGAACACTTTGTTGTCCATAATGTGCATATTTGGAGCACAGCCTGCCTTCTTCAATCTTGCCACAAACTTCTTGTATGCCCTTTTCATCTCTTCTGTTGTTCGATCTTTTAGGGCCTCAAGAAAAATGGTGCTTGATTCAACTTACACCATCACCATGGCATACCAGCTTCTGTCATACACCAGGAAGGGGAAGC
>JAAERL010000287.1 GCA_024230435.1 Desulfobacteraceae bacterium
CTCCAATTAAATTATTTTTTCACCGTATAACGATGAATGAATCAATCAAGGGTCCTAACTCAAGGCATCATCACTATTTAGTTTTCAAAGATCAAGTACTTAGAGATTATTTTGCTAACTCGCTTGAAACAATTTGCGTCATCAAGTGAAATCGTTAAGTATACTAAGTAACCCCTTTGTGTCAAGCACTTTTTTTAACCCCCGTTATTTTTTTCGCTCTTGCCCCGAAACACACAGAACAATAGCAAACCATCTCATAACGCAGTCGAAATTATCGCCCTGACTGCCTGGTCAATCTATCAACGATCTATTCAAAATTTACAACGGGTTTTTCTTAAAAAGAGCATCAGGAATTTAAATATAATTCCCAGAAAACGTATTGCTACCTACATCTATTTCTATGTTATGTCAACACTTTTTATTAAAAGTTTATGAAATCTTTTTTTCCCGGCCCTTAACACAATCTCGTTCTCAACCAAATCGCTCTCATCGACCACCTGGTCATAATCTAAAAACCGCTCACCATTTAGATAGGCCCCCCCCTGCTTGATCAATCTGCGTGCCTCTCCACCAGTTTTCACCAATCCCACACGCTGTAGCAGTTTAAAGGCTGGTATACCGTTGCGCAGATCAGATAAAGGCAGCTCGCTACAAGGTACCGAATCCATAGTAGCCGTTACTTTAATATTATGGATGGCGCTGGAGGGTAGCATATTTTCAGGTACTAATCGAGCTCCAAACATTTTGCAAGCCGCTTTATAAGCTCTTTCCGCTTCTTCTGCCCCATGAGCCAAATTTGTGGCTTCATAGGCTAATACAACCTTTGCAGCATTCAGATCCGCTCCGGATAAAGTTTGAAGCCGATTAATTTCATTAACAGGTAAAAAAGTAAACAATAGTAAAAACTTAACAACATCCCTATCATCGGTGTTTACCCAGAACTGATAATAATTATAGGGCGCCGTTCGCCTATCATCCAGCCAAACAGCTCCAGATGCTGTCTTTCCCATCTTAGCCCCTGAACTTGTAGTAATAAGGGGAAAGGTTATACCAAAAGCGCTCTTACCTTTTACTCTGCGAATTAGATCGATCCCAGCAACAATGTTTCCCCATTGATCGCTGCCCCCCATTTGCAACCTACAGCCATAGCGTTCCAATAATTCCTTAAAATCATAGGCTTGTAATATCATATAATTAAATTCGATAAAGCTTAGCCCATCTTCTGAGTCCATACGGGATTTGCAGCTTTCCGCTTTTATCATGCGATTAACTGAAAAGTGTCGCCCTATATCACGTAAAAAGGGAATATATTGCAAAGGCGTCAACCATTCTGCATTATTTACCATCAGAGCTCCACCCTCTGAAAAGTCTATAAACTGTGCAAGCTGTGCCTTAATGGCATCTGCGTTTGCCTTTACATCTTCAATAGTTAAAAATTTACGCATTTCGGTCTTACCGCTGGGGTCTCCAACTAAACCAGTCCCCCCGCCAACCAAGGCAATAGGCCTGTGGCCTTCACGTTGCATATGTGCAAGCGCCATAATAGGAACCAGGCTGCCGACATGCAAACTGGAAGCGGTGGGATCAAACCCAATGTAGCAAGTAATTTTTTTTCCAGTCACATGATCAGTCAACTCCTGATCATGGGTAAGAGCTTCAATAAATCCCCGTTCCTTTAAAACTTCAATTATAGTGCTCATCCAATGCAACTCCCAAAATAGTTAATCCGATTTTTTACAATATTCACTTATTGGCATATTCAACTGCGCGGGTTTCTCTAATCACAGTTATTTTGATTTGTCCTGGAAAAGTAAGGGCTTCCTCTATTTTTTTTACAATGTCGCGGCTCATTAAAATGGCTTCTTCATCCGAAACTTTACCGCTTTCAACAATTACCCTCAATTCGCGGCCTGCCTGTATGGCATAGCAACTGTCCACTCCTTTAAACGAATTTGCAATTCCTTCAAGATCTTCCAGTCGTTTTATGTAATTCTCCAAGAGCTCTTTACGCGCCCCCGGACGTGCCCCAGATAATCCATCAGCCGCCTGAACGAGAATATCGTAAACTGTCACCGGCGGGACATCTTCGTGGTGCGCTGCGATGGCATTTACAATTGATGATGATTCACCGTGTTTTTTTGCCAATTTAGATCCAATAATTGCATGCGGGCCTTCGACTTCATGGTCAATGGCTTTTCCGATATCATGCAATAAGCCCATACGCCTAGCCAACTTTTCTTTCAAGCCAAGTTCCGCCGCCATCGTCCCAGCAAGAAAACCGACCTCTACCGAATGTTGTAAAACGTTTTGTGAGTAGCTGGTTCTGAATTTTAACCTACCGATAACTTTAATCAATTCACTATCAATGCCATGAACGCCTAAATCAAAAGCAGCTTGTTCCCCAGCTTCTTTAATTGCAATATCAATTTCGTTTGTTACCTTTTTAACGACATCTTCAATTCTTGCAGGATGGATTCTACCATCGGAAATCAGCCTAGCAAGCGACTGCCTGGCAATTTCCCTTCTAATCGGATTAAATCCCGACAAAATGACAGCTTCTGGAGTGTCGTCAATGATCAAATCAATACCTGTAGCGGCTTCCAAGGCACGAATATTTCGTCCTTCCCTTCCAATAATCCGGCCCTTCATCTCATCACTTGGAAGCTGGACAACCGATACCGTTCTTTCCGCAACATAATCCGCAGCATAACGCTGGATAGAGGTAGCCAGTATCTTTTTGGCTTTTTTATCAGCCTGTTCCTTTGCCTCGTTTTCGATTTTTTTTATAAGCTTGGCGCCTTCATACCGAGCCTCGTTTTCCATTGCGCGTAACAGCAGTTCCTTAGCCTGCTCAGCAGTGAGCGACGATATTTTTTCAAGTTGGACTTTTTGCTCACTCACAAGTGAATTATATTCCTGCTCTTTTTTGCCAATCTGATCTGTACGTTTTCTAAGACCCTTTTCTATGTCCTGGAGTTCTTTATCTTTTTGGTCATTCTGCTCTATTTTTTTATCTATATTTTCCTCTTTCTGTATTAGACGCCGCTCCTGTCTTTTTAATTCGGTACGGGTATCTTTAGTTTCCGCATCAAATTCATTTTTCATCTCAAGAAGCCTGTCTTTGGCTTCAATATTTGCCTCCTTCAGCAATGCATCCGCCTTATGCTTGGCTTCTTGAATAATTTGTTCGGCTTCGTTTTGCGCGTCCTGTCTTCTATGGCGGTCTATCAAGACTCTTATCCATAAAGACACACCAAAACCACAGGTAAATATAATGATTGCAAACGCAAGCATTAAGAATTCGTTCATTGGACCTCCCTACCGGTAAACATATATAGGACGGGTTTTAAAGGCTCATTGCTTTTAAAAAATTCCCGATTACCCATCAAATTTATTTTTCGTGTATTCATAATTGCTTACTGCGATCCAGATTTAAACTATTTCAGCTTAGAATGTATCCGGAAATAGCCAATTTGCTCGATATCTTTCGCGATCTTTTAGTTGTGCTCAATATTTATCGCCGGAATATTAATAATATGCCTGTGGTAAAATTTCTCGCACGCCTTAGTATCAACCAAACTTGTCTATTTCAGGACGAACATTGTTTAGAATAAAAAAAGAGAGGTTCAATCCCTTTACCCCCATATGCTTATCCGGGCTTTTTCCCTAAAAGACTTAATCCAATAGCCTCTAAGGCAAAAAAGTTAGTTTATAATGATGGGGCATGACGGAATTGAACGAACGGTAGGATGATGCTTTCATTAGACCACTCAGGCACTCTCGAAATCAGAAGGTGTACCCCCACCATTGTGCCGTGTTGGTAGGTCTTTGATCCAAAAATCAAGGTGGGCGCCTCATGGCTTCTTTAGGCTTTTCTGTATATCCAGAACTTGCACACCGAAGTCAGATTTGGCTCCCTTTTTTTTTGGCGTTGGGCCAAAGCACATCAGCCAAACACGCGCACGGCAGGGGTATGCACCTTGGTAACCTTTGGAACGACCGTTCGTATGAGAATCACAAATAAAAATACGAACCAGTAAGATTTCCGATTTACAGAGAACTTAGCTGCCTGTACTGCCTTAACGTCTTATCGAAAGTCTTGCATCAAGTAAGTCAATCAAATTTAATGAGCGTTCATTAACATCGTCTATTAGATGCTGATATCTTTTTTTCAGCACAAAGAATTCGTTTGTAATGTTTAACGCAGTCAATATTAAAATTGCCCGTTTGTCAAGGGTTGATGCTTCCTGCTTTGTTTCCAATCTGACTTTCTCAATTGCTTTAACAACATAGTCTACAATTTCACGGGCTTCTTCAACATCCTTTTCAGACTTAAATGTAAATGATTGCCCTAAGACGTTTATGTTTAGCAGTTGTTCCAAAGACAGGACATATCCTCTTCATCATCACTTATCAGTTTTCTTGTTGATTCTCCGAGATTTCATCAAGTCTGCCCATCAGACTATCAATTTTCTGTCTTACTACACTTTTGAGCTCATGGTGTTGTTGCTCAACAACAACTTTTTCCTGGAGTTTTTGTGTAAGTTCCTGATTTTGTTCTTTAAGCTCTTCAATCTCAATTTCAAAGAGCTTACATGTCTCAATCAGTGACTCTATTCTATTCTCCAGCTCCATGAAATGCTCAACTACATTTACTTGTTCCACACTTATACCTCATTATGGCATGCCACTATAATCTTTGGCAATATGTTAAGTCAATATTTTTAAATATTGTACATATTGAACATTATTTCGGCAAGTTGTTCTTTGCAGTGGTAGTTTTTTTCACCCGAAAAACGCTTTTAAAATTACCCGATTTGAACAAGAAAGGGTGACCCATCGGCCACCCTTTTCGAGAACAAACCGGATTTCGATTTCTGTAATTACCGTGTTTCAACAATACGAATTCTGGTTATTGCTCTTAATAGAGCTACCCGAGCCCTAGTAAAATCAGTTTCTTCTTTACTATATTGCTCTAAGCGTTCTTCGGCTCGTGTCATAGCACGTTTTGCGCGTTTAATGTCTATGTCTGCCCTTCGCTCTGCCGAATCCGCTAAGATAGTAACACGATCGGGTAAAGCTTCAGCAAAACCACCACTTACAAAAACAAACCTTTCATTTCCCTCGGCGTTTTCATAATGAACGGCGCCGACATTCAATGTTGTCATAAAAGGTGTGTGCCTTGGCAGAATACCAAATTCACCAAGTTGTCCAGGCGCCATGACAATCTTGGCATCATCACTAACGACTGACTTTTCAGGCGTCACTATTTCTAAACGAATATTTTCAGCCATTGCCAATCCTCTATTTATTATTCTGCTGTTTCTGCCATTTGTTTAGCTTCTTCAACGACCTCTGCTATTCCGCCTTTCATATAAAACGCTTGTTCAGGAACGTCATCGTGTTTACCTTCGCATATTTCCTTGAAAGCACGAACAGTATCCTCAATTTTTACGTATTTACCCTTAAAACCCGTAAAAACTTCGGCAACATGAAATGGTTGAGACAGAAAACGTTGAATTTTTCGAGCACGTGTAACAGTAATCTTATCCTCTTCAGAAAGTTCTTCAACGCCCAAAATTGCTATAATATCCTGAAGTTCCTTATATTTTTGCAACATTTGCTGAACCTGACGAGCAACCTGATAATGTTCTTCCCCAATATAGGCAGCGTCTAATATCCTCGAAGTCGAATCCAAAGGATCGACAGCAGGATAAATTCCCAATTCAGCAATTTGCCGTGATAAAACAACTGTTCCATCCAAATGTGCAAATGTGGTTGCTGGAGCAGGGTCGGTCAAGTCATCCGCTGGCACGTAAACACACTGCACAGCGGTAATCGATCCTTTATCAGTTGATGTGATGCGTTCCTGCAAAGCCCCCAAATCAACAGCCAATGTCGGCTGGTATCCAACTGCCGAAGGCATACGTCCTAAAAGGGCGGACACTTCTGAACCAGCTTGCGTGAACCGGAAGATATTATCAATGAAAATCAGAACATCCTGACCTTCTTGATCACGAAAATATTCCGCGCATGTTAAAGCGGACAACGCCACCCGGGCTCGTGCACCCGGAGGTTCTGTCATCTGCCCGTAAATTAGGGCTGCTTTTGGAAGTACGCCTGAATCTTTCATTTCATGATACAAGTCATTGCCTTCACGGGTACGTTCGCCAACTCCGGCAAATACCGAAATACCGCCATGCTGCATAGCAATGTTATGGACCATTTCCATCATGATAACGGTTTTGCCAACACCAGCGCCGCCGAACATTCCCATTTTCCCACCCCTTGGGAAAGGAACTAACAAATCAATAACCTTAACGCCTGTTTCAAGAACATTTACCTCTGTATCCTGTTCGGTAAACTTCGGCGCAGGACGATGGATTGGCAACATTTTTTCCTGGCTTACAGGTCCCAAGCCATCCACTGGCCGCCCGACAACATTTAGAATACGCCCTAAACTGGCTTCACCAACAGGCATTTTTATGGGGCTTCCAGTATCCTTAACCGTCATACCACGGACGAGACCATCAGTAACATCCATTGCAATTGTTCTAACGACATTATCACCCAAGTGCTGCGCGACCTCAACGACAAGATTATTCTTTTCATCGCTAATGGTAGGGTTAGTTATGGTAAGCGCCGTTAAGATGGTCGGCAACTTGCCCTGTTCGAATTCCACATCTACAACAGGTCCAGTAACCTGTGTGATTTTTCCGATATTTTCTCCCATCTGAAAACCTCCTAAAAAATGAAAAACCGTCTGGGTGTATCTTTATCCTTTGAGGGCTTCGGCGCCGCCCACAATATCCATTAAATCCGCAGTAATCGCAGCTTGCCGTGCCTTGTTATAGATCAATGACAGTGATTCCAGCATATCGTTACATGCCTTGGTGGCGTTGTCCATAGCCATCATCCGGGCTGCGTGCTCGCTGGTTGACGTTTCCAGTAAAGCGCTAAAAATCTGCACCTGTACGCTTTTGGGCAACAACTCACCAACCAATGCCTCCGATGAAGGTTCACAGATGTGCTCAGGCTGATATGCCTTACCATTTTCATCATTCGCTTCAATTTTCTCAATAGGTGGTATTGGCAAAAGCTGTTTGATAGTTGGGAGCTGTTTAGCCATGCTTATAAATTGCGCATAAACGATATAGACCTCGTCATAAGCTTGGTCTAAAAATCCACTCACCATATTCCGGCCGGATGCAGCAGCTATGGTAAAGCTAACCTTGGAACCAATGACTCCCAAAAAACTTTCAACAAGTTGCTTTTTTCTTTTTTTAGCCCACTCCATGCCCTTTTTTCCAAAGCAGGAAAAGCTGACCTCAGCACCTTGAGCTTCTTTCTCTTTTGCCAGGGCTTCGGCTTTTTCAATTAAATTAATATTGAAACCACCGCACAAGCCGCGATCCGATGCGCAAAGCACAATATGCACTTTACGTATCCTTTCCCGCGGTACGAGCAATTCATTGGCTTGCTCACCTGAACTTTCAGCCAGGCTGCCTAAAACCTCTGAAAATTTTTGAGAATATGGACGAAAGGCGTCGCTGCTTGTTTGTGCGCCACGCAGCTTTGAAGCAGCCACCATATTCATAGCCTTGGTGATTTGCTTGGTTTTTTTAATGCCGTTAATTTTCAGCAAAATCTCTTTTAATTGTGCCATAAAGCTAAGCCCTTACTTTTCGATAGCAAAAAAATTTCAAGACCACACAAGACATGATTTTATTTGATGGTATCTTTGAATTCTTCATGATAAGCGGTTAGAGCTTCTCCCAATAGTTTATCCAGCCCATCATCTATGCTTTGTTTTTCCTTTAATTGATTCAATACACTTGGAAACCGCTCTTCAATAAAAGGATAAAGCCCTGCTTCATATTTGGCTATAACATCGACCGGATAATCATCAAGGTATCCGCGAGTACCCGCATAAAGAATCGCAACCTGCTTTTCCATGCTCAAAGGCTGATACTGCGGTTGTTTCAAGACTTCAACAAGTCTCTGCCCACGTGTCAGCCGCTTTTGTGTGGCCTTGTCGAGGTCACTTCCGAAGGCCGCGAACGCTTCAAGCTCCCTGAATTGAGCCATTTCCAAACGAAGCGTACCAGCAACCTGACGAATCGCTTTGACCTGGGCAGCGCCACCTACACGTGATACGGATAAGCCCACATTAATGGCAGGTCTAATACCGGCAAAAAATAACCCAGGTTCAAGATAGATCTGACCGTCCGTAATGGAAATTACGTTTGTCGGGATGTATGCTGAAACGTCACCGGCCTGAGTTTCGATAATTGGCAAAGCGGTTAGGGAGCCGGCTCCTAATTCATCACTCAATTTTGCAGAACGTTCCAGCAGTCGTGAGTGATTATAGAAAATATCACCTGGGTAGGCTTCACGGCCCGGCGGACGCCTTAACAATAGTGAAACCTGACGATAAGCGGCAGCTTGTTTCGAGAGGTCATCGTAAATAATGAGAGCATGCTTACCATTATCACGGAAATATTCTCCCATTGCACATCCTGCATAAGGGGCAATAAACTGTTGTGTTGCCGGATCACTTGCGCATGCGGAAACGATGGTGGTGTATTCCATAGCGCCATGTTTTTCTAAAACGGCGGCTACCTGAGCAACAGTTGATTTTTTTTGACCGCAAGCCACATAGATACAATAAATGTCGGTATCTTTTTGGGCGAGGATGGCATCAATGGCCACAGCTGTCTTCCCGATCTGCCGATCACCGATGATTAGTTCGCGTTGCCCGCGGCCTACCGGTGTCATAGCATCAACAGCTTTAAGTCCTGTGTAACAGGGTTCATGAACGCTTTTTCTGGCAATAACGCCTGGAGCAACCATTTCAACACGCCGAGATTCTTTGGCGTCAATGGGACCTTTGCCATCCAAAGGCTGACCAGTTGCATCCATAACACGGCCCAAAGTGGCATCCCCTACAGGAACCTGTGCGATACGGCCAGTGCGTTTAACAATATCCCCTTCTTTAATGTTCGTGTCATCACCCAGAATGGCGACACCCACATTATCTTCTTCGAGGTTCAGCACCAAGCCCAAGATGTTGCCCGGAAATTCCACAAGCTCCATAGCCATGACTTTTTCCAGTCCGTAAACACGTGAAATACCATCACCTACGGACAGAACGACACCGGTTTCACTCAGCTCAACCTTTTTGTCGTAATCGGTAATCTGATCTTTGATAATTTGACTAATTTCTTCGGCTCTAAGTTCCATTATGCACTCTCACCCCTTTTTAAAGATTCTTTCATTTTGAGTAATTGTGTTTTAATGCTGCCATCCAAAACGAGATCACCAATGCGCGTAACAACCCCTCCTATAAGACTGGGATCCTGCGTAACCTCCAGAGTTATTTCCTTGCCTGTTTTTTTGGACAGGGCAGCACGAATTTTTTCGATAGTTTCATCGGATAATTTCTGCGCTGAAACCAAGCTTGCACGGGCAATCCCTTTAAGTTCATCCGCAAGATTCTGATAAAAATCGTTAATGCTGGAAATAAAGGCGATACGGCCTTTATCGAACAGCAGCATCAGAAAGGAAGTCGTCACCTTGGTGAGCTTCAATTTCTGAATAACTTTTTGGAATACTTGCCTCCGTTCATCAATATTATAAAGAGGATTAGAAATCATTCCGGCGAGCTGTCTGTTCCTATCCATCAGAATCGTCATTCCTTCTAATTCCTGACGATACTTCTCGGTTTGACCGTCCTGTTTGCCGATTATCAAAAGCGCCTTGGCATAACGCCGTGCAATTGCAAGATTTTTCACTATGCCCCCACCTTTTCTAAGTATTCATCGACTAAGCGATTTTGATCTGACTCGGAAATCTGAGTTTTAATTAATGATTCCGCCTTGCCAAGCGCTTTTTCTACTATTCGGGCCTGAAGGTGCAATTTGGCCTGATTAAACTCGTGGGCAATATTTTTTTCGGCTTGGATCTTAAGCCTGTCTGCCGCAGATTGCGCTTCCTTTAAAATTCTTGCTTTGGCGTCCTCCCCCTGACGTATATATTCGGAAACGATCTGTTCAGACTCTTTGTCAAGCTTAGCTAATTTTTTATTGTAATCAGCCAATTGTTTTTCAACTTCAGCTTTACGTGTTTCCAGACTTTCCAGTTCGTTTTTAATCCTCTTTATTCTATCATTCAAAGCCTCTCCAATCGGCTTTCGAACCAATATAAAAAGGCCAACAACTAAAATGGCAAAATTCAGAACCTTGGCCCAGTCCGTATTTTGCCAGTGAATTTCGTGTCCATGTCCTGCGCCATGATCTGCGGAACCAGAACCCGCAACATCGCCATGGTAATCGTCTTCTATAGCGCCGGCATGCTCATTACTTCCGGAGGCAATTACGGTGACAGGTCCACACAAACCTAAAATCACCCAAAAAACAGATAACAAGAACATGGATTTTTTTTTGGTCTGTCCACATCTTCCAAACAGTTTCATTAGGCGGCCCTCCCTAAGATTTTCTTAGTAATGGAGTCAGCGAAAGCATCTACCTCTTTTTCAAGTGATGCTTTTACCGACGCAGTGTCAAGGGCAATTTTGGCCTTCAACTTCTCAAGATCCTGTCTGGCTTTGGCATTAATCTGATCAATAATTTCACGTTCCTCAGATGCGGCCGCCTTCATAAGGCGCTCTTTTTCTTTTTGACCTTTTACGCGGGCCTGTTTAATTCCCTCAGAAAAAGCTTGATCCTTGTCCCCGGCTTCTTGAGTACTGTCTTTAATACTGTCCTCAAGCCCTTCCATTTTAGCCTTGCGCTGAAGCAGGATATTTCGAATGGGTTTATAAAGAACGATATTGAGAATAAATATCAAAAAAACAAAATTAACAATTTGAACCATAATGGTCCAATCTAGCTTTATCATGCAACCGCCTCCGTAATCGCCCGATTTCTTTAACTATTAGGCTTTAATTACCGTAAATTATACAAGCGCAAGACTGGTATAAATCTGCGGCGCTGTATACCACCCCAAAGGTTTAATTGTCAAAGGTTTTTTATTTTTTATGATCAGCAGGTTTTCCGGGACCTGGGCTCTCGGTTTCTTTTTCGGTCTTTTTTTTGGGAGAAACCGCAGGCTGGTCCTGCATATAGCAATTCCCATTAAAGACGACACCTGAATCAATTGCTACTGCAGGCGCATGCAGATCACCGGCTACCACGGCCGGTGGAAATAGTTCAATTCGCTGGCTGGCCTCCACTCTTCCAGTCACTTTACCCCTGACAACGATCACTGCAACTTGGATATCAGCCTCAATCACCGCATTTTCGCCCACAATTATGGTTCCGTCTTTGCTGACAAGATTTCCTATGACTCGCCCGTCAATACGAATTGTATCATTAAAGCTAAGCGTTCCTTCAAAAGATGTCTCACGCCCAAGCAATGTTGATATGGTAGAATTTCCAGCAGATTGCCTTTTATTTTTTTTTTTCATCCCTACCTGTTCCTCTGTGTGTTATTGCTCAAACAAAAATCTTCGCATGCTCACATTCAAGAGCAGCCCTGCACCCGCCATCATTGTGATTACCGATGAGCCTCCGTAGCTAATAAATGGCAAAGTTACACCTACAACCGGCATCAATCCCATAACCATTCCTATGTTTATGAATACCTGCCAAAAAATCATGGCAGTTACGCCAACCGATAAAATTGTGCCAAACGGATCTCTGCTGCGTTGTGCAATTTGCAGCCCCCATGTGATTAACAATAAAAAAACCAACAATACAAATGCTGCTCCCGCCAGCCCCCATTCTTCGGCCAAGACAGAAAAAATAAAGTCCGTATGTTGTTCAGGCAAAAAATTTAATGTGTTTTGCGTACCTTTCAAGAAGCCTTTCCCAGTTATCATACCCGAACCGATGGCGATTTTAGATTGAATGATATGATATCCGGCGCCTAATGGGTCTCTGTCTGGGTTTAAAAATGTTAAAATACGTTGTTTCTGGTATTCTTTTAAAAAAAATCCAACCAACGGTATAGTTAAAGCGCAGCCAGCCACCAGCCACACGAGTGTGTGCCTTTCAATTTTGACATAAACTGTAATTGCACCGGCAATTAAAGCAACAACGATAGCAGTACCCAAGTCCGGCTGCCGCACGATCAGAACAATAGGAATGGCCGTAAGGACCGCAGGTGTAATCAAATCTTTTAAATAGAGCCCTTCTGCACGTGCGACCTTTGCATAATATTTGGCTAATACCAAAATTACAGCCAATTTTACAACTTCAGAAGGCTGAAGTGAAAAAGGACCTACTACTATCCACCGTTTAGAGCCTCCACCGAGCTTACCTGCAACGAGAACAGCAACTAATAAACCAATGCAAAACAGATAAAATAAATGCGCCCATCGTTCATACGATTTATAGTTGAATAGAAAAGCCGCCAGCATCACAACACAACCGACACAGTACCAGATGAGTTGTTTTGTAAAAAGAAACGACTGACCACTGGTGAGACCCGTATTAACAGCACTGTACAGTGCTGTTAATCCAATAGCTGCTATCATAAAAGTTAACAACAGCATCCACCAGTCAAAATATGCTATCAGCCGCCGATCAATCATTAAAGCTCACCTCTGGGCTTTGAGCGGGTTCACCCAAGACATCTTGCTGAACGAAGGCGTCATCTTTTTTTTCACTTTGTTCCAATCCCAGATATTGAACGATCAACTCTTTTGCAATTGGAGCCGCGGCGGTTGAGCCATGTTCTCCGTGCTCAACGATAACGGAAACGGCTATTCGAGGCTGCTCAGATGGAGCATAAGCGACAAACCAGGCATGATCTTTAGGTGCGCTTTCCAGACCAATATCTTTACCGGTTTTTGCGTCTGTTTTACGCCCAACAACTTGAGCTGTACCAGTTTTTCCAGAAAAGGCTATGCCTTTTAACCGTGAGCTATAAGCAGTGCCTTCTGCATTGTTGACCACATCCGATAATCCCTGACGCAGAATGTTCATGTTTTTCTGACTTACAGGCAATCGGCCGATAACTTCAGACTTATTGACGAAAATTTCCCCGCTTTCGGTGTTATGTATGGATTTTATATATAAAGGTCTATACCTAACCCCATTATGACCAACAGATGCGGCCAATATAGCCAACTGCAATGGTGTTACTAAATTATACCCCTGGCCTATGGCTACCGATAAGGTTTCACCACCTTGCCAGTTGGTCCCAAACCGTTTTCGCTTCCATGCAGCCGTTGGAACAAGACCGGCCATCTCGCCTTTCAGTCCTATCCCTGTAGCACTGCCTAAACCGCATGCCTTTGCATACCACGCCAACCGGTCTATTCCCAGCGCCTCACCAACCTGGTAATAAAAAACATCGCAAGATTGGGCCAATGCCTTAACCACGTTAACTTCTCCGTGGCCTCCCCTTTTCCAGCATCTGAATACCCGATTTCCATATTTGTAATATCCCGGACAAAAATATGTTGTTTCCGAGTCGATAATCCCCTCTTCCAACCCTGCTATGGTCGTAATTATCTTATATGGGGAAGCCGGAGGATATACTGCCTGGATGGTTTTGTTTTCCAAAGGGCGAAGTGGATTTGTTATCAATGCCTGCCACTGTTCGCGAGTTAGCCCGTCAACAAAAACATTGGGATCAAAGCCCGGCCGGCTTGCCAAAGCCAAGATTTTACCATTTCGCGGGTCCACTGCAACCACCGCTCCCGCATTTTCACCAAGAGCTTTTTCAGCAGTTTTCTGGAGTGCGGCATCCAGTGTCAGGGCAATGTTATGGCCTGGATTCGCGGCAACAGTATCTATTACCCGTATGATTCGGCCTGTAGCATTAACCTCAACCTGACGGCCGCCTCTTTTACCTCTCAAAAAGGAATCCAATGATCTTTCAATACCGAACTTACCTATATAATCGCCGCTCTTACAATCTCTGTACTGCTCATATTGAAGCTCTTGTAAGTTGATTTCACCCATATACCCTAAAAAATGCCCGGCAAGGTCCATATTCAGGTAATGACGTTTTGGCGAGACATTTACCATAATTCCCGGCAAATCGAATTTTCGCACTTCAATAGACGCTAAGGTATCGCGGCCAATGTCTTCCACTAATAAAAGAGGTTTGTAGGCGTCTCTTTTTTTGTTTTTTCGGATACGATTTCTTAACTGATCCGGGCTATCGTCAACATATTGACTTAACTTGCTTAACGTTGCATTCAATGGGTTGGCGTCTTTTAAGACAATATGCAAATCAAAGGAAGGCCTATTATCCACCATTATTTTACCGGTGCGCTCATAGATAAGACCTCTTGGCGCGTCAATATCTTGAAGCCTGATACTGTTAATCTCCGATAATCGATGGTACTCTTGTCCTTCTATTAATTGCAAATAAATCAATCGCATGAACAAAATTGCAAAAGCCGCCAGAACAGCAACCAATGCTAACGTGAGGCGCTGATTAAACCAATCACTATCTACACTGTCCAAAAAGGAACGCAATGGGATTTTCCTAACTAGTGCCCATCCTGTAGTGATCATTTTGCACGATATCTTCGTTGTGCTCAAAACTTTATCCTCGAAATATCAAGCCAATGCCTTTGGTAAAATTTTTCGCACACCTTAACTTTGTACAAATTTGCCTATTTCGCAGATGGACGCTAACTAAATATATGAAAAAACCTACTCACTGACAAATGTTTATTTTTTAAATCAATATTGCCGCCGATCCTTGACAATGCTTGCACGCCACCGATCTAATTTTTTCTGAGCCCAGCCAATGACTGACAGTATTACCGGAGCTGTGATGATTGCCAATAAAAGCTGAATGGTTATCGTTTCTATGGCGTCTTCGGGCATACTTGCACCTGGGGCCAGAAAAACCAAATAACCGAGTAAAATCAGAATCTCAAACATTACACCAATGGCTACTGCGATAGTTATTAGAAAAATATTTCCGCCATGTAAAAACAGAGACATCCATCTGCCAGCTAAATATAACCAAAGGTAAGCGGCAAAATACAGGCCAACCGGACCACCGGAAAGACTGTCCATAATTAATCCGGAGAAGACAACGATGGGAAGCCCCTCTTTGGTGGACCGGAAAAACCCCAAATAAACAATAATGGGAATCAATAAATCGTAGAATTTACTAAAAACAGTTATCCCTGGAATCAAAACGGTTTTAATTATCACCAGGCTAAGGCTAATTAAAATATAAAACGAAATGGTCATTGCAACCCGGCCTGCGCGGATGGGGTTATTACAAGCACCTCTTCTAACCTCTCAAAATCCACATAGGGTATAACGGTCACTTCCTGAAAAATACCCGCATCATGTTTTAAAATGTCAGTTACCCTGCCAATGGGCAAACCCTTTGGAAAAACACCGTCCATGCCGGAAGTTACAACGGTATCGCCCAAATTCAATAAATGCTTGTGCAACACGTAATCCAATACGCAATAACCGGATGTGCCACCTTTTAAAATACCACGCGCACGGCTCTTTTGGATAACAGAATCTACAGAGCTGTTTGGATCCGTAACGATACGCACTTTGGCATAGTGATCCGTCACTTGCACAACCAGTCCGACAACACCCTGCGTATTGATGACCGGCGCCCCTTGTATAATGCCGTCATCACTGCCCTTGCCTATAAGCAGAGTCTGAAACCACGGGGAAGGATCCTTGCTGATAACTTGCGCGGCAATGGATTGGTGTTTTATTTCATGTTTTAAATCCAGGAGAGCATGAAACCTTACATTGGCCAACAGTGTCTCACTGCATCGATGATTCAAAGACTGGGCTTTACGCAATTCTTTTTGCAGACGCTGATTTTCTTCAGCAACTGAAACCAAAGCAAAATAGTTTTTCCAGACATCCCGGCAAAACCGTGACGAACTGACAATCATCTGTTGAAATGGTGCAACCAATGAAATAGCAAACCGCCCCGGACCTTGAGCGACTTGAGGTTGCCGGCTGGTCAATGTAATCAAAAGAATGCAGGCTGCGAAAAGAAATATCACGCCTACAAAAATCACCATTTTTTTGGAGAACATGTGATTAGTATATCACAACTTGCTTAAGCATTTCGATACTATCAAGCGCCTTACCTGATCCAAGCGCCACTGTGGACAATGGGTCATCCGTGACGGTAATGGGTAATCCACTTTCTTCTTTCAGAAGCTTGTCTAAATTTTTAAGCAACGCACCTCCGCCCGTTACGACAATACCCCGGTCCACGATATCAGCCGCAAGCTCAGGAGGTGTCTGTTCCAAGGCAATCTTGACCGTCTCGATAATGGCGTCAATCTGTTCAGATATAGCAACGCGTACTTCTTCTGAATCAATAGCCAATATTTTTGGGATACCTGAAACCAAGTCACGCCCCTTCACCTCAATAGTCTCGGCATGATCCGGATCGGGGTATGCATTCCCAACGGTGGTTTTAATAATTTCGGCTGTACGCTCTCCGATGAGCAAGTTGTATTTGCGTTTTATATACTGAATTATGGCTTCATCCATTTTGTCACCGGCCACACGCAACGAACGGCTATAAACGATCCCGGCCAACGAAATTACTGCCACTTCAGTGGTTCCGCCACCAATATCCACAACCATATTACATGTAGGCTCGGTAATGGGCAAATTAGCACCAATGGCGGCAGCCATTGGTTCTTCAATCAAAAAAACTTCCCGGGCGCCGGCAGATTCGGCTGACTCCTTGACAGCACGCTTTTCAACCTGCGTAATGCCGGAGGGAACTGCAATTATAACCCTTGGCCGAACCAAGGAGCGGCGATTGTGAACTTTATGAATAAAGTGCCGCAACATTGCCTCGGTGACTTCAAAATCAGCTATCACCCCATCTCTCATGGGGCGAATGGCAACGATGTTACCAGGGGTTCTTCCCAGCATATTTTTAGCTTCCAGCCCAACTGCCAGAACCCGATTCCTGGCGCGATTATCCGTACGAACCGCCACAACCGATGGTTCACTTAACACAATGCCCTTACCTTTAACATAAACCAAAGTATTGGCCGTGCCCAAATCAATTGCCAGGTCGCTAGAAAAAACACCAAGAATGGAATCCACGAAAAAATTCATTAATTATTGTTCCTGTCCTAAAAAAGTAGAATTTTGCACTCCGAATTCCCCAGGATTGAACCAATAAATATAGCGGCTCATCATAAAGGAAAGCAATATTTTTTTGGCTATCAGAATCGAGGACGATTTTCAAGAATAAAAATAAGCAGACTTACTCAGATACCAATAATGGCTTCCATTACCGCATTGTATAACGTTGGCCGGAAATCTCTGATTTTGGTATTGTGCCGTGAGGGATGCACTCTGTTTGTAAGCAAAATTACAATTGCCGATCTATCTCTATCCATCCAAAAAGAAACACCCGTGAAACCGAGATGACCTATACTCCCGGCACTGAAATGTTTGCCTGAACTTGATCCTGTTTTATCCGGGGTATCAAATCCTAACGGCCGGCCCAACTTTGCCTGAGGCTCAAAAAACTCTTTAATCAATCGCCGGTCAAACAAGGGATGAATCAAAGCTCCCTTGTCTGCGGCCAGTAGAGTTTGCAGCAAATGATAAACCGATAGGGCGGAACCAAACAGTCCCGAATGGGCCGCCGCTCCACCTAAAGCAAACGCATTATCATCATGAACACATCCCACCAATAATTTATTTCGCCAGGGGCATAACTCTGTCGCCGCCAGGGCAAGATCATGATGACGATCGCAGGTCAGGGGGTAATAAAGGCCCGATACCCCCATGGGAGCGTAAACCATCCGGTTCACTATATCGGCTAATGAATATCCGGTGAACTCTTCCACGACCCACTGAATCAGCATAAATCCGATGTCACTGTAGACAACCCGTTTACCCATGGAAAATATCAGTGGCTCGTCTTTTAGCCATTTACGCAATACCGGAAGCCGATCGGCGTCACCAAGATGTCTTAGCCGCATGAAATAAGGCTTCCAGGCCGGTAGCCCTGAACAATGCCCCAACAAATGCCGAAGCGTCAAATTTGCTTTTTCATCGCCTTTCAAATCAACACAATACCGACCAACAGGACAATCCAGTTCCAAAAGCCCTTTTTGAACAAAATGCATTATTGCGAGAGTTGTTGATAAAGGCTTGGTCAGCGAAGCCAGGTCAAAAATGGTATCACGAGTCATTTTTCTATAATTAAACAAATTGGCAAACCCGTACGCCTTATGAAAAACGATCTCATCTGCCAGAGATACAAGTAAAACAGCGCCTGGGAAAAATCTTTGTTTCACTGCCTCTTGCATTAATCTATCCGGTCTTTCAAACTTCATAAGCAAAAATTATACTTTCATGGCTCCATCACCGTTTCGGAAAATCGAAGTTCCCCACTGTTCGTATCAAGGCTGGCATTGATTCCTAAGGGCAGGCACACATTTGTTTTTTTATGACCGGCCGGAAAACCCGCCAAAACCGGAATATCAGCCTGGGCGAAACAGACCTTTAAAATTTCGTAAATATCAGAATCCCGGCCGCATTTTTTAAATGATCCGGCAACCACGCCTGCCAATCCCTTAAAGCAACCAGCCAATTTCATTTGAGTCAGCATACGGTCAACTCGATAAGGAGCCTCACCTACATCTTCTATAAACAGGATCGCTCCAGCATAAGCACCGGTAAATGGCGTACCCAACAAATGACAAAGCGTCGCTAAATTTCCGCCAAGAACCCTGCCCTGTGCAGCACCGGGATATAAAACCCGCTTTTGCACAGCGCGTATTGTCAATTGCAGGTCACTTGTTAAGGTTTTTAAAAAAGCATCCTGGGTAATGTTGTCTGACGATGACAGCGAGCACACTGTCGGACCGTGCAGGGTTACCATTGCGGTATTGAGCCAGATAGCCTGATGCAAAGCGGTAATATCACTGAAACCAATAAACGGCTTCGGATAAGACCGGATTATTTCAAAATCAATCCGGCCAAGAAGCTTCAACGCGCCAAATCCTCCCCGGGCGCACATTACTGCATCAATCTGCGAATCTTTGAACATCTGATGCAATTGAGCCGTTCGTAAAGAATCATCACCAGCCAAATATCCTTTATTTTCAAAAATTCCATCTGCAAGTTGAACATTAAACCCCATGTTGCGTAAAATTTTAATTCCTTGTTCCAATTCCTCTTTATCGAAAGGGCTGGATGGGGCCACGATCCCAATGGTGCTCCCTATCGGCAACAGCTTCGGTTTGACCGGACTTACCTTTTTCATGCGTTGTTTCCCTTAATAACTCTCATGGCAAAGTATTTCTTAAATAATATTTTATTAATAAAATGAAATAGTTGTTCAATCAAGCGTTTTCTACAATAAAAAAAAAGAATTTGATTCCTTGACAGTACAATCTCAGAATGATATCTGATCGGGATTGTGTCGGGGCGTAGCGCAGTCTGGTAGCGCACTTGAATGGGGTTCAAGGGGTCGGAGGTTCAAATCCTCTCGCCCCGACCAAAAACAAATAAATAAAGCGGATTATACAGTTTGCCAGTCTGCTTTTTAGCTTCTTTATAATTCATAATTATCATCCCGCTAACAACAAAGACAAGAAGAGTTTTATCCGATTCGGGCATATTGCTATCCGAATAAAACAGGTTTTGAAGAACTTAAAAAAAACTCGCTGCAGAATTCATTTGCAAGAAAGTAAACGACTCTGAAAAAGGTAGCGCTCCAAATGTAAGGATGTAAAATTTATCTAATATTAGCGGGTTGCAAATCTAAGACATATATTTTAAACAGGTTATTTTAAATTTTAACCGAGGGAGAAAGAATGATCTGTCCTGGATGCGGCTCTACCACAATTAACAAGAATGGACACACTTATTACGGAAAACAGAACAATAAATGTAAAGAATGTAATCGTCAGTTTGTCAGCCCAAGTGAAGATGAAAAAAATCTAAACAACGATCAGAAAAAGTAAAAATCCATACCCAAAGGGCAGGGCTTTGAGAC
Source organism: Desulfobacteraceae bacterium (assembly GCA_024230435.1). Taxonomy (GTDB): domain Bacteria; phylum Desulfobacterota; class Desulfobacteria; order Desulfobacterales; family Desulfosarcinaceae; genus UBA2230. Next base: position 20,002 of record JAAERL010000287.1, read on the forward strand.
AACCCCTAAAAGGGAATAATTTGCCTTGCCCCCAAAGTAGGCAAGCAAATTGCCCCAGTTAATGAACATTCAGAATGTTATCTTAGCTCAAGTTGCCGTTCCTTGGTTTCTTGGTGCTTGATATATTACCGCATCTTTTCCTCATTGAGGCAGATGGTATCAACACAGTAACCTTTAGCTTAAAAATGATTCCCCCAATAGGGCTTGCGTTTCAGACTCTTAAACTGAAAAGGTTCTGATATAACGGCCAACTTCATGGCCGACATCCCCGCTTAAAATTTGAAATCGATACTTTGGCGCAAATGCAATGTGATATTGGCAGTGCCATATTAAATGTAAAAATTTTTCAAAAAGCATCAAGTATCTCCCATCCTTCGATCACAACCATAAGGGCTAATCGCCAAGAAGGAATCACTTTGCGCTTAGATTTTTTTTCGTCTTCAAGACGCGCCAAAGTTTGCATACTCGATGTATTCGCAGCTTTGGCAAAATTTAAGCGAATATAAATCATCGTTATGGCATTGCTGGCTGATTTGCATCTTCCAAACCGCTATTATCAGTATGTCCTATTTGCCAATCATGCTCTAAGCTCTATTTAGCAGACGCCACTTGCGGAATTGCAAGGTATATTTCACGATGCGAGCCATCAAAGCCATCCCAAACCACATATCCCTTGTCGTTTATTTGGGGCGACATAACAGCAGAACCTTCCGAACGGTAATAAACAGTAGTAACTTTTTCTCCGTCATAATGAAATATTTTACTGGTTGAACCGTTCGAACCGGCCCAAACTACTTTCCCCTGGTTATTAATTTGGGGATTAAAATTATCATAATTCGAATTGGAAATATTGGTCACACGCTTTCCGTTATAGTAATAAATTTGAGCTCCGAAATCTCCATTACACCACACCACATGTCCATTGTCGTTTATTTGAGGAGCATAGTTATTTCCTTTTTTCGTACTGTTGGAAATATTGATGGCCGGTTTTCCGTTATAATAATAGATGTCATTGCCGGTGCTATCGTTATAGCTTCTCCAAACCACGTGTCCTTTGATGTTTATTTGGGGGGAATAATTTGCGTTTTTCGGATCGTTGGAAATATTAGTGATAGTTGATCGGTCATAGTAATAAATATCGCAGTCTCCGGTTGAAGACTTTTGCCTCTGCCAAACCACATGCCCCTTGGCGTTTATCCGGGCACCGCTATCATCACCATTTGGATTGCCGGAAATATTGGTCACCGTTTTTCCGTCATAGTAATAGATTTCTCTAAATTTGCCTGTCTTAAATTCCCATACCGCATGCCCGTCGGCGTTTATCTGAAGATTACTATAGTTGCCTTGCCCCGGAATCTGTGTAATTTTTTTTCCGTTATAGTAGTAAATCACATTACCGAAATATTCAGAGGATTTACCTTTGCCAGCAATGCCGATCCATGCTATATCCCCCTTTTTGTTTATTTTTGGATCATTATTATAGCGCCCCTTGAAAAGGGTTTCAGCCGCTTTGTCATGGTAATGCATTATAGATCCAAGACTCCACACCACATCCCCTTCAACGTTTATTTGAGGCTCACTGTCATTAATGCCCAAGGTGTTTGAAATATTGATAACATCAAAATTCGCAGCAAAAGAATTAAACACCATGGAAAAAAACAAATTGATTCCCAACAACAAACTCAAATACTTTTTATTCATCATTGTCTCCTTTTTTGCATTTAAAAAGCTATAAAGCATACGCTTTTCAGCGTTAAGGCCACGCAATACGTAAAACATACGTTATAACAACTAATTTGAGTCTTGCGCGTTCCTTATATTTTGAAGACAAACTGCGGATGGACAGTCTGGAAACATTTACATTGCAATAATGTTATGTATCCGCCAGTAAAGTGAAAATTTTTGCTGATTCCGTTTTTTTAATTTACATCCGAAGTAGAACATACCTCAAAAACTCTATTTTAGTATCTCAAAAGACATGAATAAAAAAACTTCTTGATTGATCATAAATGATCTTCTTTGGCATAACGAATAAGAAGGCCTCGTATTGTTTCACCCTGTTTCGACTACTCTATTAGACGGATTCTTTTTATAAATAGACCTTTATCGTTTTTTGAATAATTAATCAATAAACCGTTTTTTAATGATTATCGTTGTGGATTGGGTTTGTAGTGATAGTGCCGCTTGTAATTATTTTTTTACTTCTTATTAATAAATTTGATTGTTAACTATTTTTCCTTTTTTCAGATTTGTATATAAAATCCGTTGTTTATTCTTACTTTAAGGCGACATAAAAATTTTATCATTTTTTAACATATTTAATCAAGGCTCATGTTGAGTTTCATGGTCTTGTAAATTCGTTATGCAAGATAACCTATTGATTTTAATTTATTTTTCCTAAGAGATGGGTGAGTTTCTTTTCTTAAACCATATTATGTACAAATTCATTTAGTTATTGCGCTTAAAGTAATAAGACCCCGGAATCCAACATGAGCCTACCGTTATTGCGCTTAGATTTGGATTAATTTTCAAACCGTGCCGATGGGTGCATACTCAAAGTCTTTGCCCATTGGCGCAACATAACGAAAACGAATTCGAAAGGCCATATAAATAAAGACAAGAAAGAGTGGATAATTGAGGCGCCAAAGCTCTAATCTAAGTACCCAAATTACCGCTGGCGTAACATTTTTTGAGATATTACGCAGCCGTACTTGTTACGCCCGCAAATAAGTGTTTTTTTAAATCGTACAAAAGTGCTGAAAAAAATATATTTTTCTTGATATTAATGTTGTTTTTTTGATCTAAAAGCCTGCCCCTTTTAAATGGCGCATTTATTGCTGCTTCATATAACTCAAGGTTTATGTACTTTGCGACTGCTAAAAGGGAAGGCTTCAAAAATGAAAAATACATCATACACAATTGCCCGGAAACCTGTTGCGATACTTTGGCTCCAGTTTTTTACTTTAATTGTTGTTTTCACTTTTTTATTAACAGGTTGCGATCTGAATGCAATCCTGAAAAAAATGAGCAATCAAGAAAATGTGTCTGCAATTATCAGTAGTTATCAAGCGCAAACGGCGACCACGACCGTCGGACAACCGATAAAAATCACACTAAGCGAAGCGAATTCGGATAATGTTAACGCCGATAGCTTTGCAGATGTTGTTAAGGTTTTCCTGATGGCCGGCCAGTCAAACATGGCCGGTCACAATACCAGGATTCCCTCCCTGCAGACTCTAATCTGCCATGCCAATGAAGGCTTTGAGAACGATGAGTTTATCTGTGGTTCCAATGCCATCGGCAAAGCGGAAATAACCCGGCTTTTTCTAAACCCGGATGAACCTGTTGGCGACTATCAGGCCGCTTTGGCCGATTTTCCAGATAATCCGGCAACACAAAAACTGGAGCAGTTTTTATGCACCGCCGGCATAATCAGCTTAAACGGCCAAAATTGCAATACATTCGATTTCGATCTTACAGACCGCTTATTTGCCAGCATCAGCGAGTATTACTATAATCAAGGTCAGAGCCCGCCAGGCTATGATTGGGACAGTAATGCCTTCAAACAAATGATAGCAGCCATGGGCGTTGCAAAAATAGATGGCGACGGCCTTTTAAACGAAAATCTGCTGACCGAACGTAGCGATGTTACCGTGTTGCAGCATACCGCAGAACTGACGGGCAACACTCTTTCTTTTAGCGAACTTTACGGCCTGCTGACTGCGAAATTTGGCTCCAAGCCTGACAGGTATGGACCCGAACTTGTTTTTGGCCATTATATTGGCGATATGTTGGCCGAAGATGTGCTGTTGCTCAAGGTAGTCCGGGGCGGAAGCAACCTGCGTGTCGATTGGAAAACCCCTTGCAGCATCGCCAATACCGGCAATCAATTAACTGCCGGAGAATTGGCCCAGGAATCTATCTATGATGCTCTCGTGCAAAGGGCGCTTGATATTCAGAAACCCGAGGTATTGGAGACCTATTTTCCCCAATATGCAGGCAAACAGATTCAAATCGCCGGTTTTGTTTGGTTTCAAGGCTGGAATGACGGCGGCAATGATATTAATATCGAAAATTACGAAACTAACCTGACCTGCCTGATCAACGATCTGCGTTCCGATTTGAATCTGGCAGATTTGCCCGTGGTCATAGCCCAGACTCACAGGGGGCAACCGGGCGGCTTGCTTCAGATCTCACAGGCCAATGTGGCGCAAAACCCGCAAATGGAACCTATCGAAATGGCCATTACAGACGACTTGTCCGATTATTATCATTTCGATGCGGCAGCGCACCTTGTCATCGGCAAACGCATGGCTGAAAGTATGAAGCTGCTAATATCGCCTTAATTGTCAACGCGCCTTCTGACACGTCAATCGTCAAAAGGCGCCGCTTTTGTTTTCGCCTTGCCCCGATTCAAGGCATTGGTTCAATTGTATGACAACAATTATAAAATCAAGCGTTTACGATAAAAGATGAACCAACGCCAAATCCTTAATTTTTCAGAAAAAAAATAGTTTGCTCGGCCATTAGTTTGCGATATAGCACTGAACCAGCGCCTAATTCAAAAATCCGATACAAAAAAAGGCTGTTGATCAGGATTTGTCACCACCGGTAATGATTAACTCGTGCTTGGGAAACCGTGAAGTCAGCCCTGCTATTGCACCGATCAAACCATCAATGCTTTTAGCGGGGCAAATCGCCCGATATAAAGTGCAATTGGAGCGTATTGAGCTATTTTAAGGGTATTGGAAGATGCCAATATAAACGTTACTGCGCCGGATTTGGATTCGTTTTCAAGAAGCAAAGATGGGTGCATACTGATGATTGATATACTGATTGTCTGTGCGCATTGACGCAACATAACGAAAACGAATTTAAGGACAAGCATAAGTGGTATTTTCCCATCTTCCACGTTCCTTAAACGTTTACGCTGGTAGCCAGCCGCAAGCAGCTTGATACTCTTATGCTTTTTGTCTTTATGATCCTTGCTTTATGGCGATTTGTGTTAAATAATATACCATCTTGCATGTCTTTTATCCCGTCTTGTGTGTTATGCCAAAGGTGCGAATACTTTAAGTATGCAAACAGATCGGCAAACTTTGGCACGCCTTGAATACGAAAAAAAATACTACCCAATATGGTATCTGTTAAGATGTTATGTTTTTTCCGCCAGCCGCCTAACGCGCTGTGAAGACATTATAAACAGGCGATGCCACTAAGGATGAGGATGAGAAATTAATTGAGCGATGATTGCTCCGGATTCGTCTGCAAAGCGCGCAACAGCTTGATACTAAACATATCAGGTCTGTTGCGCGCTTAAGCAAAAAGGTCTAAAAACAAACAAAATCATCTAATTATTTTTTTTTCAGTCTTAAAGTTTTGCAAATGAAAACCTCAGGCGCATACGAAAGTCAGGTTCCGTTTTCGAATAGCCTAGCTGATGCCTATCCGAGAATGTTCACTTTGCCCGATTGACATTACCTGACAACCTATAAATTCTCACTTGTGACAAAAACCACTTTGTCCGTCAAAAACTTTATTTCTATTTTCTTTTCACCACTTTGCCATACACATCGTTTAGCACCTGGCATTGACTCACAATTGGTCGGATCTCCTAAGATACCTTTTACTTGATCATAAGTCATTCCGTTTTCAATTTTTCCGAAATTTTCTACATTAACTTTGCCGCAGCTCACAATTGCAAACAACAATACAGCGATCACGATTACTTTTTTCAGATAATTATTTTTTTGTTTCATCATTTCTTTATTTTCTCCATTAATTATTTTATGTTTATAATAACAGCTGAACTTCTACCAACCTCAAACTCAAACTCAAACTCAACTTCCATATGGAGATTTCAAAAGACGCGAGCTTAAAAATTAGTCAAGCTCTGCCCTTTTGTTGCCGGTTAGAACCGGTCAAAAATGACGTTTCACACTAACACATTTTTAAGTCAAAATCCATCATCCAAGACTATTCTTCCAGAAGAATCTCAGACAATAGTGGCACACAATATGCAGGGACGAAAAACCGCTTCCCCTCTAATACATTGACAATATGGCTACTTATAATTATTGGAGCAATTCTTCAACTTTCTTGAATACAAAAACATCTATCAAAATGACATGAAGCAATGAAGATCTTCTTAGCGGTTGGGAAATAATGTTCACAATATGGGGCAAACAATGCTCCCCCCCTAACTTATGACATGCTAAACGAGAAATTCACATATTTACTTAAATTTACAGCAAATGTTTCTAAATGCTATTTTGGGTACTATTTTAGGCTACTTTTCTGATGCAAAACACAATGGCATAAATTTATATAAAATTTGTACCTGTTCACAGGGGTAAAGGCTGTTGCCATTAATCGAGCCAACTTAAATTCGGCTCACGCTTTTTGAAAAAAGAGTCTATTGCTTCCACAAAAATGGGATAGGTTGGAATTGAGCGCATGCGACAAGTTTGCTTGAGTGATAGAATTCGCTCTACCCATCTGTCGCCCTTATCGCTTTGAGTTCCATTGCTGCGGTTTCGCCACAACACACCGACGCGCAAAGCTCTTTCAGCGCGATTATTGGTTGGCTCTACACCCTGTTCTTCAAGGAACACTCATAGATTTATCATTTCGCGAATCAAAGCTCGCGATAACTTTCCGGCATCATCTTCTGATTCTTCGTGGACGGTGGTTATCAATTCGATAAACCGGATGTAAAATGCGCTCCATTGCTTATCGTCGGGAGGACTTTTGGCCCAATGGCACAAAAGCCTATGTTCTTTTAGTACGGCGTGTCCTAATTGTTTGAAGTCTTTTGATTTTGCTCAGTAAGCGCTTTTGCCTGCCCGATTAAATGGGCTAAGGGTCTTGAAAGATGCCAATATACCGTTATTGCGCGGGATTTGGATTCGTTTTCAAGAAGCAAAGATGGGTGCATACTTATTGTCTGTGCACATTGACGCAACAAAGAAACCGAATTCAAGGACAAGCATGAGTGGTATATTCGCATATTCCAAGATCCTAAGCGCGATTGGCCGTTTCATCCACTTGACATAGACGCCGTAATTGTCGCTGAACAGGATTCCGTTCCAGTTATCAATTAGTTCCATAAAAGCTTTTTTGGAACGATTAGGGTGGACCATAAAAAAGGCCACTACGGTATTGAACATAGTCCAAGTTATTGATATAACACATCAAAAATAAAATGCCTATCTTTATTTTTAATTATCTCGAATAGTTGTCCCGTTGTAAAAAAATCACCATAATTTCAAAGAATTGTAACCGCTGCCGCACCCCCTGAATACGTACGAAAAAAACATTTGGAATGCCTTTCAAGAAAAAGTTTGCGAATGTTAATTTTAATCACTTCTAAAACCTTTTGTTTTTAGGCAAGATTATCCAAATCGCATGTACAGTGAAACTATGTTACACAAGAGCAATCAACTGTAATTGCAAACACAGAAGATAAAAGCAATTTGGACAAAAGTGTTCCCTATCAAATAGAAAAAACTACTGATCTAATTGTGGGAAATTGCAGAATAGTTGAATTTCGGTTTGACAGGAAAGTAAGCCCGTTAGTTTTTTTTCATTTGAATTTTATATTTGTTAAACGTTTTTACTTTGAATGAAACTGGTTACAATTTGTGAACCTGTGTTACATTATCGAAACCAGAAATCAGCATGTTTATTTCCTGCCTTTCGAATAAATAGGCAAAAGCTATTTTCAAAACCTTTTCTTACGATTTAAGTAAAATTACAAAAAATATATAAATAATAACTATTAATAAAAGATATATTAAAATGTGAATTTGTTATGATTTTTAAAACCCAAAAGATGGCATAATATTTGCTGTTATTAAGGCTAAGAAAAAAGGCTTGGTTTTCTATTGGATAGGTTGCTTCATAATGTCCGATCTGCAAGTGGGCAGTCTGCCTGCTCATAAGGCTCACTCATTATAAATGATTTTGGCCGTCAATATCTGCAAATTGGATATTCAGTAGATCCTGCTTTCGTCAACCGTCTTTTAAAGTAATAACACGACTGTTAACCTTGGATTCCGCTTGTTCCAAATCGATTTTGCGAATTTAATAAACACCCGAATTTGGTATTTTATAAACATTTGAAATAATGTAAAAAGCCTATAGCAGGCAATACAGCCGATGTGAAGACTTATGTGGAGCAATTGCACAATCTGATTGATCTTATGGATCATCAAGACTTCTTGTTTGCAAGCGGATGCAAACTGGCCCCTCATGAAAACATGGCTCACTCCATGATAGCGAAGGATTTTACATTACCCCGGCGCCTATGCATGAGTCTTACAAAATGCTTTTTCACCAAGGTATTTCAGACTACAGAGTTTTTCAGCCTCACAACCAGAAACGAACCGGTCTCCACACACAAATACAAAATAAAAATCGTCCTGGAAAGGGAGTTCAAAAAGTTACTGTAATCGAAGATAACTTTACACTTATCCATTTTTTTGATCAAAAGGCTTATGATCAAGCGTTATTGCGCTGTAGCCATTATTCGTTGATTACCAACAAGTCCGAAACATCACTAAGTATCGAAGAGGCAATGATGACTTACAAAAACCAGTATAAAAGCGAGCATATCAATCGCAGGGCAAAAAGCAGCTTCAATATAGAACCGACTTATCTTCATACGCCAGAACGAATCGAGGCCTTTTTGTTCCTATTCAAGATAGCCCTGCAGGTCATTGTCTTGATCGAAAGAAGTGCCCGGAAAAATATCAAAATAGGAGACAAAAAACTGAATAACTTTATGCAAAACAGAAAAGATGTTCGAAATCCAAGAACTGGAAATTTGTTGGCTGAATTTCAATATGCCGTCAGTGGTGAAATTCCTATACCGGATGACAATCAATACGGATTTGTCTCTGACTTAACTATCGTTCACGTTCAAAAAAATATTCTGGAAGTATTCAAGCCGTTTTCCAATGCTTCTCACATGACTATCCTTTTAACGCAGAATAACCAACAACGAGTTGGGCCAATTTTAGTGTAGCAACCTGATTATTGGGTTAAAAAAAGAATAATACCATTTTTCAAAGAATGAAATCCAAGTTAATCTTACTTATTAATTTTTTAAAGAAATTTCAAAAAAAAGACAGATAACCTTGGAATCAGAAGAGGTCAAGTTTATAAAAAGCTAAAGCCTCTTCGAATTGTTATTCGATGCTAAATACTATTTTTAAAAATAAACTTCTATGCATTTAAAATTTTAGACTTCAACGTTTTAACGTTTTTTACAACCACACGGAGAACTCATGAAGAAAAAATACAATTATATTCTCAGGCCCGTTTTTTTCATATTATTTTTTTTGTTTTTTTCACAGCACGCAGCAGCCGAAAACATTCCAATTGAAGTATTGCCAAGCACTCATTCCGGGCAAAACAAATTAGACACAAATAAAATTATCGAAATTATAAAAAATGAATTTGATATTGTTAAAGGCAAAACGAATTTCAGCAAAATATTCGTCAGCGTGATATATGATTCCCGCGGCCACTCTGATTATCTACTGACAAATCTTTTGTCAAAGGAAAAATTATCATATGAAACCGTAAAAATAGAATTGGATGACGGCTACAAGGTAGCGGATACTATACGCAATTATATGGTTACAGAGGATGATTTTGCTCAAGATCCTGAAATGAAAATTCAAGCCAGTTGTCCTGATGACACAGTCGATATCGTTTTTTATCTCACAGATACAAGTTTCTCATCATCTGTTACTGCGATTAAAGATGCAAAACAAAAAGCGGCCAAGGCTGGTTACAACTATGTAGAATTTTATGACCAGGATGCCACTACAACTATGTTTCAGAATTGGATGAGCTGCGAAAACTTAAGACTTATGGCGGGCTTTGCCCATGGCAGCCCCAACGGCATTTACCTGTCAGACGGAAGTATTTCGCCAAACTACTTCGAAAGCTTGAGGCCAGGTTTTTTGAATAACAAGGTTTTCTATACCGTATCATCCCAGGTTTTCAACAACCCCCTGAAAGATGCGGTGTTATCTGCCAGTCCCCAAAAATTCATCAGCGGAATTGACGATTTATCTACTGGCTGCGCTGATAATGTTTTCCAATGTTTTATGAAAAATTTTCTTGTAAATAAGCAGAAAATGACCTCCACTCTGAGCATCTGTGAAGAGCAGCACCCAGACTCTGGCAAACACGGAATCGGTGGACAAGGTCCTGAAATCCTACTTGACCCGATTAACAGTACCGATACCGCTCCGTCTGGCAAAAACGAATTTCCGACTAAATAAAAATCTAATTAGCGCCTATCCAGAAATTAAGAATGTTACAACTATAAAAATTGTTTGTTGACAATAATGCGCCTCCTGGAATCAGCCATTGCCTTGATTGATAGAGCAGCTTGAGATTGTAAAATTGTCTATAGCCACTCGGCATCGCCATCCTTCCCGGGTCAAAAATTCAGAGACTATCGCCTCCTGGGATTCGAAAACAAAAAAATAGACCTCATCCTCTTTTTTAAATTGCATGCGGTCCCCGATGGGAGACAAGCTATTATTTCTACGCACCGCAGCCGCGATTAATCCGGTTCCCAAAAACCGGGCCATCAACGTTTCGATGCTGGTTTCCTCGGACGGCTCTGTGTCACATTGCCAAAGCTGCAAATTGACCTGCTTGTCTTTAAAGCGGCGGTCCCATATATCGACATCGGCCGTCGCAGCAAAGGCCAGTTCGGCGCCAGATTTGTGGAGCATCCGGGTCGTCAGGGCGGCTGTCTCACTTTTCAAGACGGCCCACAGGGGAATCTGCTTGGCCTCTTCTTTGACTTTTTGAATAAACAGGTAATTTACTGCATCGTTAGAGGTCATGGCCAAGGCGCCGCGGCGGGAGTCGATTTCCGCCCGCACCAGAAACTTGGCCTGAAGGCCGTTTCCGTATATCACACGGGTACAGTTGTCTTCCGCTGCCTTGCAATGAGCCGCGTTGGAGTCGATACAGACCACTTCCTCGCCGTTTTCCTTGAACAACTTGGCCAAACCGAGCGCCAGGGCGTTGGCGCCGAGCACCACCCAGCCCTCCTGCCTGGGGCGCCGCAAACCTAAAATGCCGGCAACAGAACCGCCGGTAAGTCCTGCGAACACAACGGTTACCGCAATCACTAAAAAAACCAGGGCTCGCAGTTCGTGGCCGCCGGCCATGCCCTTTTCAGCTAAGGTTTCTGCAAAAAAAGAGGCCACCGCCGCGGCAACAATCCCACGGGGGCCGATCCAACTGATGAAAAACCGCTCTTTCCAGTCCAACCCTGAAAACATTGTCCCAACGAGCACGGCTGCCGGGCGGACCAGAAACATAAGCACCAGGACAACCCCCACGGCGGGCCAGCCAAGCCCGATCACTTGGGTCAGGCGCACATCGGCAGCCAATAGCACAAAAAGCATGCCGACGAGCAAAATAGTCAACTCCTCCTTGAATTCGACCAGATCATGCAACACAGAAGATCTGAAGTTACCGGTTACGATGCCGGCCATCGTCACGGCGACAATACCGCTTTCGTCCAGGATCAAATTGCTTCCTTGAAAAAGGGTCAATACGACGGCCAGCGTAAACACGTTTTCGGTCCCTTCGGGAATCAACCACCTGACACGAAAAAAGTATAGCAACAGTGCGCCGATCAGACCCCCGGCTATAACGCCAAATCCGAGACGCGAAAGCACGTGCCAGGTCAAAACCAGCGGTGTAGCATCCGCAGGGCTCAAGACGGCCTCTAAGGCCACCGTTGCCACCACTGCGCCGACGGCGTCAATCAAAACGCCTTCGGCCTCGAGCACAGAGGCCACCGAACGTCTGACCTTCAATCTTTTCAACAACGGGTTGATAACTGTGGGGCCGGTCACTATGACCAGTGTGCCAAACAGCAGGGCTCTCTTCCAAGGCCATTGCATAATCAGATGCGCGGCAGCGGCTGCCCCTGCGACTGTCACCAGCCCGCCTAGTAAAATCAAGTGCCGGAGGGGGCGCCGGTCGCGTTTGAGCCTCCTGAATTTAAGATTGATGCCTCCTTCAAACAAAATGACAGCCACGGCGAATCCGGTCAAAATTTTCAGCGAACGGCCTAAAGACTCCGGATGAACCAGACCGGCGCCGTCCGGACCGAAGGCGACACCGGCGGCCAAAAGCAAAACTATGCCTGGTATGCGCAGATGGTGCGCCAAAGATTGAGCAGCCATACCCAGGACCAGGGCAAAAGCAACGGTCAAGCCCGGATGGTTTAAAAAAGCAGCTTCCATCGTTTTTTATCCTTCCTATTGTCTCAACCTGCCTTGAACGCCTGTGCCGGATTGACCAAAATCCATCTGTAAGAGCCTGTTTGGGAATTATTAAATCGGCGGCAAAAGCACGATCGAATTTCTGGTTTTCCCTGGAATGAGAATAATGCGAAAAATGCTTCTGACCGGACATAATCTTGAGCAAGCGCAAGAACGGTTTTTCTGAAGCGTTCAAATAGGCATTGAAAAACTTGAGAATTAAATAAGGTTAATTAAACCATCACTAAGATAAATTATCAGCAAAAAAATCAAGAAGCTTTAAAAAAATGGTAAAAAACAGGACAAATAACTGATACGGAGTGCTGACCATCATCAGGACTCAGGGGTTTCAGCACCCAGAATATCTTCGACTTCCGAACATCGAACCAGCAGTGTTGTAGGCATCGGCTGTAAAAAAGCCTGAATTCGTTTCACTTGATCAGATATTTGATCTTTTTTGGGCGCGCTTAATCCCATTAAAATTAAATCTGTATCCGCGCTATGCTGTAACACGATCTGCGTAAATGAATTTTGGGACCGGTCTTTAACAAAAACTACCGGTTTGGCATCTACTCGAACTTTTTTTAAAAATTCGTTAGTATACTTTTCAGCTTGATCCCTGCCTTTTTCGCTATCTAAAAATCTTAACAATCGAATTTCGGCGCCCTCCCATTCTTTATCTTTACAAATAATGTGGGCAAGAATCAGCATCAGCTGGGCATTAAGATCCCGGCCCCGCCACCAAACATCAATACGCTGTTTATTTCCGTATCCGCGCTTTTCATTATATTTTAAAAAAAGAATCGACCTTTTCAATCTCATTAAAGATTGCATCAGAAGCAACTGGCTATCATGCCTTTGCTTTTTACGGCTCCAGCCAAGAAGAACGGTATTGGTTTGTGTGCCCACAATACCGTATGACTGAGCAATATCTGTGATACCTTGAAAAAATTCAGTAACGATTGTGCACTCACCAAAAGCTTCCGCGCCTTTTTCTTTAATGTAACGCTGCATAAGTCTTCTGGAAGTCTGGAGGTAGTCTTTATCACCTAATTCGTCAAGTTTTCCTACTATCAGGTGGCTTAAGGTAACTATTCCTCCCCCACGGCTTAACCAGACAGCCATCTGCATCAAATGCTCCCTTTCTTTAATCGTTCCCGGCGGCCCGGTAAATGCCACAATGTTAGGCCGCCAGTTTTTTGGTTCAACCGTATGATATTGCAGGCGCAGCAAACCGATTCGAACCAGGGCAATCCAAAAGCCTGCACGAAGATCGCCCCAGCGTTGGCGCAGGGTCCTTCGTTTCAATAAGAAAAAAATTCCGTAGCTGATAACTATCGCAACAATAGTACCCGGCGGATGTATTAATAACATTGTTGCATAGCAGCCGATCCCTCCAAGCAGGGACAAGGCCCAATGCACTGCGATTCGAGGACGGTAACTCGGATTCCCGATCAAATTTTCCAGCCCTGAAGTCATATTAATCATCCCATAGGTGTTAAGGAAAAACATAGTGATCAGCTTTGCAACAAAGTTCAATTGACCAAGAAAAATCACCACCAGCGCCAAAACTGTGGTAATTATTACCGCCATTCTCGGCTCGGTCTTACTTCCAAGCTGTATTCCGGCAAGCCCTGGAACAATTTTATCCAGGGACAAAGCTTGAAGCGTGCGTGGAGCGGCCAGCATAGATCCCAATGCAGAAGAAAGGGTCGAAGCCCAAACTCCCAAGATGATCAATTTCGGCCACTTGGCGACTTTTTGCATCACCATCTTTTCTGCACGAAGGGTTTGCGAATCTACATTTAATGAAAGCCAGATAGCCACACCAATATATATCAGAGCAGTTACTCCAATCGAAAAAAGAGTACCTCGCGGAATATCTTTGCCCGGCTCCTTCAGGTCTCCAGACATGCTCACTCCGACCATGATTCCGGTTACAGCCGGAAAAAAAACAGCAAAGACTTCCCAAAAGCCCTTTGAAGTTTTGGTATCCGAAAACAGTGCCGGTGATACCCCGCTTTGTTCTGCTGCGCCGCTGAAAAATGAAAAAAGACTGGCAACGAGTATAGCCAGAATAACGAATTGAATTCGAATTACAAAGTGGGCTCCGATATAGGACAAAAATCCAAAAAATAATACAAGCGCTATAGACACTTCACGGGGCGGGATGGAAGGAAACGTCAGGGTCAGTGCTTCAGAAAAACCGATGACGTAAAAGGCTACGGAAATAGCCTGTGACAGATAAAGAGGAATCCCAATGGCGCCACCGATCTCCAAACCGAGACTGCGTGAAATCATATAATAGGCGCCGCCTTTTTTAACATACATGTTAGTGGCGACCGCTGAAATTGATAATCCGGTCAGAAAAGATATGATATTGGCAAGTAAAATAATTAATAGAGCGCCGATCAGGCCGGAATGCCCGACAGTCCAGCCGATTCGCAAAAACAGGATCAGGCCTAGAATGGTTAGCACATTCGGGACGAATACACCGGAAAAACAACCGAATTTTTTTTGTTTTTCACCACTATTTTTTATTTTTAAGTTCATGGGGCCCGCGATTTTGTTAGAGCCTGTTTGGTTATTGCCCGATGTTCAAATTTTTCCGTCACCATGTGTGAAAATATCATGTAACTCTTTGATATTATAATAACACAAAGCTTAATAGATAAATTTTCGGATCTAATAAATTCAGATACTTAGCAAAAAAACTTGAACATCGGGCATTAGGGTCTTAGAGGCTACAAGCATACCGTCATTCCGGTGAATTTGGATTCGTTTTCAAAATGCGCCAATGGGTGCATACTCAAAGTCTTTACCCATTGACGCTACAGAGGAAAACGGTGTCAAAAGGCCGTATATAAATCAAGACAAGCAAGATTGGATGATTTGCATCTTCTGCGACCCGTAAGTTGTGCTAAAAAATTTTATCCTCGCAATGTCACACCTCGGCATATCAATCAAATGCCTGTTGCAAAATTTTCCGCATGCCTTGATCTGGGGCTAAATCCTTGATCTGGGGCTAAATTTGCCTATTTAGCCGATAGACACAAGATAAGAATTTTCACTTTCTATCCGGCTTTTTTTATCCGGCTTTATATACGATCTTACCATTGATAATCGTATATTCAATAGTAGTGTCAAGAAGCTTATCATCAGGGACCTTCATAATGTCTTGAGAAAAAACCGTAAAATCGGCTAACTTGCCCACACTGATCGAGCCCTTGATATTTTCTTCAAATCCGCCATATGCAGCATCCAGAGTATAGGAACGCAATGCCTGCTCCCGGCTCATCTTTTGGTCCGCTTCGTATCCGTCAGGAGGATCTGCTTTCAGAGTCTGCCGGGTTACCAATGCATAAAAACACGCTACCGGATTAATCGGTTCAACCGGGGCATCGGTCCCGTTAATTATCACTGTTGCTGACTGAAGCAGCTTTTGCCAAACATAGGCGCCTTCAACAATACGCTGCTTACCAAGCCTTTCAATAGCCCAGGGCCGGTCTGAAGACATATGAATACCTTGCATTGAGGCTATTACTCCCAGTTTGCTAAACCGCGGAATGTCTTGAGCGCTCAAATGTTGAGCATGTTCAATCCGAAAACGATGATCCTTGGCAATATGAGAATTTTCTTTCAGTGCCTTTTCATATTGATCCAGCACTTCACGGTTCGCCCGATCACCAATAGCATGCACACACAATTGAAAACCATATCTTAAAGCATCGGTGGCGACCTCATAGACTTTGTCCATGCGGATCAGGTTGTTTCCATAATGATTTTGGCGATCTGTATAAGGCTCTAACAACCAGGCGCCACGTGATCCAAGGGCTCCGTCTGATATAAGTTTTATTGAACGAATCGTAAGAAAAGGGTTATCAAAATTAACCTTGGGGCCTCTATCATACCATTGTTTAAGTAATAGTTTATCTTTTCCATCGAGCATGGCCCTGATACGCACTTTGAGTTTGCCTTGCGCCAAAAATTCTTGATACATCTGTATCTGCTCGCCGGTGGCGCCCGCATCATCAAAGGTGGTAATACCATTGGACACACACTCTTGAAGCGCTAATGACAGCTGCTTGCGCAAAACTTCTTTAGACGGCTGTTCCGGAATATGTTTAGTAATCAGTTTTTGTGCAGCCTCATTGAAAATACCAGTTGGCTCTTTGTTATCATCCTTGATTATTTCCCCATCATCGGTAAAAACCGTTTCACTATCTACACCGGCGATCTCCATTGCTTTAGCGTTGGCAAAACCGGCATGCCCACTGGCGTGCTTCAAAAAAACCGGGTTATCAGGTGAAACTGCGGTTAAAGCGTGATGGGTCTGAAATCCGCGCACCATTAAACCGGGCGGTTCATCCCATTTACTCTGGTGCCACCCGCGACCGAGAATCCATTCGCCTGGTGCAGCCTTGCTTACCGCATTTTCTACTATGTTAACCAGTTCTTGATAATTTTTGATTCCGGCAAGGTCATGGCGCATCTTAGCCTTTCCAAGGCTGAAAATGTGACCATGACTCTCAATAAATCCAGGGGTCATTGTTTTGCCCTGTAAGTCTGTGAGCACAGTTTCTTTACCAATCATGCGCCTAACCTTTTTGAAGCTGCCAGCATAAACAATTTTACCATCAGTGACCGCCACGGCCTCAACTATAGGTTTTTGCACATCCATTGTGTAAATTGCGCCGTTGTAGATTACCATGTCGGGCTTTTTTGGAGCCGCCGCACTATTGTTAAGTCCCACTATGAAAATAATTGAAAAAAACACACTGGAGCAACAGAGTATACCTAATTTTGACATCCTCTTTATCTCCTCTCGATTGTATAAAAAATTTATTAATTGGAGCTTGCAAAACACTTTATCATCAGCAAGGTATGTAATGATTCAGCACAAGTCAACTAAGGGCCCCGGAAAAAAATGTTTTATCCCAACTGACTTGTCTATCAACTCGTCTTCTGCGTTGCGGGAAGCTGCGAATATCTCGGACCTGGCCGAAAGGCTTGCAATTGCCTGCAATCTTAGCTAAGACGATTTGTGTTAAATAATATACCATCTTGCATGTCTTTTTTTTCGCCAATCGCCTAACTCTTTTATCCTTCATGCCGACAAGACTCCTTGCTTCGCGCAGCGAAGGCGGGGGAGCAGTCACCTGTAATGTTTTCTCCAACCGTGCACCCATTATAGTTGTGCATTCTCTCAAAAAAGATTTTGGATAAGCGAATTGCTGTTCGCACCGCTTAGCGCCTCTTAGCATATAGTAAACCAAATAAAACGGTCCCATCTGTAAAATAAGATGAGACCGTTTTACCACAATTGTTTATGGCTGAGTCAGCCACTTTTGAACGGCAAACAGTGGCTGACCGGCTGTTATTGCATAACTCTTTTTTTAAAAAACCAGATACGAAATGTGCCCAGCTTGCTACGCGGCAAAAGCTTCTAAACTATAAACTGCACCCCCATTTGCCTAATTACCTAAAATCTGGAACCACATATCTTTTTCATCATCAGAAAAATCTTTATAGTATGTACCGTTGGCGTATACATCATCTTCCGAATATTCAGTATAATACGGTTTACCGTTTGGTGCGGATCCGTCAATATTCAAGTAGTACTTCACACCTGCCGTAAGCGGACCAACCGTAGCCGGGTACACAATCTCATACTCGGTAAACGCCGAACCGCCTGATGTGTCCTTGATTTCAGAAGGTTCGATGGTGTACTCGCTTCCGTCAAGCGCTCCGGCATTGACATCGGTTCCTATGCTTACCAGCATATCCTCATCGGGAAGCTCGGAATCTCTTGATAAATGCAGAACAATTTTTTTGATTTTATAATCCGGATCCCCAGAGGCGCCATGTATAAACGACTGAGAGCCCATCTGGTCGTCTTTAATGTCCATCTTGGCTCCGCCACTGGTATTGGCCTCAAGCACTACCGCTGTAACGGATTCATCTACTGTGATATAATCGTCCTTTGTTTCGGTATCACTGCCGGCTGAATTGGATACGGTAAGGCTGACAGGGTATACACCAGCGGTATTATAGGCAACCACCGGATTTTCAGACGTACTGTTTTCGGGGGAGCCGCCCTCAAACGTCCAGGACCAGGAAGCTGGACCGCCGGTAGATTGATCTGTGAAGGTTACTTTTTCTCCAACTTCAATAGTGGTAAAATCAGCCATAAATTCCGCTGTTGGCTCTATGTTAGAACCGGTTGAATAAGTCGCATAGATAGAATATCTAAAATTACCCGCATCCGCTATACTGCCCCATAAATCAGGCATGCCGCCCGACCAGCCCACATCCGATTTAACCCGGCCCGGTGTGCCATTGTAATAAAAGGTTCCCGGATTATCTTCATAAACCCAGCTCAACCAAATTTGATCACCATTTTCTACCCAAACCGGATCGGTCAATTTGATGGTTTGCCAGCCCGTGCTGCTGCTTACCGTTGTCAAAGGTGTTATTGCAATTCTATTCTCAGGTTTACTGCTGGTTCCATCATAAACGGCAAGATACATATTTCCGCTTCCACCGGCATGATACTGGGTCACGCTCTCAATAACGCCATCTTCGGGCATAATAACAGGCATGGCCCTGCGATACTGTGGCGCTGAGCTCTTTTCGCCTATTTGTGTGATACCGGCGACGCCGCCCACTTTAATAAATGTGGCGGTTACAATTTTGTCATTATCCATCAATAGATCCTGAGGATTATCTGACCCTGTCAAGTCACCGGTCCAGCAATCAAATACCCACCCTGCGGCAGGGGTTGCGGTCATTGACAGCGTGGAGTCTTGATCATAACTGCCGGTAGAAGGAGATATGGAGCCCTGGCCTACTACACTTGCAGTTAAGCTAACCTGGACAGATGACGAAGTCTTTCTTCTAATAAAAGTTTCTATAACAGATCCATTGATATCTACTACTTTCATTTCAAGCCGGTCACTATAAGCTTCCAAAAAACAATAGTGCTTTATTGATTCAGAATAATCCGTCCACCACTTCGAACCGACTGGATATAGCGGAGCCCCGCCACCACCGGTAACGATATACGTTGTTCCCTTTACACCGGCAGGTACATCATTTCCGGAATATACAACCGATTGACCATATATCACTTTCGAACGCTCATAATCATGGTCATGACCGGCAAAAGAAACTGTTACCTCATATTTATCACAAATCGTTTCGATAGCAGAATCTCCGCTAGCACCGTGACTGCCCGCACTATAAATAGGATAATGATGATAAATAATACGAAAATCTGCATTCTGAGCTTCTAATGTTTGAAGTTGGCTTTCCAAATAGGACGCTGATGGGTCCATCCCCAGGCAAACGAAAAAAATATTTGCGGCTAAAAACGAATAAGTAATACTGTTTTCCCTGACAATGTCCGGAGAAAAATCCAGCACTTTGCTTGAAGTTTCATGGTTTCCACGGGCAACCAGAATCATGTTGTTATTTAATAATGTATTAAGATTATTTCTTGAAGTAAAATGGCTTTTCCATACCGATGAACTGTAACCATCCCATAAATCTCCACTATTGATAATTAATTCCGGATCTTCTGAACTAATAAGGCCGCAAATAGCATCATGGTCTTCAGGATAACTTCTCGAATCTCCATAAGCAACAAATTTAAACTGCGCCCATGCAGCCGATAGTGTAAAACAACTTAAAATAAAAACCAGGGTAACAATGAATAAACTCTTTAAATAACAAGATTTATTCTTTTTCACCTTTAACATGTCCTTCATTTTGATAATACCTCCCTTCCATTGATGCTATTTCGGTTAAAAAGACGTTTTTTACTTTTTTACATTTCTACCGGCTGAGCATTAGGGAAAAAAGAGTGCATTCCAAAAAAACAGGTTCAAACTAATAAATCAGTAGTTTCGATATTTATTTGAACGCTTCAGGCAAACTATTCGATTGTTCTCCGGAGCTGATCTGCTTCGCTAATGGCCTCGCATCTAACCCGGTCATTGCAGATGCGGCATATTCGCTATAATAGCGAATTTGCAAGCCGGAATACGGTCCGCCAATCCGACTTACAAAAAAAGCATGCTTACCCATTGCGGCATCATGTTAGGCGATTTCTGTTAAAGAATATACCATCTTGTATGTCTTTTTTCCCGTCTTCTGCGTTATGCCAAAGCCCGAATACGTTAAGTATGCAAACTTTGGCACGCCTTGAATACGAAAAAAAATCCTGCTCAATCTGGTATA
>JAAERL010000288.1 GCA_024230435.1 Desulfobacteraceae bacterium
GCGCGTTGCTGTGTTCACTTGTTGACATGACCGGGATATACCAAGCGACAACTTGAACGTAACGATAGGCCCAAAAAATGAAATGAACGAAATAAGAAATAAGACGGTTTCAGTTGCAAATAATGAGCCGACAACGCAACAAGAGAGTTAGTGTTGTTGGAGTAACAACACAAGTAACTGCGATTTAATGTTCATTTGAAATCAAAGCAATGATTTAATTCTTTTTTTTAACACATACTCAATGAACAAAACTTCTAATTAGATGCATTATACTCATTGAGAAAATAAAATAGCTATTGTTGTAGATGTAGTACTGTAATTCGTACATCTAATAGAATTATTTGACATCGAGAAAAATGGGAAAATGGATAAAGTTGATTATCTTTTCTAATTTTGCTTTTTATATTTATCTTTTGCTATAGTATAAACAAACGGATACAAAGACGAGGTATATGCAATCAGAACAAACAGAAGTATCATTGCCTTTCCTCGGGGTCAATGCATATTCCGCCACTTCTTCCAAACCCCAATTATATAAAAACACCTTAAAATCACCAAAACAAATCAAACAATTCCAATATTCGACGTGCATCTCCGCCTCATCGTCGCTTTCCGCCCTGTGCAATCAGAAATGTGAAACAATTTTTTTTGAAGGAATGAAGAGAAAATAAGATATAGTGGGTATGAATCGAGTAAAATCATCAAATGAACCATCAACTTACCTTTTTGCACCCAATTTCAATTTTTGAATTAAAACAGCTCATTTCTCAGCCTTTCCTCAAACAGCTTGACCGTCAGGGGTTTTCCTGTTATCGCTTTGATACTCATTTCAAGGCCGGTAACCTCGACCCAAGTACCCCATCGGCAGTTCGTATCCACGCGGTAACTTTCTGCGACCTGCTTCCGACAAAATAAAGGGCATGAAGTTAGTTGATTGAATTTTAATAAAAAATTGAAAAAAGTGAGAAATGTAATTGGTATTAGAATTGCTTTTGATTCTTACCAATGCACCTGGTGAGTGCATTAATCTCAAGAGGAAAGGTAGTGGTGTGAGGGTTGTGAATGAGAATTGCTGATTTTGGCTGTGAGCGGAGAAAAAGAGCAGGACTAACGATACCGTGATTTTTGGGATTTTGCCCGTACATGTACGGGCAAGGCCTGGTAAGGTAGACACTAGTAGTCAGTTATTTCTAATTCTTATTCATTTTACTTGTATTTATAGATTTATATTGAACCCCCCGGTCGGTCCGTTCGTCTTTGTCTCTCTCCATTCTTATCC
>JAAERL010000289.1 GCA_024230435.1 Desulfobacteraceae bacterium
AAGGTGATGCCGCTTTGCAACTTAAATTTTGCGCCATCTGTCTCAAATCACCGCCAAATAAAGAAAGCGACTTCATTCCCAAGACTTCATGAACCGCCACACAAGATAAGATAGATAACAACCATGAATTTTTTACTGAGATAAGTAGGCAGCAGCTAATAGACATTGTCTTGGTAAGTTTGATGTTCACCGCTTTCTTCAATCATCAAAGCATTTTCGACGGCCGGCATTTTGTGGAGGCGGCTATACACTGCATACAACTTACCGCAACCTCTAACCTATTATTTTCATTTGCTTCATCCACGCCCTTCTCTTACTTGGCACCGCAGCAGATTCATTAGATATTGCAATCAGATAATATGAAATGATTGCCTCTTGAACGATATCGTAGATCCAATTGTTCAAATCACAAAATTGCATAAACTTTAAAAAAGGCCATCTTGTAAAGAGAGAGGAAAGAAAGCATCACAAAAATTGCATAAAACATGAGCAGCAGTAGCGGCGCATCACCCCGTCGAACAGCACCCAACAGTAATAACAATGGCGGCCTACCACCACCCGGCATGCTCCCCATCGACGACTCGTCCGATCAAGAAGAGGATGAAATTATCTCATTGGGCCTGCAGCGTAATTTGAATTCCATTTTGAAATCTCCGA
>JAAERL010000290.1 GCA_024230435.1 Desulfobacteraceae bacterium
CAAATAAAAAACACATAAAAAACATTTGAGCTGACCTTTTGGCAACCAAGGCGAGCGCTCTGAGCCTCAGTAGCTAGCGCCCAGGGCATCCATGAATGCCCTGGACCTTGGCTATTGACCGATGGTCTCAATACCGGGAGTGCATCGTTTCATGGCCACCGAAATGGCCATAGAAGGATGCATTTCATCCGGCACCATTGCCATCGATATACTACAATAATTGTAGATAAAGCTAAAGATAAACATAATTTATAGCCCCAAAAATACACAGTCTAGTAGATTAGTTTATTCTCTATGCATCTATGTAGTTATTGCTGGCAGCGGCAGACGTTATCGCCGCCGGCTTTGCAACTTTCTACGGACCCGGCCGCACCGTCAAAAAAATCATACTTACCGCGTAAAATGCTCTCCCTCTCGTGCCACACCAGCCCCCCCGTCGCGACAAGCTCAGACGTCCTTGCCAAGGAGGTCCGTAGGCTTTTTGCCGCCTCGGATCGCTCGTCCCAGGCTTCCATCCTTGGCCTTACGGACGCTTTCGGCGGTGGATCGATGGCGGAGAACATATATTTTCATGGTGGAGGTGGTCGATGGACGATGATGGACGATTGAGGGTGGCGGAAAGGTATCATGTACTATTCCTACGTAGGTATCGATCGTCAAGTTTTTTTAGACCTTGATTTTGGTTTGTGGTGTGTGTTTCCGAGAACCCACTTAGACGTATTCCTGGTAGGTAATCCTCTACGCTACTTTTTGTGAGCGCACAAACGAGCGTAGAAAATACGTAGGAACAGTACCTCAGGTGCCACACTAGCGCGCGACGAAAAATAGGTCATCTCTAACTTTTCAGTTTGGGTAATGTCACACGGTGGATCTGAACTCGCGAGATCGCGCGCGTTATTTTGATGTGTCGGACGTCGTCAGAAACCCAAAATTCGCCCAGATGTGACATCGCTGGGAGTGTGACCCTCCGCTTAGGCGCTATGTTAGCGCTCTGTACAAGTGTACAAGTGTACAAGTGTACAAGTGAAATGAATAAATGGTTTTTTTTGTATCTTTGCGC
>JAAERL010000291.1 GCA_024230435.1 Desulfobacteraceae bacterium
GACTCCTCCTGAAGGTGTGGGTCATGCAATCTTAGTGACTGTGTTAAAAATGTGAGCAAAAATTATAGTAGCTTTAAACTTAGAAAATTGTCCAATTCTCCTACTCCACATTTGTACCAATTCAGCACTTTGCCGATTAAAATCGTAGAAAATGAACTCCAAAATTACAAAAATATGGCCGTAAAAGGCCAGGGCCTAGTTACCAGTGTGGTAGCTATGGTCCAAGTAAAATGCAGCCATAGCAAAGATAAAAATAGTGCAAAATGGAAATATAAAGCCTTGCACATCTTGCTGGATAGTGGATCAGACGGCGATCTGCTATTTGTGAAGCCTAATTCACGTAGCATCATACCAACAAAAGAGAGGATTTTGCCACAAAAATGTCATACCTCTAATGGAACTTTCAGCATGACTGAAGTAGGCAAACTAGATTGTACGTTTTCAGAGTAATCTACTTCTAAGAGGTTTAATTTCCGACCGGATATTGTCAAAATTCCGGAAGGAGATATTCCCCTGATTTACGACGTGATTATAGGTGTTAAAAGTTTAGCCAAAATTGGAGCAATCCTCAATTTTGCCAAAAACAAGGTAACTATTGACCATGTCGAATTACCCATGAGGCCACATGATGAATTCCTGGATATCAAGGCTCTGAACACCCAATTTTGAGAGTTACTAGAGTCAGTCGCGATGCAAGAAGCAACAAATCGCGCGGTTGAAATTCTGGACGCTAAATATGAAAAAGCAGATTTAGCATTAATTATAGC
>JAAERL010000292.1 GCA_024230435.1 Desulfobacteraceae bacterium
CAACTCACATGCCAATACTACATAGTTGAATATCAATACTACTGAGTAGTACATTAGGTATAGACCAAATAACCATAACCCAATCTGGTGAGTGGCACTGAGGAAGCATTCACGCATAAAATAGACTACACATCATGAACAATCAGTAAACTGAGAAATGCAGGCCACCATCAAACAAGAACACCAATATCGGAGGGAAAAAGGCCAGTCCTGAAGACCCGATGTCACAAGGCAATCAGCCGCCACTACCTGATAGGATCGGCCCCGAGCGAAGTTCCCTCCAACATGAAATCGGAAAGGGATTAGATTCTCTGTCGAGGCCAAAAATCAACCTGAGATATTGCAAAGTGGGGGGAGCATTGATAAACAAATTTTGCAACTGGAAAATGACAAACGATGGGGTTTGGATCTTGAAGCTAAAAAATCCAAATTCTGCCACGCACCAAAAACCATGATCCAGGAGCGAGCGACGGAAAATTAGGCTGCATTTTTTCTAGTTAATCTTAAATCAACTAAGTCACTATTTTGTCAATGATTCGATGATATCATCTCGCCCTTCTAGGGCACAAGCAAGGAGACGGTCATACACTCCGCACACGAAGCCGAACCCGAAGACGCCGCAACCAACGATGGCCACGACCTGCACAAGGCAAGACGTCCCCATCGTCGACCGCGATCGACGGACGGAAGAGGCACTACGGACCGCCGCCGCCTGGCTAGTTTGGGCAGGACCGCGGAGCTCACCCAATTTTTTTGGGCCGCACCTGCCCAAGTTTACCTGATAAAGCTCGACCGAACATTACTTCATATCTGGCACTGAGGAAGCGTTTATCGCAGAAAATAGACTACACACCGCGAAAAATCGGGAATTGAGAAACGTAGACCACCACCAAACAAGAACACCAATATCGGAGCGAAAAGGGCCAGTCCTGAAGACCCGATGGCACAAGGCAAATCAGCCGCCGCGACCTGATAGGACCGGCCCCGAGCAAAGTTCCCTCCAACAAGAAATTGGAAAGGGATTAGATTCCCGGACGAGGTCGAAAATCAACCCGAGATACTGCAAAGTGGGGGGAGCATTAATAAACGTTTTTCGAAACAGGAAAATGACGAACGACGGAATTTGGATCTTAAAGCTAAAAGATCCAAATTACGCCACACACCAAAACCATGAACCAGGAGCGAGTGACGAAAAATTAA
>JAAERL010000293.1 GCA_024230435.1 Desulfobacteraceae bacterium
GAGAATGTAAGATAGTGATCGGGAAAATATTCTTCTTCTTCGACTTCGAAGCTGATTGAATCTCGAGCTGGTGAGATTGTGTTTTTGTCGGCGGCTAGGTTGGATATGAATATGCCAAGAAAAACGGACTGCCATGCAATGGCGCAAACGACAGTTGTTATCCACCTTTTGGTGCCGATGCCAGCGCCCCGGCGAACTTGCTGGCATGTGGTTGCTGGCATTTTGGATATTATATGAGACAATTAAATTGCTTGCCACTTGAACTTTGCTAAAGCAGGGTTTGTGTTTTTCTCAAAAATCAGGTTGTATGTAACGTAGGAATTAATACTAAAGTTTCCGCTTCACAGTGAAGATTACTTTATTTTGCATTTTTGCATTCCTTCACGGACAGTAATTCCTTTCCACTTTCATTATTTTTTCATGTTTTCGGTTTTGAGTTCAGTAATGTTCACTACAACATACAACATCATAAATGGCACACACTTCACTTCAGTGAAAGGTCACTTTGAATTGAATTGCAAACATCATGGAGGAAAACGACGGGCACACCAGCAGCGGCAGCGGTGACAATACCACAAACGCACCGCTAACAACCTCACTCGCCGCCGCCTCATCATCAGCCCCAGCAGAAAAACCGACCAACAACAACAGCCTAAATGACTTTGCCGATGAAGAAGATGAAAATAATGACTCTTCCGCCCATCCATTACTTTCCTCCATTAAAAAGAAGGTGAAAATGGGCTCCTTCTCTATACGGTACAATCCGCAACAAAAAC
>JAAERL010000294.1 GCA_024230435.1 Desulfobacteraceae bacterium
AGGCAGTGCAACCCAATGGCGATAGCTAGTGTCAATGATGGCGGCCCAACGTCCTCGATGGTGTGATGGAGGTTCTACGTCACGGCAATTCAAAGAATTGTGAATAATGAACATAAATAAATAAGTTTTTCTTAAATATAGCTAACTTTTTAGTATAGTTTTTGGAGTTTTTTATTCAAACAATCAAAGATATCCAAAATGTTGAACTTACTAGTGTCTAAAACGAGTTACGATTTTGGTCAGCATCGGATTTGCTTTTTCTGGGCTGGCAGAGACCAAATGCGCACAATATTTGAGAGGGATGACCAAGTGTGCAAAGCGGATTGGTATCATACCTAGGGATGTTTCTACCAATCTTGGAGTTAGATAATATCCCTAGGTATGATACCTATCCTTAGCACTACGTAGATCATGCCTCTTAGGAGGTGCCCCCCCCACTGTGATTGCCCTTTCGAACCGTTGCAGCATGATAGGATATATGGTCAGCCCATAGTACCCCCCAGCTGTTGCCCTCGAGCTAGGCAGGCAGATGGTTATCTCAACATCCTTCGAGATCTCCCCTGAATATTCCCATATGAAGGGGGGTTATACTCTCCCCCGACTGAAGCGTGCCCCCGTGCCTCCTCGACCGGCCGTGTGATTATCTTTTTCCCCATTCGGACATTTTTTCATGTTGTAACCTTCGACGATTTGTACGGGGCAAAAAATTGATGCGTGGAGCGCAAGCGCACGTGCCAGCGGGCAAACGCAGTCAGGAAGAAAATATGGTTCTTTGTTGTTCTTTTGCTGACAATGAATTAGGCTTTTTTAATGTGTTGGGGGAAAACTGATGTTGATCTAGGATCTCTCAAAATTAACTACTAAGCAAAATTGAAAAAATAAGAAAAATCATATGCAGAGAATGGTGCTACAACCTGTGATATGGCCAATTATGGCTGGAACATAAATCAAAACTAAATGCTCAATTTTAATTAATCATCGCACCATAGTTTAAATAATTGGTATGC
>JAAERL010000295.1 GCA_024230435.1 Desulfobacteraceae bacterium
CTGAGCCGATCTAATGATGGCTTTAACCGTTGGTCCCTTTTGAGGAATCCAGCCAACTGATAGTATTGCAAGCTCACCCCAAATCTCATACTCATCAAACCGGTTCTGCCAAATCAGCTTGCGAACACTGGCGGCTGTCTCTGATATGTCGCTTTTGTCATCTACAGCCGGAATATTGGCTATGATTGTGTTGGTGATAATCTGACCGAAGGTGGGATTCTCGCTAAACTCGCTGTGCAGTGTTTGCCAGCCAGCAGAGCCGGCCGCCTCTACGTCACAGGCCACATTCTTTTCAGCCAGCCGGGTTGTTCTTTATCTAACTCGGGATTTGGTTTGGGTTGGATAGTGTATTCTACAATTTTCGGATCACCAAAAAGCTCGATTGTCACATTGGCGGTTGATTTTGGCACTTCTTGGCGGGTATAGGTCTCAGAACCAATTTTTCCTTTTGCCACCACTTTGTCCGATTGATCGTGAACTTTGAATTGAGCCCCTGCAACAGGCATTTCATCAGCATACCGGTAGGAAATATCTACATGGTCGTAAATCTCCTGACGTTCAGCTTGTTCTTTTGCATGCCGCTTTTCAA
>JAAERL010000296.1 GCA_024230435.1 Desulfobacteraceae bacterium
CTGAGCCGATCTAATGATGGCTTTAACCGTTGGTCCCTTTTGAGGAATCCAGCCAACTGATAGTATTGCAAGCTCACCCCAAATCTCATACTCATCAAACCGGTTCTGCCAAATCAGCTTGCGAACACTGGCGGCTGTCTCCGAGATGTCGCTTTTATCATCTACAGCCGGAATATTGGCTATGATTGTGTTGGTGATAATCTGACCGAAGGAGGGATTCTCGCTAAACTCGCTGTGCAGTGTTTGCCAGCCAGCAGAGCCGGCCGCCTCTACGTCAGGCCACATTCTTTTCAGCCAGCCGGGTTGTTCTTTATCTAACTCAGAATTTGGTTTGGGTTGGATAGTGTATTCTACAATTTTCGGATCACCAAAAAGCTCGACTGTCACATTGGCGGTTGATTTTGGTACTTCTTGGCGGGTATAGGTCTCAGAACCAATTTTTCCTTTTGCCACCACTTTGTTCGATTGATCGTGAACTTTGAATTGAGCCCCTGCAACAGGCATTTCATCAGCATACCGGTAGGAAATATCTACATGGTCGTAAATCTCCTGACGTTCAGCTTGTTCTTTTGCATGCCGCTTTTCAAATTCGTCCGGGGATTCAAGCGGTTTGTTTTCAACCGGCGCTGTAATTTCAGAGGCGGTCCCGGACTTGGACGCCATTGGCATCATTTTGACGTGATCCGCTGTTAAATTAAATGAGCCTAATGCGGCGTATCGGGTCGAGGTTTCATCATCTTCAGAACTGAACCCCCATTGCCGTTTTTTTGAAGGCTTGCCGGTATCATCATCAAAAAGGGATCTTTTCTTTTTCTTGGGCTTTGGTTTAGGAGTCTGAATAACTGACAACGTACTTTGTTCTATCAGCTTGGCCAGAGTAGAGCGAATTTCAGCCCATCCAGCGCCGATGTTGTGGGTATGTGCAAAATGGATATTTTTAAAAGTATCCCTGTTTTGCGAAAAACCGGCAAGCTCATCTAAAAACCGTTCAATTGAAGATTCAAAACCAAACTTCATAGCTCCCGGCGGCGAACACCCATAATGAAATTCGAATGTATATATGTAAAGCCTATCTTCTAATCGATGTGACATCTATCCCCGCTTCCACCTAATATGAAAATGCAAAGACAACCCTGCGTGATTGAGTTAAGTCGGTGCAATACAAATTTTATGTAAATTCAGGCGGTAGAACTGCCTAATGGATCTATTTAAAAGGTCGTTTTGGAGCTTTGTTTTACCTTTACGTCGCTTTAGC
>JAAERL010000297.1 GCA_024230435.1 Desulfobacteraceae bacterium
CTTTGCAAATTGTTTATTATCGTCCAGTCCTCAGTAATTCTCATACAAATTATGGACAAGTTCCTTTCCTAGTTTAACTAACAACTCCTTTCCGCTCAGGGTTGTATGCATAGTTAGGTGTGCGATGGCTATCTTGCAAGTGAAGTCATGCAGCTTGGAATGGATTCTTTTTAGCGCTACGTTACAATTGAGTTCAGCAACGGCGATAAAACCATTGGTGAATTTGGTCTGTGCTCTTAACTTAGTCGCTTCAAACTGCCTTGTGAGGGAAATAAAGTCATCACTTTCCTCCACTTCGGGGTCTGAACCGGTAAGCTTCAATTTTGTGAGAATTGATCTTGGAGTGTAGTCAGGTGCAGAGAGCTTTTTCTTTCTCTCTACAGCTAGTTGGTAGCTGCTAATTAGCGATGGAAATTCTGATAGGAATAAATCGATTGCTGTTTCAAGGCTGGGCTGGAGCGCTTTTTCGATCAAGTTACAATTCGTGTTCTTCATTTTCAGCATTGTTGCTTTAAATTTATCGAGTGGTTTCCCACTCGATTGAAGATGCTGGATACGATCATTTACGGAGTCAGAAGAGGCCGTAGATGAGGTCATTGATGCGTTAGCGAAGCTAACGCGTCGAACAGCGGCGGAGCCGCTGTTGTTAGTAGCGGCGGAGCCGCTACTAACAGACCTTTGTCTCTTGGACGGAGGGTTGGAATCGAAATGCGCGTTCATAGTATTCGTTTGTGATGATGTTGTAGTAGTAATAAAATAGAAGCAGTGATGAATTGTCCAGTAGTCTTTTTAAAAACTAGTTGTATTTAGTTTAGTTTGTTGCGTGTTGAAAAACAATGTGATGACTACTGTTTCGACCTTTGCCCTGGTCTTCATTCAGCTTCAAATGGGTCGCAAACGGGTTTTAAGGCAATTCTAAAATTTGGAATCATTTCGAAACGTTCCGATGAAGGTATTGCCAATGTCATCAGTCATGAGTTCAGCTTCATTCATGACTTAGAAATGACATATCTGATAACTAAGATTTCGTTTTTAAGAGATCTCAAGAAAATTTCTTAAGATGAGATTCTCACGAAAAATCATAAGAGGTGAAAAAAAAATCATTTTTATACTAGTTAATGCACAGCGAAGCTGTTGCATTAACTAGTATAAAATGAATTTTTGCCCTGCAGCGGAAATAACTTGCGCAGTCAAGTTGCAGGGCTGATTCATACTTACGTGTTAATTTTTGGATTCAGGTATTCTTTTACGCTGAATCCATCACCTAATCGAAGCTTCCGAGGTGCGAGTATATTGCGGAGGCTTTTTTGTTTGTGGTAGCAGGTAGTGATGCGTTCAAAATCTACTGGGCCGGGAAAACGATGATTTGCGGTGATATTTTTAATGGGTTTATTATTGGGTGGTGCCAACATTGTCAGTTCAAATTGACTGCGGAGCCATCTCGATGACGGATCAGCTTTGTTGAATGGTAGATGTAGGCGAATTGGTTTGGGATTTTCATCGTTACTTTTGGCGGCGGTTCTATCCATACTTGTATTTGACATTATGGATTTGATTGCTTGCAAAAAGATAGGTAGGATGGCTTCTCGTTCGTAGCCTCTGACAAGGAGACGATCAAAAGTCCGTTGGATGGCAGGGATATAGTCATTTTCTGAAGTGCATAGCGATTTGACTCGTAGTATAGCACCGTAGATTAGACCTTTTAATACTCCTGGTGGATGGCACGAATGAGGGGGGATATAGAGATAAAGGTTTAGTTTTTTCTCGTATATGGTAGAGGAGATTATTCCATTGGCGATTCTCAGATTTAAATCTAGGAAGATAGCAGAGTTTTCACGTTCTGAGAATTCCCAAACTAGTGGTCTCTGCTTTTCGTTGCCTTGGAAAAATTCATGATCAGTTCCAAAGTCATTCGCTAGGGCTTTGAATTCAGACCAGCGACGGTCATCATCTTCCCTATTCTCACTCATTGATGTCCAGAGTGAGCCACCATCATCAATATATCGTTTGTGATACGATATTTCTTCAAATTGGTGGATTATTGCCATTTCATGGATGCAGTAATATAGCGTTGCATATGGCGGTGCCGGCGGTGTTCCCATGCTGGTACCGGATAGCTGTAACCAGAAGCTATCTCCAAATTGAAATAGGCTATTTTTCATGATGATTTCAAGTGCGGCGCCAAGTGCATCGACTGAGATTTTTTCTTGGAGGACAATATTTTTTCCAAGAACATCATGATTTAGAAAGTTCTTGATCACTGGCCATGCATGATCAAGGTGGATGTTGGTGTACATAGACACTGCATCCCAAGTGAAAAGTCTTGTTTGGCTAGGCCACTTCTTTGCACATAAATCGCGGACAACTTCTTTTGAACTGGTAGCGACATATGGCAGGTGCTTGATGATATGTTGCAGGACTCGGTCGGTATATTTTGCGATTCCTTCAAGGAGACCGCCACATGTGGATACAATGGGGCGGGTTTTTAATGGGGTCTTGTGAATTTTTGCAGTGAGATAGAATCTTGCTGCAGCATTTTTTAGATTGACTTGGCTGAGTTTCCTAATTATATATTTAGTATTATTAGGACCAATCTTCTTTCCAAAGACTTTTACGAAACTGTCAATGGTTCCCATCATGCTCTTGAGACGAGTTTTTGCTTCAGCTTCATTCAGCTGACGATAGGTATTTTTATCGCCAAGATGGTCTCTCAGTGCTAGATCCAGGTATCTTTCTCTTTCGATAATACACGGACCAAGATTTTTATCGGCGTTGAAGACAATCAATTGGGGGTTATCTTCAAGCCATTTTAGCGCTGCTAGTTGGGTTGGTAGGAGATTGGATTGGCATTTTCTTGATTTTTGGAACCGGGAGTTAAGTGCAGTAATGAAATTATTACACCTTTCGCTTAGCTCCGGTTGGGGCTCTGGAGGATTCCATTCTTCGTTTTTGCAACGAAGGCCAAGATCTTTATCATCAGAGTTCTCATCATTTTTTTCTTCATTCGCAAATAATATTCGAGTATATAGATCTTTTCTTAGTCTATCAAGGCTAACTTGTTTGTGTGATGATGATTTTGTTGGTTGGGGGCAGAAATTGAGGTTTAGTCCAAGTAGTGATTTTACATATACGGGGATTTTAACATCGGGCAGGCATAGATTGTGAAAAGCTGCTTTTTTAGGGCGGCTGATCAGCAGAGAGATAGGGGTATTGAGGAGCATTGCTTTCGCATTTTTCTTCGCGGACAGTTTAATATTTGGGGCAAAACCATAGTTTGATTTTACTTCTTTTGCTGCCTTGATCTGGAACGATTTCCTTGATTGTTCCCATTGTTTCTGTTCCTGTTCTTGTTCCTGTTGTTGGAGCTTGAGTTGCCGTTGTTTGTATCGTTGCTGCTGGCGGTGTCCGAATTTCTTCTTTCTTGGCTGTTGCTGCGCTGATTCCTTGCTTTTTCTTTTTTTGCTTTCGCTCGTGCTTTCTTCTCGGCTAGTTTCTTTGCTTTTTGCTTTTTTAACGAGGCGCTGTTGTTGTTCGCCCCTCGGCCTTCTTTTACCGATTGGTTCTTCGTTAGCTTTTCTAATTGAGTAACTTTCTTCGTCAGACTAGTTATCATTTCGAGAGCGGCTTGGTCGGTGTTAGTTTTTTCAAATTCAACTGCCATTTCCTCTCCCTTTTCAATTACGGCATCTTCTTCAATATACTGAAGGATGGCTTTCTCCTTTTCCTTCAGATCTGATCTAATGTTCATTTCTTTGAGTGCGGATCCGAATAGGCGAATAATTCTCTTCACTCCTATTTCTGCTTCACTCCAGACGGCTTCATCTATATTTTCAGTCGTCTTGATTGGGGTATAGTCCATGGCAGGTATTACTTTCATATCCAGCCATTTATTTACGTCCAATTTTAACTCTTCGCAAATGGTCTTTGCAAATTGTTTATTATCGTCCAGTCCTGAGTAATTCTCATACAAATTATGGACAAGTTCCTTTCCTAGTTTAACTAACAACTCCTTTCCGC
>JAAERL010000298.1 GCA_024230435.1 Desulfobacteraceae bacterium
AGATTATTCACCCGCTACCACCCTCGTCACCTCTGCCTCTGCCGCCTATACCTCTCAATCTCTGACGCCGCTAGCCTGAGGGTGAGGCGATAGGAGAGAAGATTAATTAAAGGCAAGATTGGGGAAAAATAAGAAATATAATAAGCAACGACTTACATCACCCCAGCCGCACCACCGTCGTCACATCTACCATCCCCTCGCTCGCCGCCGCCACCGCCTACCTCTTGATTGTCGTCTACGCCAGTCTGATAGTGAGGCAAGGAGGGAGAAAATTAAATGAGAGACGCGGTGCGGGAATAAATAAAGAAGTAATTATAAGTCACTGACTTATATGCTCCGTTGTGCTGCCGTTGTTGCCTCTGACGTCCCCTCCCCCGCTGCCCCCACTGCCTACTTCTGAGGTGAGAATATTAATTGATAGACACGGGTGGGCCAGAATAAAGAAATAACAAATTCACGGACTCACCAATCCGCCGCAACACATCTGTTGTCACCAAACACGAAAAATGAAAAGTGAAAATAATGAAGACGATATGAATGAAAAATGAAAATGAACGTTATGTGTTGTGCATGTTGTGTGTGGTGCGTAGCATGCTGCAATACCGGCATACCAATGGCCCTGTGTGCCAATTTCTGTAGATTTTTGGTTATATATGTATTTTTTTGGTTATATATGTATTTTCTTGTTATTTAAGGTAGGAATTGTCTCAAATTTAGGTAGACAAACTACCAAATTTTACTATTACCTAGATACCAGTTACTAGGTTTTAAATCATGGAAAATACACTCATACCACGGGTAGGTTGGGGGAGTTACTACATTTTGTCGTGATTTTGTAACCATATTTTTGTTTGTATAGGTACATTTAAGTCTTGTTGCCATATTTTTGGTTATATAGGTGCATTTTAGTCATATATTGTGAAACTCTTGAAGTTGGTTCAAATGTGGTCATATAATATTGCCCGGCAGGAATAATATGAGTTTGGTTGTTTACTTGGTCATATATAGTATTTATATGTATATGACCACCGTTTCCATTGCGGTGTAGCAGTATACCCCGTTGGGTAATCTTTGTTTGGTTTTTTATTCTCCTGCATATTTTTGAGCTCCCCATCGATCATGCATTTAGGCTTCGTTTCAAAGCTCCAGTTTCAGAACTTATTGCATTGTCTGGGTGTGC
>JAAERL010000299.1 GCA_024230435.1 Desulfobacteraceae bacterium
AGAAAGTTGAATGGAGAAGGCACGATTAATTAAAATTCTACCTGTCTCACATTGCTCACATGCTGTTGCATCTAGTCACAGTGAAAAATTGGGCGACTTTTGGAATCGAATAAAGTGGAAAAAGTTGAAAACAGTCAAGAATGCGAGGAAATGGGCGAAATAACTATGGAAAATAACGAAGAAGCGGAATCTCGGCATAATCGCTGAGGATTAGCGCCAAATTAAAAGATTGACAGTCCAGATCAAACTAAGGCTAATTGTCAGGCAATTCAGCCTGGTGGCATAGAGAAATAGGGCAAACACTAGATAATCAATGATGTCAGAACCTGGGGGTTAGAATTTGTAATTGCTTTTGAATATCCGTTCAATAACAATCAATGCTGCCTGAATAAGGTGGATCAAAACGAAAGGAGAAGAGAGACTAGCTGTTTGTGCCAATGGCGAAACGAGCATTGACCCCACTATGCCGAGGAAAGTGATGGGGGGTATGAATCACTAGTGGTCCCAGATTGGCCACGTGACTTCAAACAGAAATACAGGTACAGTCTTATTTTATGTTTTTATTTCCACGGAAATATGGCATTTTGTGATGGCTGAAATAC
>JAAERL010000300.1 GCA_024230435.1 Desulfobacteraceae bacterium
CCCTTCAAACCCCTTTAGTCGCCACTTTTGTGAACTTTCTCTGGCCCTCCATCCCACCCCATGCTATTATTACAATTTTGGCTGAAGAGGCCACCCATGCTGGGCCAAACCTATTTCTAGGCCACCTCCACATAAAATTTTGAAATTCTGATGGCATCATGGGGGTGGACGTGTGGCATTTTTGGCAGTCACCAGGGCCCAAATCATCCTTTGCAACCCAGATGACAACCCAATGTTTGAGGTCCAACCAAGTACTATAGCCAGAAAACTTGGTACACACCCTCCTGTTGCTTGTTTCAACGTATTCTTACACTTTTCTGGCATAAATTGACAATGTACCTGCTCCCCTGGGGTGGTGGCCAGAGGAAGGTACCGCTCATGGTGATTTAAGCCCGAACAACTCAAAAATCAAACCCGCCAATGAGAGGACCTGACATGCATTTGAGGGAAGATATGAACTCCTTGGACCCATCTGATCTCACTCAGACAGAAAAAAAGTGGGTCAAGCAATAGATCTTGGCTATGACTATGTCCCCTCAACAACGGTACACATTTTTGGCACTTATCTGCATTTTCTGGCTGCAAGATGATCCCCAAAAATCGCGGATTTTTGATTATGGATGACTTCACGGAATGCGGCTTCATTCCAGCTTTAATTTTAGCCAAAAATTAGCCTCTAACTCTTAATATTGACTAAGAAAGGACATTTTCCGTGAGCCCTCTCATAACC
>JAAERL010000301.1 GCA_024230435.1 Desulfobacteraceae bacterium
AAACCCATCCAGATTTTACATTAATGTATTCAGGCCATACTTGATTATTTATACCATATGCTCCTCCTGGCACGTAATCAAAGTCAATGAGTGCGCGTACACCTCCCTTCCCAAAAAAAGGTGGTGCAACGTGAATACGCTCCCAACCTAAATAAGGGTCATACCCGCCAACACCACATAGAAGAAAATCATTATCTATATCCAACTCGATTGTATTCACCGTTAAAGAAAAATCATGGAAATGGTTTTTGCGTTCGTGTGCAAAGCTAAAGTCCTCGACGATATACCTTGTAACATAGTCATGATGGATATATGCTCCACCGGTGTCCACGATTTCAAATCTCATTTTATAGGCCTAAAAAGGAAGTGATAAATAGTTTTGCTCTCAGGATCCACAACTAACTCCCAAGTTCCCTTAGATTCTCGGAAAGTACCGGGCACCCTGAAATTAAGGCACTTGGGATCGAAACATTGGGTACTCCTTTGCCTATGGCTAGAAAAATTCTTAATAGATATCTAGTCTATTGCATCTAAAAGATATATAGTCATCCTCTTTAATGTCACCTGGGATAGCATGGCTATCAATTTCAATAATAATGTCTCCTAGTCTCATATAACCTGATTTTTTTCTTATTAGTTTGCCTGCAATTAGATAATCAAAAGTGTTACCCAACTTCTCTATGTGTGAACTAGGGGTTCCTAACTTTACGATTTTGTCAGGGTCAAGCGCAGTCAAAGGCTCCGTTAGTTGTTCTCCTTTTTTCTTCTCGAATGGGTGACTAAAACAAAGCAGCTCAAACTGACCATCTGTAATAATCACTTCCGCTTCAAGGGCTTCTTTCGATATCCATTTTATCTCTTTGACACTTACCATATGTTAGAGACTTATTTCTAAGCTTGGTGCTTTTTTAGCTAACTCTTTTGCAGTTTTTATATGGAAGGTAGTGATATGTCTAGTGGCCCTATTGAGACCCACAAATCCAAATTTGGCACTTCCTTGTCCTCCAATGAGTTTTACGTATCCATTAAGTTCGGGCACAAAAGTTCCATGTCTTATCACATGGTTAGCATCATCTAAATAATTGACAAGACTG
Source organism: Desulfobacteraceae bacterium (assembly GCA_024230435.1). Taxonomy (GTDB): domain Bacteria; phylum Desulfobacterota; class Desulfobacteria; order Desulfobacterales; family Desulfosarcinaceae; genus UBA2230. Next base: position 1,095 of record JAAERL010000301.1, read on the forward strand.
TACGATTTCTTACCCAAAGCAACCATGACACTGTTGCCATGTTCAGAGAAATGTATACCTGCTTCGTTACTTCTAAACTTTAAAAAGGTGCTTGCCTTCTGAGCAACACCTTTTTGCTTCCCACTGCCCTTAACAGCCCCCTTCGCCACTTTCCCTGCCTTCCTCACCTTATTAAACCCTTGGGCCGCCACTTGGTGGAAGATCATGCGGCCACCTACGTCGGTGAGTAGGTTGATGGTGAAGTTAGCTAAATAATCGGCTTGTTCTTGCGTGATGTCTTTGTCATGGTTCACGAAGAATGTCGCCAAGTTCTCTTTTTGCTGCTCTAAGCTGCCTTCGGCCAGCTGCATGAGCTTATCGTAGCCGTAGTTGGCTATCAAGTAGCTGGATACGACTACAGCTCCTGCGGCTACTCCTCCTTTTACGCGCGGGTCCTTGAGCAACATAGCCACTACAGCTGCGGTGCCTGCATTTGGCAATAGACTTGCCAGTTTAGGGTGCTGGGCTACAAAATCATCCATTGTCTTCAGCGCCTTCGCCGACTCGGCCCACACGCCCCCACCGCGCATCAGCGCATCGGGATCGTGGTAGAGGAGGGTTTGGTGATATATATTGGATTGTCTGGTATATGATGGGTG
>JAAERL010000302.1 GCA_024230435.1 Desulfobacteraceae bacterium
GCCAAAAAATGATCTGGGTTGACCAAACCTTGTACGCAAATTGATCGCCGAATCAGATGAGATTATTTTTGTCAGAAAGGATTCATTTTGGGGTAAGGTATGTCATCTCAAGTATTTAGCCAATACAATCATGTTTATCTTAAGCTCCTATGTGATAGTGTCCAAAAATGAGATGAGAGAATTATTGTGATCATTTCACCTAAACCCATCAGATGACATGGAAGTGATATCTAAATCTCTTCCTGACATCTTTACATCCTCTTTCACGCCCAAATCCAAGGGTTTCTGGGCCCCTATTATGGCTCAAATTACTCGCCTTGACATTAGCTTTCAAAAAATGTGGAGTGAGTATGATTGTCCCCTTGTGGGAATGGGAAATCCATATTTTGAAGCAAAGCAACCCTATGATACTAGTCAATTGCGAGGCTTGCAGCTGCTGCGTCTCAATGTCTATTGCATTTCTTGTTGGTTAATACCGGTATTTTTATCTCATTTAGAGTCAGAACTTGGGACATTCGTTCTTTTTCATATTTTTTTAAGGTTTTCGATCGAAAAGTTCTTTTTGACGTTTCTAAATGGTACCACCGAATTTTTTAATTTCCAAAATTAA
>JAAERL010000303.1 GCA_024230435.1 Desulfobacteraceae bacterium
GTGTTCAAAGTCGCTTTTTGATGTTTCGCTGCGGACCCCGTCGTCCGTAGTGACAGATGACACGGTGTATACGATAAATGGCAGAAAATAGTGATTCGTTACTTCACTGGATCGACGGTAAGTATAGGTTAGCTTTGATCCACTGGGGCTGATGGCTTCTGTCATCAGATCGAAAGGAGCATCGCCTTTGCTAAGGTTCGTTATTACATTGCCTTTAAATCTATATGTTATGCTCCCACTTTCCAGCGATTCTGTTATAGTTGCTGATTCAGTAATAATACAGAACTCGGAAATACCATCACCATTCAAATCAGCCATATGGCCAGTTATATCTGGCTTGTGATTGTAACCTTTAAAAGATTTTTCATCAACAATCTTTTTTCGGGTATCATGTATATAATATTTTCCCATACCATCAGATATATAAGTAAAAATTTTATTTGCTTGTTTGTTTGGATAACCATAGGATATAGATAGGATTAAATCTGCTCGATGGTCATTATTGACATCTTTAAAGCTAATATTACTGAATTTCCAGTTATTGAATATTTTATAATCCGCGGGTTTCACAAATATTTCAACTCCAACTTTACTAAAGTTGGCAGTTCCATTGCCCAAGTAGGTTGTAAATTCTCTAGTACCGTTCCAATTTTTCTTTGCATTTTCGTGAAAATCGATAACATCCGGATAGCCATCACCATTTACATCGGCAAAATAACGGAAAATTCCTTTTCCATAATTAGAAGAGGGTAGCCCGTTGGTTTTAATAGATGGACCAAAATTTCCCTGGCCATCCCCGTAGCGTATATAGCTACGTTTTATGTAGTAACCGGAACTACGAACAGCATTGCTTAAATGATGACGATAGATATCGCTATATCCATCTTTGTTAAAATCAATAAAACCGATGTCGCCCTTCGCATTATCCTTATCAAAATAATACTCATACTCGCTATGGTCGTCTGAACTTTTTGTATAGGAAAAAGTACCATCACCGTTTGAGAAATAAAAATCGGCATAATTTCTTTCACCGTAAAGAGTGGATATGCCTTCGCGGCATACGATTAAGTCCGGCAGGGCATCTCCGTTTATGTCTGAAAGATAAGACCTAAACGCAATATTATTACTATGCAGGGATTTAAGCCGCGTTGTTATTTCATTTTCTGAGAATGATCCATCGCCTAATGAATAACGGACTGTAGCATAATGTGCGCGAACAACCACCAAATCATCCCGATTATCGCCGTTGACATCAACCAAATGGCTTTGTGTCGGCGCCGTTAAAAATCCAGAATTGGAAATGATATCGATCGATTTTTTTCCGGCAATTGTGGCGCCGCTCGAGCCTTGACTGTATGAAAAACTGTAGCCAGGTAATCTCGTGTCGCCATCAGAGCCGAAGATATTAATTTTGGTCAATAAAGAGTGCCAGCTATCCCCGATTGGTTCATGTTCTAAACGGTATTCCAAAGCCAGGGTGTCGCGCGGTGATTTGGTGTAAGCATATGTTTTAATAGAGGCTAAACGTTTTGCGGTTGTAACTGCAAATTTGGATTCATAACTGATTTGGGGATCGGCCCGGTCGCTGCTGTCATATTTGAACATCACCCGATTTGACGGTTTCAGGCCGCTGTTCATGTTGCCTGTATAGTCAATATGACTTGGGTAAACCTGTCCTTGATCTTGAGTGTAGCTTATGCTCATGTAGTTGCCATTGGTGTCAATCACCTGAGATAAA